>JAIMBG010000179.1 GCA_023511555.1 Acetobacteraceae bacterium | reverse complement strand
GCACCCTCCTGACCGGCCCGGAAAACCCCCAGGAACGAGCCCGAAGGGACGCTCCCCACGAACTTGTTGACACACACTCCAACGGCGATCTTGCTTGACATCTTCCCCCAATCCAGTGTACACTTGTTACCGGGACGGGGAGGTGGGAATTGGTGTCGGCGACCCGGGTCAGGCTTCTATGTAACCGCTCGATCAGCTTGGCCGAAGACGGGTGCTTCGAAGAGGCGCGGGCGGCTCTGCGCGAAGCCGCCGGGCTCACGGGAGCCGGAGATAACCCAGAGCTGAAGGGGCTTGTGGAAACCGCGCTGTGCAGGATATCCCACCTTGTCGGAGCCCCGCGGGAAGCAGTCCGCCACGGGCGACAGGCCGTGAGGCTGCTTGAGCAATGTGGGTTGAGGGACGATACTGCCCGGGCGATAATCTACTTGGCAGCCGCGAGGGGGGGGCAGGGACACCACCTCGAGGCTCTGAACCTGTTCAATGAGGCGTTGACCCATCTGCGCGCCTCAAGCAACCGACGTTTGCTGGTGCTAGCCCGATGGGGACTGGGTGTCGCCCTGGGGTTCCTGGAGCGATACGCAGAGGCTCGGGATAGCCTGCGAGTTGCGTCCGAGAGGGCCGAAGAGGTCCTGAGTCTGGTCGAGCGGGGCAAGCTTGAGGCCAGCCTGGGGTGGTTCTCCCTGCAGCTAGGGGAGTATGAGGCGGCCCAGGCCGCTCTGGACGCGGCCCTTCGGCTGCTCGAGCCGTCGGGCAGGGCTGACCTCATGGCGGACGTGTACAACTCCCTGGGAAGCCTTCACCTGGCAAGAGGGGACCGCCGCGCGGCTCGCACCAGCTTTGCCCGGGCACTGGCCGTGGTGAACGGCCAGCCGAGCGTGTTCTTGGCGGAGACGCACCATGAGCTGGCCCGCCTTGAAATAGCAGAAGGACGCCTTCCCGAAGCGCTTCAGAACGCGCGGTCCGCGCTGGCAGTCGCGGAGAAGGTCGGGTCGCGCATTGAGGCCGGACCTAGTATGCTCGTCCTGGCCCAGGCGCTGCTAGGGCTCGACAGATCCGACGCGGCGATCCCCTACCTGAGACGTGCCCTCAAGATCTTCGTTGATAACGGCCCCAGGCCGTGGGCCGTGGTGGCGGAGGACATGCTGAAGTTCGCTGAGACGAGGGCCGGCCGTGCGATGGCTCAGTTTTCTGCACCCAGTGATCCTGGCCGCCCTGACGGTACTCCTGGTAACGCTTGAACACGGCCATCACCCCTGATGAAGCGGCAGAACAGCGATCGGTAGGCGCCGGTGTTTCTGCGTCGCCTGGATGACCGCAAGGCTTGGTGCACCGAGCACATGGTCGCGCCGTGTGTGGGAGTCCGCGAGGCAGGAAGGAGCGTCCCGCCTTAGCCAGGCTGCGGGAAGCGCAGCCTCTCTGCGGTCCGAGAGCGGGGCCCGGCTACCCCCCGGAGGCCGGGCGTCCTGCTTGTTATACCTGCTGAGGCCGGCGTGACCCCGCGCTCGCCCCGCCCCAGCCGCCCCGTCGACCCCGCTTCCTCGCCTCGGCCTGCGGGTTCAGGCCCTGCATCCCCCCACCCCACCCCCAGGCCAGGCCCTCCGCTGCTGCAGCCCGGGCCGCCGCCTCCCGCAGGCCAATGTCCATCGCCACGGGCAAGATCCACGGCCGGAGGCCAAGCCGGCATTCACTCATCGTGCCACAGGGCGGAGCGCAACTTCGGGCACAGGGGGTCAGGCTGGTTCTGGTCGCCGTATGCCACGAACGCCCGCACCCGGCAGCCCCCGGCGCACAGCGCCAGTGTCTTGCAGGAGAGGCAGACAGGGTGGCTCACCCGCGGCTGCCTGAAGGCCCGGATCCGCTCTCCGTTCCAGATCTCGGGCAGAGACTGCTCGTGGACGTTCCCCAGCACCTCGCTGGGGGTGACCAGCGTGGCGATGAGGTCGCAGGGCACCACGCGGCCATCGGCCAGGACATAAACGCCCAGCCGCCCCCCGCCGCACTGGGTAAGGGCGTCGCTACCGACCGGAGGGATGCTGATGCCCGGCATCTCACGGCGCACCTGCTGCAGATCCGATTCCAGCCGGGCTAGCTGTTCGGGGGTGGGAAGGAGGCCCGCCGTCGCCCGTCCCACCGGCACCACCGTGCCCGCCCAGAACGAGGTGAGGCCCAGCCGGGCCATGCCGCGCACCAGCTCGGGGAAGCTCTCGGCATTCAGCCGGGTGATGGTGGCGCGTACGGTCACGCGGAAGTTCTGCTCGAGCAGGTACACCAGCCCCTGAAGAGCGTGGGCCAAGGCGTTGCCGCCTCCCACCAGCCGGTCGACCTCCGAGGGCACCCAGGAGTCGAGGCTGACCTGGATCTGGCTGAGCCCGGCCCGGCGCAGTCCCTCCGCCAGCTCCCGCGTGACCCGGGTGGCCTTGGTGGAAACGCGGATGTCCTGGTAGCCCAGCCGAATAGCCCGCTCCAGGATCTCAGACACGTCCGGGTGTATCAGGGGCTCGCCGCCTCCTACGATCAGGTTGGTCGCGCCGGCCTCTCGCCCCTCCCTCAGCAGCCTCAGGGCCAGACGGGTGGGCATGTCGCGGCCATGGTCGGACGGACCGCTCAGGGCGTAGCAGTAGGCGCAGGCCAACACGCAGCCCTCGGTGAGCTGCAGGGCCAGGTTGAGGAGCTTCGAGGGGTGTACGGCGCGCGGGTCCTCCTCCGGCACGAAGATGAACTCCCGGTGGTCATACGCAGGCTCGGGCAGGGGGCAGGGGAGGACGATAAGCAAGCCGTCACGGAGGTACTCGGAGAACAGCTTTCCCATGTCCTCCTCTACCCTCTCGCGGGGCACCCCGTAAAGCTCGGCCATGGCCGGGACGATTTCGGAGAAGGTGTGGGTGCCGCCGCACAGGGCGAGGCCCAGCGCTTCGCTCTGGGACAGGGCACGGGACCTGGAAGTAACTGCTTCCTGGAGCAGGGCCCCGAAGTTGGTCCGGAGCAGCCGGGCCCTGGGGTGGAGCAGCAGCGGCGCAGTAGGATCGAAGTTCCACTCAGGCAAGGACAACCTCTCCTTTCGCCGGGGGCTCCGAAGGCGGCGGGCCCGGGCCCGCCTGCGGACCGCACCGCGCCCGCCTAGGCCGGAACCAACGCCCCGGGCGCGAACTCCGGGTGTACCCTGGGACACCGGGGGTCAGGCTGGTTCATGTCCCCGCTGAAGGTGAAGGCTCGGACCCGGCAGCCCCCGGCGCAGAACAGAAGCATCTCGCAGGCCCGGCAGGCGGGGTGAGTGACCCGGGGCCTTCTAAAGGCCCGTACCCGTTCTCCGCCCCAGATCTCGGCCAGGCTCTGCCCCCGGGCGTCCCCCAGCACCTCGGCGTCGCCGGCCAGGGTAGCGATAAAGTCGCAGGGGACCACCCGGCCGCCGGCCAGGACATACAGGCTGAGGCGACCGCCCGGGCAGTGGTGGACCGCGCCCGCCCGGGGGGCAGCCAGCTCTACGCGGACCGCGGCCTCCTGCCGTACCCTGTTCAGTTCCGCCTCCAGCCGCTGCACCTGCTCCGCGGAAGGTAGCAGCCCCCGGCCGGCCCGGCCCACAGGTACCACCGTAGCGGCCCGGAAGGAGCGGATACCCAGTCGGGCAAGGTTGAGGACGAGATCGGGAAAACGGTCGGCGTTGATGCGGGTGATGGTGGGGCGGACGATGACGGTGAACCCCTCCTGCAGAAGGAACACCAGCCCTTCAAGGGCCCGCGCCCAGGCCCCCTGCCGGCCCACCAGCCCTTCCCACTCCTCCGGGTACCAGGAGTCCAGGCTGACCTGAATCTGGTCCAGTCCCGCGCGCCTCAGGTCCGAGGCCAGCCCCCGCGTAATGACGGTGGCCTTGGTAGATACCTGGATGTCCCGGTAACCGAGGCGCACCGCCAGCCCTATGACGGCGACGACGTCGGGATGTGCGAGCGGCTCGCCACCTCCCAGAATCAGGGACCTGGCCCCCGCCCGGCGGCCCTCCTCAAGCAGCCTCAAGGCCATGTCCGTGGGCATGGCCACGGGCCGGCCGGCCCGGTCCGAGGCGAAACAGTAAGCGCAGGACAGCGTGCACACCTGCGTGAGCTCCAGGCCGAGGGTTTGAAGCTCCCGGGGGTGGACGGCGGCCGGGGCCTCCTCGGGGCGGAACACGAAGGGTTGAAAGTCGTGGGAAGGGCCGGGAAGACGGACCGGGAGGGCGGCCAGTACGCCCAGGGACAGGCACTCCGAGTACAGCCGGGCCATTTCCGCCTCCACCGCCTCCGGGGGCAGGCGGTAGAGGTCGGCCAGGGCCGGGACGATTTCGGCAAGGCTGTGGGTTCCGTCGCACAGCGCCAGCCCCAGCGCCTGCGCCTGGGACAGCATGCGGTAGCGCCCGGTTCGCGGCGCTCGGACCAGCGCCCCGAGGTTAGTGCGCAGCAGCATGGCCCTGGAACTCAGCAGCAGCGGCGTGCTGGGGTCGAAGTCCACCGCCGCCTTCAAACTGACCACCTCTCCCCGGGGCGGGGGGGCCGGCAACCCCCCCCCCCCC
>JAIMBG010000008.1 GCA_023511555.1 Acetobacteraceae bacterium | reverse complement strand
CCCCCACGACCGGGTAGACCGCCCCCCCGCCCAGCCCGGCGGAGGCGGCCGCGGCGGCCGCCGGGCCAACCGAAGTCGACAGCAGCCGCACGGCGTTGACCGCACCGAGGGCTACGCCGCCCTGAGCAGCGGCCGCCGACGCCACAACGGGGAACACCGACGAGACGGCAAAGGTCTGCAGGCACCTGGCTATGGCGAAGGCCGTCACGGAACGGGCCCGGCCCAGCGCCAGCACGGCCGCCGACGCCACGACGACCGTTGCCGCCAGCAGCCGCCGGGGAGGCGTCCTTCCGGCCAGGCGGCCGAAGAACACGGCCCCCGCCGCCGCCGCTGCGCCATACACCGCCACGACGGCCCCCGCAACCACCTGGGCCCGGGAGGGGGGGACGCCCAGCCCGGCCACCACCTTGGGAAGGAGCGCAGGGAGGAAGGTGATCTGGCAGCCTGCGGCGAGCACCAGAAGCAGAGACGCCACTAGGGCCATTCCCCCGTCCCCCCGGGCCGCCTGGCCCGAGCCGGCCGCCCTCCCGTCCGGGAGCCGCCCGGAAACGCCCGGCATTTCCGACAGGGCCAGCGGCGCAGCCGCAGCCAGGGCCGCCAGCAGCGCCGCGGCCAGGAGGAACGCCGCCCGAAAGCCCAGGGCCGCCCCAGCCATAGCCGCAGCAAGCGGCCCCAGCACCTGGCCCAGGGTGAGCGCACCCTGGAACAGTCCCACCCGGGCCGCCCTCGCGTCAGAAGGGGAGTGGGCCACAATGATCAGGCCGATAGTGGACACGCCTCCCAGGAACCCCTGCGCCAGGCGGGTGAGGAGCAGCCACCTCACGTCGGTGAGGTATGCGAACACCGCCATAAGCACGGCATGGCAGGCCACGCCCCGCCCATAAAGGAACCGGACGCTCACCCGGCCAGCCAGGTAGGCCCACAGAAAGGACCCGGCGATCTCGGTCAGTCCCGAGGCCGCGATTATGGCCCCCGACCAGACCACCGCCGCCGCGGGCTGCAGCGGCCGACCCTCCAGACGGCCCAGGGCCTCCACGTAAAAGGGGGTGAGCAGGGCCACGAAGTTGCTGCAGAACGAGACGCACGCCTGGCCGAGGCAGGCGACGGCGGTGTTCCGCCCCTCGGCACCGTCCGGCCCCCCTGCCTCCGGCTGGCTCACCTCTCGGCCCGAGGCGCGGAGGGGGCAGCCCCGTCCCCTCGCGGGCCCCCGCCCCCCCGTGGGTCGCCGCCTCCCTCGCAGCCGCCCACCAGGCCCCGCGACCGGAGGAAGGCCAGGCTCCCGCCCTGGGCCAGGCGTTCCAGCATGAACCCCTCCAGCCTCCGGCCCCTAAGCGACCTCCCTGTAGAGAGGTTGCACACCTCCCCCGACCCGAAGTCGACCTTCACCTCGTCTCCGGTGGCAACCAGGCCCCGTATGCCGGGGCACTCCAGTACCGGTATGCCCTCGCTGATGCAGCCCCGGAAGAAGATGCGGGAGAACGATTCGGCCACGATGCCCCCCAGCCCCGCGGCTTTCATGGCCAGGAGCGCCTGCCCGCGCGTGGAGCCGAGGCCGAAGTTGCGGCCCGCCACGATGATGTCTCCAGGTCGGACCTGAGCGCCGAACTCCGGGTCCAGGCCCTCCATGAGGTGGCGGGCGGCCCGCGCCGGGTCCCCCAGGCCCATGTACCTTCCGGGCAGCACCTGGTCGGTGTCCACCTGGTCACCGAAGCACCACGCCCGACCCTGCCTGACCAGCTTCAGGAGGTTCACCCCCTACTCCAGGAAGGCCCTGGGGTCTTCGAGGTGCCCGGCCACGGCCGAGGCCGCCGCCGTCGAGGGCGAGGCCAGGAATATGCGGGCCTGCCGGGCCCCCATGCGTCCGGGGAAGTTCCGATTGATGGTGGCGACGCAAACGTCGTCATCGGCCAAGACCCCGTTGCACACCCCAGTGCAGGCGCCGCACCCCACCCCGGTCACCAGGGCCCCGGCCTGTAGCAGGGCCTCGATTATCCCCTCCCTGACCGCCGCCAGCACCACCTCGCGGGAGAGGGGGGTGACGATCAGCCTCACGCCCGGCGCCACCCTGCGCCCGCGAAGGATTCGCGCCGCCGCAGCCAGATCGGAGAGCCGCCCGTTGGTGCAGGAGCCGATAAAGGCCTGGGTGATGGGGGTTCCCCTGACCTCGCCCACGTCGACCACGGCGTCCACCCGGGGAGGCACCGCCACCCGGGGGCCCAGGGAGGCGGCCTGGAGGACTAGGGTGCGCTCAAAGCGGGCCCCCGGGTCGTTCCGGGCCAGGTGCCACGCCTCGCCCTGACCGTTAGGGTCCTCGCGGCCGCTCAGGTACTCGGCCACCACCCCGTCGGCCTCCACCACTCCCGCCTTGGCCCCTACCTCCACAGCCATGTTGCACAGCGTCATCCGCTCTTCCAGCCCCATGCCCTCCACCGCCGGGCCGCAGAACTCCAGGGTGCTGTAAGTGGCCCCGTCGCAGCCCAGCAGCCGCGCAACCTCCAGGACCACGTCCTTGGCCTCCACTCCAGACGGCAGACCCCTGCCCTCGACCCGGACCCGGATGGTGGGCGGCACCTTAAACCACAGCCTCCCCGTGGCCAGGAGCTCCACCGTCTCAGTGATGCCGATCCCGACGCCCAAAGCCCCCAGCGCCCCGAACATGGTGCAGTGTGAGTCGTTGCCGGGTATCAGCATGCCGGGGCGCACCAGGCCGCGCTCCACCGGTATCTGAAGGTGGTTGCCGCAGCTTATGTCGGCGAAGTGCGGCAGGCGGTGGCGGCGGGCGAACTCCCGGATCACGTTGTGATCGTGGGCCGACTCCGGTTCGTTGGCCGGCACCAGGTGGTCGAGGCCGATGGCAAAGCGTCTCCGGTCCCAGGGCCCGATCCCCAGCTCGTTGCAGAGGCGCACCAGGTGGTGGCCCGAGGTGTCGTTGGTCACGGTGAGGTCGGCCTGGGCCTCCACGTACTGGCCGGCGGAGACCTCTTTAAGCCCGGCATGGGCGGCCAGTATCTTTTCGGACACGGTCATGGGCATGACTCATCGCCCCCAGGACGCCAGCTTTAGGAGGGTGCAGACCACCATCGCCACCCCCTGCCGGAAGTCTTCCAACCGTATGTTCTCATCGGGCCCATGGGTGCTGGAGCCGTCGTGCCCCACGCCGAAGGCCACCGCCGGCAGCCCCCGGTCCCCACACACCACGTGGAGCGGGCCCGACCCCGGCGACAGCGGGTAGACGGCGGGCTCCACCCCGTACACCTCCCGGGCCGCCTCCCGAGCCGCCCGGGCCACGGGGCTCCGGGGCGGGGTCCGGCAGGGCCGCGCCGCCGCCTGCAGCGCCACCTCGACGTCGCCGAAGCCGTCTGCCGCCAGGTGCCCGCGGAGCAGGCGCTCGACCTCCGCCGGGTCCTGATCGGGCACCAGCCGGATGTCCAGCGTGGCCGAGGCCTCGGCAGGCATCACCGTCCCGCCCCCTGCGCCCGCGCGGAGGGCGGAGACGTTCAGGGTGGGGGAAAACAGCAGCCGCCGGGTGACCTCTCGGGGGCCTATCCCGGGCAGGAGTTCCGCGGGCGGAACCCCCGCCCCCTCGTCCTCCACCCCCGCTAGGCACTCCAGGTCGTCGGCCGTGGGGACGGTCACCGCGTCGTAGAACCCCGGGACCGAAACCCGCTCGTCCCGCCCCTTGAGGCCGGCCAGGGCCCAGACGAGCCTCCAGGCTGCGCTCTTCTTCACCGCAGCCATCTTGGAGTGGGCATCGGCCCCCAGGCAGCGGCAGCGGAGCTCCACCCGGAGCAGCCCCTTCATCCCCAACCTGATGGTGGGACGCCCCCTGGCGTCACGGTACCCCCCTTCCCACACGCAGCAATCCGCCGCAAGCAGCCGCCCGTGGCGGGCCACCAGGCCGGCAAGGCCGGGGCTGCCCACCTCCTCTTCGCCCTCGACCAGGAACTTGAGCCTGGCCGGCAGGGTGAGGCCGGCATCCCTCATGGCCTCCAGGGCCGCCAGCCGGGCCGCCAGGTTGCCCTTGTTGTCGGCGGCGCCGCGGGCGTAAAGCGCCTTCCCCCTCACCCGCGGGGCAAAGGCCGGCAAGGTCCATCCCGGACCCTCATCCACCACGTCATAGTGGTTGTAGAACAGCACCGTGACCGGCCCCTCGCCCAGCTCCCCGTAGACCGCCGGCGCCCGCACCGAGGGAAGAAGGACGACCCTGGCCCCGGCCTCAGTCAGCCAGGCCTGCACCGTCGAGACCGCCCGCGCCATCCCCTCGGCGTCGCCGGCCACCGACCTGACGGCGCAGAATTCCTGTAAGCGCGGGAACCACCGCCCCGCCGCCCGGTCACAGGCCCGACGCAGCCCGATCGTCAGCCCCGCGCTCAAGGCGACCCCCCGCCCCGTGAAGGAAAGCTCACCCCCAGGCCCTCACCCAACCGCACTAGCCGCTCCACCACAGGGGCCGGCAAGGGTATCCCTGCCCGCCGCCTTTCGGCCTCGTTCCTGGCCTCGACCTCGCCCGGCACCATGACCTCTTTGTGGCCGGGCGCCAGGGGCGCCGTCTTCATGGCCTTAATCACTCGGCCCAGGCGCGCCTCAAACTCTTCGGGGGTGGCAAAGGCCGTGACGCCCACCGCCGCCATGAGGTGGCCCACCCCGCCCCCATCCGGGTCGGCGCCGGGGCACCCCGCCCCGGTCAGCGCCCCGGCCAGCACCTCGATCATGAAGCTTATAGCGTACCCTTTGTGGCCGCCCATGGGCAGCAGTACTCCGGAGAGCGCCTCCCGGGGGTCAGTGGTGGGCCGTCCGTCCGCCGTCATCACCCAGCCCTCGGGGATGGGCCGGCCCTCCTCCGCCAACTGGCGCAGCTTGCCGAAGGAGGACACGCTGTTGGCGATGTCCAGGAGCAGGGGGTGGCCCAGGGTCCGGCAGGGGACGGCGATGGCCCAGGGGTTGTTCCCCAGCCTGGCCTCCCGGCCACCCCAGGGTGCCAGCGTAGGCGCAGCGTTGGTGGCGGCAAGCCCGATGAGCCCCCGTGCGGCAGCCATCAGGGCGTAGTGCCCTGCCGCACCGAAGTGGTTGCTGCGGCGCACGCCCACCACGCCCACCCCGTGGTCGCGGGCGAGGGCCACGGCCCGCTCCATGGTCCGGGAGGCCACGACCGGTCCAACGCCGCCCTGGCCGTCCCAAAGCTCCAGGGGCGGACTGGAGGCTACAGGGGTGAGCCGGGTGACGGCCTGCATCAGCCCCCGCTCTAACCTGGCGACGTATTCGGGAAGACGGTTGATGCCATGGCTGTCCACCCCCCTGAGGTTGGTGGCCACCAGGGCCTCGGCCGCCAGCCCTGCGTCCTCGGGGGGAACCCCCTTCCTCTCCAGCACCGCCCTGGCAAAGGCCAAAAGCTCCGCCGCACCCACCCTCAGCACCGCCGACATCCTCCACCTTCCCCCCCTGAAGCTCCCCCTTCCGGCAGCCGGCCGCGGGGCGGCCGGGCCGCGCCCTCGCGCCCGCCACGCAACAGCCGCACCATGCCCGCACCCCCGTCCACCTCCACCCAGTCCCCCGTCCTGATCGCCAGCAGGGCCGCCGGCCGGATCTTGTCCACGACGGGCAGGCTGCGCTGGAAGAACAGCCGGGCAAAAAGGGCGCCCATGGCCAGGACAGGATCTATCTCCTCCATCACCAGGGCCGCCGGTGCATTGCCCTGGAGCACCGCCTCCAGGAGCCACATGCCCGCGCTGGTCGAGCCCACCCCGCGGGGGAAGACCAGCACGCTCCCCCGCACCAGCCTGCCGTACAGCTCGTGACTGCGATCGATCACGATGCCGCTGGCCGGGTCAAGGCCGTGAGAGAACATGAACGGCTGACGGGTTACCACGGCCTGAGCCCGGGCGATCCCGTCGGACACCGGCCGCCCCCTGAAGACGCGGTCGGCTTGCGGTTCGATGTGTTCGAGGTGGGGCTTCATCCCGCGCCCGCCTCCGTGGCCCGGGACACACACTCGGCCAGCGGCGCCAGCACCGCTTCACAGCCGTGCTCCGACGGCACCAGCCGGGCGGCGCGTACCGAGTCGGTCATCATGACGCGCACCCCCGCATGCCGGAGGAAGGATATCACCATACAGGTGCCAGTAAGAATCCGGGCCCCCGAGGCCTCAATGGCCTGGGCGACCCCCTTCTCCAGCGCGGCCCGCTTGACGTAGGGCGAGGTGTAGACCCACAGCCGCACCGAGTCCCTCACCCGCCTGCCCCTCAGCAGGGCCGCAAGACGGCTGAGCTGACGCACCGACCAGTGGGGGCAGCCGAGGGCTACCAGGTCGGGGGTGCGGGAGGCAGTGGTCAGCTCGGCCACCGCCCTCCGGATCGCGGCGCGGTCGATGAGGTGCTCCTCGGCCCGCCTCAAGCCCCTCAGATCTACAGCCCCCCGCCTCGACTCGGCGGTGACGCCCTCGGCGTGGAACAGGGCTATGCCCCCGGCAGAGGCGGCTGCGGCCCCCAGGCTGGTGAGCTGCTCCCAGGTCGCGTGGGGAGGCAGGCCCACCAGGTAGGGCGTCCGGCCCGGGGCCAGCCGCCCCACCAGGTAGCCGATGGCACCGAAGTCCAGCTCGTCCGCGGGATCCGCCTCGACACGGAACCGGACCCGAGGCCGCCGGTTCTCCGTCAGGTGCAGGCCGCACTCCGGAATCCGCCCCATGATTGAGGCCGCGATCTCCAGGCCGGTGCTGAGGCGGTTGGTGCGCGCCCCCAGGACGGAGTTCACAAACGCCACCGCTGACGACTCCGACCAGGCCACATGGTCCCCGTAGCCGGGGAGGTTTCCGCCCCAGTAAGGGGTGCAGGTCCAGGAAGGCACCACCCCCATGGCGGCATGGGCGGCGCAGATGCGCCGCTGCCGTTCGGCCAGCCCGGGCGGAAGGGGGATGTCGTCGCCCTCCAGGCTCACCGAGACCGGGTCCACCGTGGTCGGCACCGCGTAGCGGGCCCCCAGCGCGGCCAGCCTTTCTATGACCTCCAGCCCGGCGCCGTGGAAGTTGAGCAGGGAGGCGAGCACGTGCGCCGACCTGACCGGGACCAGCCGCCCGGCCTCAAAGATCTTTCCCATGCCGGCGAGGATCTCCATGGCCACCCGCCTGGCCTCGCCGCGCCCACCGTCGAGCGTCCGCTTCTCTTCGTCGGTAAGCCTCATAGTCCCTCCCGGCGCGGCTAGTAGCCGGCCCGCTTGTCGACCACGTTGCGCAGGGGCCGCCCCTCCACGTATCGGGCCAGGTTGTCCGCGAACAGCCCTATGCGCTCGGCGTCGAGGCTCGGGCCCAGGCCGGCCACGTGGGGCGTGATCGTCACCCCCGGCGTGGCGTAAAGGACGCTGGTGCACGGGAGGGGCTCCTCGGCGAACACGTCCAGGGCGGCGCCGCTCAGCCGCCCGGCCCGCAGCGATTCCACCAGGGCGTCTTCGTCCACCACCCCTCCCCGGGCCACGTTGACCAGGTAGGCCCCTGGCTTAAGCGCGGCGAACTCCGCCCGCCCCAGAAGGCCCCGGGTCTGAGCGGTTAAGGGGACGGCTACCGCCAGAAAGTCGCACTGTCCCAGGAACTCGGCCAGCCGGTCCGCCGCGTAGACCCGCTCCACCCCGGGGGGCGGGGGGAGGGGCCGGCGGCGGCAGCCGATCACCCTCATGCCGAAGGCCCGGGCTCTGACCGCCAGCTCGGAGCCGATGTGGCCTACCCCCAGCAGTCCCAGGGTCTTGCCCCGGAGCTCCCCCAGCCGCTCGTAAAGCCGCCGGTCTCCCCACCTCCGCTCCCGCTGGTCTTTCCAGCTCTGCTCCAGCAGGCGCGCGTGGGCCAGCATCAGGGCCATTACGTGCTCAGCGATGGGCACGGCGTGTATGCCCCGGGAGTTGGTGAGCAGCACGTCGCTGGCCACAAACTCCGGCGTCAGGTAGCGGTCTACCCCGGTGCTGGCGGTGTGCAGCCACCTCAGGCTCGCTGAGGAGGCGAAGGGGCGGCCCCGGCGGTGCTGCACGTCGAAGACCACCTCTGCCAGGCCTAAGAGCCGCTGAAACTCCTCCTCCGTGGCGGCAAAGTCGATCTCCCACCCCGGTGCCGCCCGGGCAATGGCCTCCCGGTACGCGGCGCTCTCCGGCCCGCTGACCAAAACCAGACGATCCGCCCTCATCCCGGCCCCCTCCCCACGCCAGCCTGCGGGGGGCGGACCCCAGAAGGCGGGCCCCGCCCCCCGGCCGGCCGTCTTCTATAGACCGTGTTTGGAGACCATCTTGCCCCCTTTGGCCATGAGGTGGGGCGGGTTCTCCTGGAAGACGACGGTCACCGCCTCAGGGGCCACCCTGGCCACCTTCACCACGGCGTCGGTGATCAGCCGCGCCAGCTCTTCCCGCTGCTCCTGCGTCCGTCCCTCGAGCCACTCCACCCGTATGCGGGGCACGCCACCGCCCTCCTTCCCCTCGCCCCAGGCTGCGGCCTCGCCGAACCCGGAGGCGGCTCAGGCATCGACGTAGGATGCAATGACCTCCATCACCCTGACCAGGCACTTGATGAGGGGACGCATCCGCCCCTCTATGAGCTGGCCGTTTTCATCGGCCGTCCCCACCGCCGGCCCCATGACGATGTTGGCGTCGTAGGCCAGCAGCCCGGCGACGAAGCCCATGGCGGGCAGGGCCGACTGCAACAGGTTGCTCCCCGCGTACATGTCCTCGATGGTGAAGATGGGGAAGCCCCAGTCGCGGCCCTTCCAGGTGTTCTCGTAGTTGATCTCCACGGCGAGCTGGTTGTACGATTTGGTGATCACCAGGCCCCGGCGGAGCCACTCCGGCCCGATGCCCGCGAACTCCTCAGCCACGATGGCGTACATGTCGTCTACCGGCCGGGTGAACTGGTCGGGGTCGTCGCGCAGCAGCTCCAGGCTCTTGATGATCCCCAGGAGGGCCTCCTTGCCGGGGTCGAAGGCCACATAGGCCGACTTGCCGTGGGCCGCGGTGGTCCCCCACCGCTGGCTGTGCACCCCCAGGGCCCGGCGCAGTGCGCTCATGGGTTCCTCAAGGCCGATCACCAGCCCCCCGGTGGGCCCGCAGAACGCCTTGTCGGTGCTGTACACCATCACATCGGCGCCGATCTTCCCGGGGTCCACCCCCAGGGCCGGCGTCCCCCGGGCGTTGTCGGTGATGTACGGCACCCCGTATTCACGGGCCAGGCTGCCCATCAGCTTCTGCAGCACCGGCGCGCCGTCCGCGTCGTGGACGCCGTAGCCGTACCCGGGGGTGTTGTAGGCCATGGAGGCGAACGCCGCCAGGGAGGACGCGTGGACCTCCGCCGCCCGCCTCAGCGCCGCGATGGACCCCTGCGGGTCGACGTTGAGCAGCAGGGTGCAGGGGTGCGACTTTATGCCGTGAACGGTGTAGTCGGCCCCGGCCAGCCGCACCAGGACCGTCTCCAGGCCGGCCAGCCGCTTGCCCAGCATCCCGTACTCGCCCGCAGTGACCCCGCGGTCGCTGGTGATGTCCTTGTACATTGGGGGGAAGGGCCGCCCGTAGCCGGCCTGATGGTGGATGTGGCGCTCGTACGGCGCCACGTAGCAGGCCCGGTAGGGCTCACCCCGGCCGGCGATGGGCGGCGACACCAGGGCGTCGAAGGCCACGTGCAGCCCGGCCTCGCAGGTGTTGACCGCAATGGCATCGTACCGGTCTCCGTAAATGTCCTTCACCACCCTGCGGAGCTCGGCATCCAGGTCCTTAAGCGATATCAGCCGCCTCGAACCGGCGTCCATGGCGTCGGACACGGCCTTCCGCAGCGTGGCGTGGCAGCCCGACCCCCCCAGCAGCCCTGCAGCCCCCTTCATCTCGGCGGGGACCCCCACCTGGTCGGGAACCCTGGAGATCTGCTCCATTATCCTGGCCCGATTCTTCTCCAGACGCTCATAGAGCTCAAAGCGATACCTGGCCCGCCCAGCCACCGCCATCGCCCCCCGTCCCTGTCTTCATGGTCGACGCTCCTCCCGGCCCTGCCGTCCCCAGTAGGTGCGCACATCGTCTATGAGGCCGTCTATGTGGCGGCACATAGCCGCCTCCGCCGCCTCGGGGTCCCGGCGGCGGAGGCACTCCAGCAGCGCCTCGTGGTCCTTCAGGAGCTCACCGCCCACCTCCCGCCGTATCCGCCCCAGGCTCTCGGAAAGGCTGCTCTCCCGCCTCACCAGGCTCAGCACCCGCAAAAGCACCTCGTTGCCCGAGGCCGCAGCCACCAGGTCGTGGAAATCGTGGTCCTCCTCTACCGTCGAGGCTCCGCTGGCCATGCGCTCCCGGGCCTGCCCCACCACCCTCTCCATCTCCGCCAGTTGCTCGGCGGTGGCATGGAGGGCGGCCAGCCTGGCAGCCTCCCTCTCCAGGGCCCGGCGAGCCACCAGCACCTTGATGAGGCGCTCCCCCTCGGCCCCCTCCAGGGCCAGCAGAAGCCGGTCGCTTCCCCGGGCCCGCAGCATCTCCCGGCCGAGTTGCTCCAGATAGCTCCGTCCCCTGTCCGTCAGCCGCCGCCCCCGGTTGCCCACACGCTGGGTGAGCCCCCGGGCGTCGAACTCCTGAAGACAGCGCCCCACGGTGCTCCGGCTGAGCTGCCGGCCGGCCGCACTCAGGGCGGAGGCGATGGCGCTGGAGCCGACCGGAGAGGGAGACCCCAGCAGGACGGAAAGCAGGGCGTACTCCACCTCCCTTTCGGCCGGCCCACCCTTCATGAGCCTCACTCCCTTTAAGTTACAGGTAGCGGCCGTACTCTCCGTCGTCCACCGGCACCTCCACCACCGCCGGCCGTCCCGAGGCCGCACAGCGGCGCAGCAGCGGGGCCAGCTCCGCTTCGTGCTGCACCGCGTACCCCTCGGCGCCCATGGCCCGGGCGCAGGCGGAAAACCCGATGTCGCCGAAGTCGACCCCGGCTCGGTCCAGCCCGCGCCTCTCCTGGGACACCCTGATGAGGGCCAGGCAGCGGTCCACCAGGACGACCACCGTCACTGGGGCCGCCAGCCGGACCGCCGTCTCCACCTCCTGCATCATCATGGCCATGCCCCCGTCGCCTATGAGCGCCACCACCGGCCGGCCGGGAAGCTCCAGGGAGGCCGCAATGGCTGCGGGCAGGCCGAACCCCATGGAAGACAGCCCGTTGGACATGAAAAACGTCCCGGGCCGGAAGGCCCTCCACGCCTGGCCGGCGAGGAGCTTGTGAGCCCCAACGTCGGTCACCATCACCGCGTCCTCCGGCAGCGCCGCCCTCAAGGCCCTGAGCACCCGGACGGGTGACAGCCGCCCGCGCCGGGAGGCGTCGAAAGGCACCTCCAACCGCTCCGCCAGCGAATCCCGGACCCGCGAGGGCGTCTCAGCCTCCCAGCCCCAGTTGGGCGGCGCGGGAAGCATCTCCTGCAGCTCCCGGGCCACGGCGGCGAAGCGCCGGGCCAGGCAGCGGGGGGGGAGGGACCGGCGGCAGGCGTGAGGCGCGTCCTGGATCCATATCACGGGAAGCCTCTGGTGCCAGTCCTGGTCGACCTCCGAGGGCTCAAATCCGATTCCCAGGACAAGGTCGGCCCTTTCCAGGAGCTCGACCATCACCCCGTCGGCGGCCATGCCCCCCGCCACGCCGCAGAACATGGGGTGCCTCTCGTCTATCAGCCCCTTGGCCTGGGGGGTGACGACAAAGGGTATCGCCTGCCGCTCCAGGAACCCCGCCGCGGCGGCGGCGTCCTCCGGGTCCGCGCCCAGGCCCACCACCGCCAGGGGAAACCGGGCCCGGGACAGCAGCCTGGCCACCTCGCCCGCCGTGAGGTCCCCCATCGGACAGGCGGCTGGCACCTCCGGAGCCTTTCCCGCTTCGACGGGTAGGCGGGCCAGGTCCCGGGGCACGGAGAGGTGCACCGGCCCCCACGGCTGGGCCGCCGCCAGCGCCAGGGCCCGGTCGACCGTCTCCACGGCCGCCCGGGGCCCCAACACCCAGGTGGCCTTAGTTATGGGGCGGTACAGCGCGCCGATGTCCAGGCGCTGATGGGTGTGGGTCTCGGGCAGGGAGGTGGGAAGCGACCCGGTGATGGCCAGCAGCGGGCACCGGTCGAGCCGGGCGCTGGCCACCCCCAGCACCATGTTCGCCGCCCCCGGCCCCAGCGTGGCCAGGCACGCCCCGGGCCGGCCCGTGATTCGCCCCGACACCCCGGCCATGAACGCCCCGGCCGCCTCGTGCCGGACCAGGACGAACTCCACCCCCGCCTCGCGCAGGGCCTGGATGATGTCGAGAACCTCACCCCCCGGCACCCCGAAGACCCGCTTCACCCCCGCCGCCTTGAGCCGACGCGCCAGCGCTTGAGCCACCGTCACCGCCACCGGCCCCTCCCCCTAACCGCCCAGGATGAGCTCGTCCCACGACCCGACCCGGGTCGAAAGGCACTCGCACCCGTCGGGAGTGATCACGATGTCGTCCTCGATGCGTACCCCGAACTCCCCAGGCAGGTAGATGCCGGGCTCCACCGTGGCCACCATGCCCGGAAGCAGGGGCTCGAGGTTGCCCTCCGCCAGGTAGGGCTTCTCATGCCCGTCCAGGCCCGTGCCATGACCCACGCGGTGGGTGAAGTAGCGGCCGTACCCCGCGCCCTCTATCACCCGGCGGGCTGCCCGGTCGACCTCCTGCGCGGGCACGCCGGGCCCGGCGGCGGCGATGGCGGCGGCCTGAGCCTCCAGCACCACCTTCACCGCCTCTTCGAAACGGGCCCAGGGCCGGCCGAACGCCCAGGTCCGGGTGAGGTCGCAGCGGTAGCCATTGACGGCCACGCCCCCGTCCATCATGATCACGTCCGTCGGCCTCAGGTTGAGGGGGGCCGAACCGCCGTGGGGCAGAGACGAGTTGGGGCCGAAGGTGAGGGTACAGGAAGGTTCGGCGCCGCCCTCGGCCTTGACAGCGGCCAGGTGGAGGCCCTTCAGCTCCTCCTGGCTCATCCCGGCCCTGGCCCGCGCCACCGCCGCGGCCCGGGCGCGCTCCATAATGGACGCGGCCCGGCGGATGGCCTCCACCTCCTGGGGAGACTTTTGGGCGCGCAGCGCCTCGGTTATGGGGGAGGCGCTGACGAACTCCGCCCCAGGAAGGGCCTCTGCCAGCCGGGCGTACTCGCTGAACCAGGCCGTGGACTCGACGGCCACCCGACGCGGAGGCCGCGCCGAAAGCGAGCCCGCCACCAGCCGGTAGGGGTCTTCCGCCTCCCCCCACAGCCTGAGGTCGCTTACCGCCGACATCGCACCCACCCTGGAGCGCTCAAAGGCCGGGCAGACCAGGAACGGCTCCATGCCGCAGCTCAGCACCAGGGCGGTCAGCCGCTCTGTCTTCTTGATCTTCACCCCGGAGAAGTAGAAGAGGTTAGTGCTCACCGGAACGAACAGGCAGTCCACGCCCTCAGCCGCCATGCGCTCCAGGGCGCGGGCGTGCCTTTCTGCGTATACGGAGCTGGCCATAGCCTCCCCCATGGCGCGCCCTCCTTCTAAACTAAAGCGGGGTGCCGATGGTGACGTCGGCGAGGTTGGCCAGCGCGCGGCGTCGCACCGCAAACACGACGACGTCGGCCACCTCCTCGGCGGCCATCCACCCCGAGGGGTCCTTGTCGGGGAACAGCTCCCGCCTCATGGGGGTGTCGACGGGGCGGGGGCAGATCACCGACACGCTTATTCCGTGCTCCTTGAGCTCGTGCGCCATCCCCTGCGACAGGCCGACCACCCCGAACTTCGTGGCGCAGTATGAGCTCACCCGGGGCCGGCCCACCTTGGCCACGTAGGAGGCGATGTTGACGATGTGGCCGCCGCCCTGGCGGACGAGGTGCGGGATCACGGCACGGCAGAACAGGAAGACCCCTTTGAGGTTGACCGCCACCATCCGGTCGAAGTCGTCCGGGCTGAGGTCGGCCACAGGGTTGATCACGCACACGCCGGCGCTGTTGACCAGGATGTCGATCCGCCCGAACCTCTCGACGATCGCCTTGACCGCCCCATCCACCTGTTCGGGGCAGGAGACATCGGCCACAAAGGCGGCCGCCTCGCCCGCCTGCCCAATCTCCCGCACCGCGGCCTCCAGCCGTTCCCGCGTCCGCGAGACCGCCGCCACCTTAGCCCCCTCACGGGCCAGGGCCAGGGCAACCGCCTTGCCGATGCCGCGGCTCGCTCCTACCACCACCGCCACCTTGCCGTCAAGCTCCAACCTGCGTCGCCTCCCCGAGTCGTTAGACCCTGTATACTCCCTTGGGATCCAGCACGTCCCTTATGGCATCCCCTAAGAGGTTGAAGCCGACCACGATGAGCACTATGGCCAGTCCGGGGAAGGTCGCCATCCACCAGGCATCGAAGAGGTTGACCCGCCCGTCTGCCACCATCACCCCCCACTCCGGCGTGGGCGGCTGGGCCCCCAGGCCGATGAAGCTCAGGCTGGCCGTGGCCAGAATGACCCGGCCGGCGTCCATGCTCATGCGGACCAGAAGGGGGCTGAAGCAGTTGGGCAGAATGTGCCGGAACAGGATCTTGAACCGCGAGGCGCCTATGGCCGCCGCAGCCTCCACGTAGTCCTCCGTCTTGGCGCTCATCACCATGCTGCGGATGAGGCGGGCGTCCCCCGGCCACCACACCAGGGAGACGGCCAGCATGGCCGTCATCAGGCTGGGGCCCATCACCGTGCTTGCCGCCATGGCCAAGACCAGCCAGGGGAAGGACATGAACACGTCGGTGATGCGCATCAGCACCTCGTCGATGTAGCCGCCGAAGTAGCCCGCGACGGCGCCGATGACCGTCCCTACGGCGGCGGTAAGCGAGATGATCACTACCGCGACCAGGAAGGATATCCGGGTGCCGTAGACGATGCGCGTCATGACGTCCCGGCCCAGGTGGTCGGTGCCCAGGGGGTGCTCCCGGCAGGGCGCGATGAACCTCTCCCGGGGGGTGACCAGGTTGGGGTCGTAGCGGGTCAACTGCGGGCCGACCAGGGCCACCAGGAGCAGGCCGAGGATTATGACCAGGCCGGTGAGGGCCAGCGGCCTCCTCAGCAGCAGTCTGACCAGACGCCTCGCGGCCGACCTGCGGCCGCGACCCCCCGTCGGAGCGGCTTCGCTAGGCTTGTCCCCCATGCCTGCTCCTGCCTCCAGCCACTGACCCCGGGGGCGTCCCGCCGGGGGACGGCTGTCTCCGCCGTCAGTACTTGATGCGAGGGTCGACCCAGACGTAGAGCACATCCACCGCCAGGTTGGACAGCACCTTAAACAGCGTAAGCACCAGCGTCACCCCCATGACGGCGGGGAGGTCGTGGTACATGATGGCGGTGAACGCGTAGCGGCCCACGCCCGGCCAGGCGAAGATGCTCTCCACGATGACGGTCCCGGCGAGCATCCAGCCGAACTGCATCCCCATCTCGGTGAGGATGGGGATGAATGCCGGCTTGAGGGCGTGCTTGTACGTCACCCGGCGGTTCGACAGGCCCTTGGCGCGCGCTGTGCGGACATAGTCCTGCTGCAGCACCTCCAGGAGGCTGGCCCGGGTGAGCCGCGTCATTACGGCGATGCGGCCCAGGGCCAGGCAGGTGGCGGGTAGAATGAGGTGCTTCAGCGTCTCGACGAACTTCCCCCACTGCCCGCTGAGCAGGCTGTCGATCAGGTAGAGCCGCGTGATGGCGGGTGGGCTGGCGGTGAACGTCCCCAGCCGCCCCCCCACGGGCAGAAGGTGGTACTTCCAGTAAAGCAGGAACTGCCCCATCAAGCCCAGCCAGAAGATGGGCAGCCCCACGGCTACAAGCGAGGGCACACGGGTGAGGGCGTCCCCCAGGGAGTCCTTGCGGACCGCGGCCATCACCCCCGAAGGGACGCCTATGATCACGGTCAATACGAAGGCGACGAGGACCAGCTCCAGGGTGGCCGGGAAGTACTCGGCCACGTCGACGGCCACAGGCCTGCGGCTGGCCACGGAGATGCCGAGGTTGCCGCGAAGGAGGTTCTTCATGTAGTTGAAGTACTGCACCAGGGGAGGCCGGTCCAACCCCAGTTCCCGGCGGAGCTTTTCCACCTGCTCGGGCCCCGCCTCCAACCCGGCAGCGTACCTGGCCGGGTCGGCTGGAATCAGGTTGGAGATGGCGAAGGTCATGATGGTTATTCCGAGCAATACCACTATGGTCAGGGCCAGCCTCCGCACGATGTAGGCGTACATGCCGGCACCCCCGCAGACCAGCCGCAGGCCCTGCAGCTCATCCCGACCGCTGCGCCTGCTGCCTGAGGCGCTCCAGACCTACCTGCCCTTGCCCTCGATGTACATGTCGTAGACGTAGCCCAGCGTGCGGCTGAAGGCAGGCACGTAGCTGAAGTTCTTCACGTAGCTGCGCATGGCCACGATGTACTGCGGGTTGGCCACCCAGATGTAGGGCGCGTCCTCCACCAGGATCTCCTGAACCTCCTTGTACATGGCCTCCCGCTCGCGCTCGTCATAGGTCACCAGCCCCTGGTCGATGAGCTGGTCGACGCGCGGGTTGCTGTAACAGCCGCCGTTGAAGCCCCTCTGCCCCGTGGCGTTGCTGTGGACCCAGCGCGACAGCACGTAGTCGGGGTCGGGGTAGGCGGCGTGCATGTTGAGGTTGTACATGTCCGGCACCGTCTTGGGGTCCTGGAACTTGGCGAGCAGGGTGGGCCACGTCATGGGCGAGGGCGCCACCTGGATGCCCACCTTGGCCAGCGAGGACTGGAGGATCTCCGAGGTCCTGCGCTGTACGCCGGAAGACCCTACGTAGCAGAAGTCCGCGTTGAACCCGCCGGCGTAGCCGGCCTCGGCCAGGAGCTGCCTGGCTTTCTCCGGGTCGCAACTGTACATGAAGAGCTTGTCATTGTGGAACTTCATGCTCTTGGGCAGTATCCCCTGGGCCTGCAGGGCGTAGCCCCCGTAGGCAATGTCGTTGTGGGTCTGGTAGTCGAAGGCATAGGACACGGCCTTCCTGACCCGGACATCGCTGAACGGGGGACGGTTGCAGGCCATGGCGATATACGTGGCGCTCAGGGTGGGGTTGATCACCACCGTGATGCCCTCTTTGGCCTTCAGCGCCGCAACGTCGTCCACCTGGTCCTCCAGCTTGATCATCATATCCACGTCGCCCGCCTCCAGCATGAGGCGACGGGTCCCGGGCTCGTCGGCCACCACCAGCACCAGCCGCTCGATGTGCTTGCCCTGCCAACCCCGCCAGTAGTCGGGGAACTTCTCAACCTGAAGCCTCCGGCCCCGCTCCCAGAAGGTGAGCCGGTAGGGGCCCGTCCCGGCGACGTGGTTGTACGCCCACTCCCGCCCCCAGTCGTTGTCCTTGACGTTCGCCTTAAACGACTTGGGGCTGACGATGAACACGTTGGGTATGGTCTGCAGGAAAGGCACGGACGGCTTGGAGAGGGTAATCTTGACGGTGTACTGGTCCACGGCCTCGATCCCAGCCATGGGGTCCAGGACGAAAGCCAGCCCCATGCCGACGCCCTTCATCCGCTCGAAGGAGTACTTGACCGCTTCAGCATCGAGGTCGGCCCCGTCGTGGAACTTGACGCCCTTGCGGAGGTAGAAGGTGAACTCGAGGCCGTCCTTGGAGACCTCGTAACGCTCGGCCAGCCAGGGCTCGAGCTCCGTGGAGTTCGGCTTGTAGCGCAGGAGCGTTTCATACATCGCCAGGGTGAAGATGTTGGACTGGGCGTCGTTGGATATGTGGGGGTCCAGGGTGGTGGGGTCGAGATTGTTCACGAACACCAGGGTCTGGTCCTCCGTCGGCTGGCCCTGAGGCTGTGCCCCCCGACCGGCGCAGCCGAAGGCGAAGGACGACGCCAGCACCACGACCACTAGGAGCGCCAGCAGGGACCGAGACCTCCACCAGTGTCGGCCATGCGGCGGGTAGCCCATGGTCATGCCCCTTTCATGAGAGGTATGAGTCGGCTTGCTGCCCGGTCACGTCAGCCTGCCCCATCCCTTGTTCCTTGCTCAAGGTCTACCGCAGGTTTTCCGGTACGATGCGCCCTTTCTCCACGATTACCTGCCCGTCGACGGTGAAGTTGCAGTTCCGCAGTATCACCTGGCCGTGGGCCACGGTGTCGTTGACGCCCCCCGAGCCGGGGAAGATGTTGCGGCCGTATGCAACCATGATCCCGCCATAGAAGCACTCGGAATCCATGCCGATTATGCTCCACTGGGCACGCTCCTCGATCCCCCAACCGACGTGAGAGATCCAGTAGGCGCGCTCGTCGTGGAACGACTCGAACCACTCCTTCAGCGCCATGGCGTCGGTGCCGCCCTCGATCTCGACGATCTTGCCTTCCCGGTAGGTCAGCTTTATGGGCTCCGAGACATGGCGGTCTATGCCGGGGGTGTAGATGACGTCGCCCTTGTCGACCACCAGCACCCCCTCCGCCTGGTCCTCCGGGGGCATCACGCTCACGTTGCCCTGCGGCCAGTGGTCCCACCGCCCCGGCCGGTCGGAGAACCCGTAGGAGCAGTGGACCGGGCGGCTGCCCTTGTCGACGAGCAGGTCGGTCCCTGCATCGGAGGTGATGCGGATCTTTCTGCCGGCCGACAGGACCTTCACGCCCTCCAGGCCGCGCCGCTGGACCTCCCGCCGGGGGAACAGCCGGATGAGTTCGTCTTCTGCCTCTACCACCATGAGGGTCCGGGTGCCGGACTCCAGAGCCTCCGCGTGCGGCCTGGTATACAGCCACTGGACCTTGGTCATGCCGATGACCAGGTTGGCCTGCTTCATGATCTCGCCGGCATAGGGCGGCAGCTCCTTGGTGGTAAACGGCAGGGTGAGCTGAAACACCTCGGCGCCCAGGGCCATGCCCGCCCCGAAGAAGGCGGCCGGGTAGTGGGGGTTGAACCTGGGGTCGGTGATGAGCAGGATCCGCTCACCCGGCTTAACCTCGCACAGTTGCAGGTGCTTCATGAACAGCGGCACCAGTTCCGTCGCGAAGTTGTACGAGAGGGGCCAACGCCTGCTGGTGAATTCGCTCTTTTTCACGGTCGATCTCAGCCCGCCTTCTTGTGGGGTTCTGCCTAGGCCTCCTCCCCCTTCCCTGAAGCCTCCCCGATGCACCACCCCCCGCCCGCCGCCGCCCGCGGCGGCGCCGTGCCCTCAGTCCGCCCCGGTACGGCCGGACACCTCCAGAAAGCGCCGAACGTCGTCTATCAGCCGGTCGAGGTGCGCCTCCATGGCCCGCTCGGCGGCGTCGGCGTCGCCGCGGGCAACGCACCTGAAGATTTCGACGTGGTCCTGGGCCAGCTCGCCGCTCTTGCGCTGCCGAATGTAGCCCACCACGGGGGAAAGCTGCCCTTCGGTCCGGATGAGGTCCAGGGCGTGGGCGATGACCTCGTTCCCCGACACGGCCGCCAGCGTCTGGTGGAAGAAGACCCCTTCCTGGACGGCCGTGCGGCCCTGCCTCAGGGTCTCCTCCTGCCGGTCCAGGATGGCCCGGAGCCTCTCCAGGTCTTGCGGAGTGGCGTTCATGGCGGCCAGGCGTGCCACCTCCCGCTCCAGCGCCCTGCGGGCCACCAGCAGTTTGACCAGCAGGTCGAGGTTGCTTCCGTCCAGAGTGTCAAGGACGGCCGCGCTCTGCCTGGACCTGATGATTCGGTCGAGCAGGGTGCGCATGTACTCCCGTCCCGCCGCGGTCACCACCCGGCCGCGGTAGCCCTGCCTGCTGGTGTAGCCTTGCCGGTCAAAGCATTGCAGAATGCGGCCGATGGTGGCCTGGCTCGCCTTAAACCGCCCCCTTAAGGCCAGATGAAGGCTGGTCGTGCCCCGGGGGGCCGGGGATTCCGACAGCGCCAGCAGGATAGCGTGCTGCAGTTCGTCGGAAGCCTTCAGGTCCCTCGCCTCCAGCGCCCGGGTGGTTGCGCCGCTCATCAGTGGTGAATGACCGGCCGTAGTCTCTGGAGACCGGAAGAGCCGCAACCGTGGGCTATTCCTGCCCTCACTGCTCATCACTGATAAGCACTGGTTCCTTTGGTGGTGAATTCTTCACGAGAAGCGAAACTCCTGCTGGAAAATTAAATTGTATAACGGGCCAGAGATGCCGCCAATCGGCTATTCAGGCTGAGTGCAGCATGGAAATGGTGGTGTAACCGCGAAAGGCCGCGGTTGTGGCGGCCACGGCAGCACTGTGCAGGGCTGGCGGAGAGGATCGAAGCGGCGTGGATCTGCGGCGAGAAAGGTGGCAGGATGGCTCCCGGGCACGTCGGGAGCGCGGGCTCAACCGGGGTTGGGGGTCGGGCCGCCACAGAAGAAGCCGAAGGCCCCGCCCGCAGGCAGGGCCCATCTTTCTGGTGCGCCCGGAGGGATTCGAACCCCCGCTAACCAGGCTCCGGAGGCCTGTGCTCTATCCCCTGAGCTACGGGCGCACCCTGTTCCCCGGCTCTCCGACCGTCTTCATTATACTCCAACCCGCGGCCCGGGGCAAGGGCGCATAGCCGCGGGTGTGAGTCAACTCCTTGGGGCGTCAACGCCGGGACACAATTGATCCACTGGCCCCGGTTGGGAGTTGACCCACCGCTGCCCAAGGCCGGCCCATCCTGGGCATAGCCCGGGCCGTGGGGGGTGTCGCGGAACAGGGACGCCGGGCCGTCATCCCACGGCCTCCCTGTCCGACCCCGCGACGGCCGGCGCCGCTCCTACGGGAACCGGCCGGGGAGCAGGCCAGAACAAGGCCAGGCAGGCGGCCACCAGCGCCATCAGAGAGAGGGCCTATGCCTCCCCCGAGCGGTCCGCCAGCCGGCCGGACAGGGGCCCTATGAGGGCGAACAGGCAGTTGCTGGCAAGGGTTATGAAGGACAGCACGGTGGCTCGCTCAGCGCTGGTCACGCGGCTGCTTACGAAGTTTCGATAGAGCGCGCCCCGCATCCCAGACAGGCAAAGGGTCGCCAACATGGGCCCCGGCCCGGGCTGGCCTAGGCGCCATTCTACACCATGAGCTCTCCGGCTTCCGCCTGTGGCCAGCAAGTCGGCCACGTCCTTCTCTACCTGAACTGCGTCGCCGCACGCAATTCGGCCAGGAGGGCCTGCACGATCTAAGCTGCGGTGCGGGCGCCACGGCACAGCTTCAGGATCCTCTAGCCTGAGGGGTTGGTGAGGTGGACCTTCGGGACGCGTGAAGACAGGCCCCCTGCCCCCCATGTCCCAGGGTTTCGTGCCTCCCTCCGCTACGCGACGACACAGCGCCCACCGGGGCCACGCCGGCCCCCCTGCCGACGCCCGTCCCCGTGCCGCCGACGCGCGTCCTCCCGCGCCCGACCCCCTGCCGCCGGCGCCCGTCCGCCTGCCGCCGACGCCGGCCCGCGCCGCGGCTCAAGTCTGACTTAAAAAATCGCGCAGGTTTTAGTAAACACTTGACTACCGGGGGCGAAGAGGGTATGATGAATGCAAGGTGTAGAAATTCTGGAATGCAGACCACCCTGGGGCGATGACATGGACTACCGTTGGTCGGTCAGGCCAGAGAAGGGCGTTCCCCTCTACATCCAGCTTCTGGGCAACCTCAAGTGGGCCATAGCCTCTGGGGACCTGGCCCCCGGCGACCTCCTGCCCCCCATGAAGGCCCTGGTAGCCGACCTGGGGGTGGGGCTCAACACCCTCAAGGCGGTGTACCGCGCCCTGGAGAGGGATGGGCTGATCATGTCACGCCGGGGGGCGGGCACCATGGTGGTGCTGCCCGGGCCCGTCGTGGGTGCGGGAGGGGGACCGGGCGGGGCCATCCGCGCAGCAGTGGCGCAGGTGCTGCGCGGAGGGACCCCGCCCGCCGAGGTGCTGAAGGCGCTGAAGGAGACCGAGAGGCTCCTGGCCGCGCGGGCCGGGACCGGGCGGCTGGCATTCATAGAGTGTAACCGGGAGCAGGCGGACAGGCTCAGCGCCCAGCTCGCCGCCTACCTCGACCTGCCCGTCGACGGGCTGCTGCTGGCCGAGCTGCCCGCCAGGGCGCCGACCCTCGCCGAGGGGCGGCACCGGTGCCTCGGCGCGGTCACCACCTACTTCCACTTCCGGGAAGTGCGCGAGGCCCTGGCCTCCACCGGCCTGCCGGTGGCGGCGGCGGTGGTCCGCACCAGCCCGGAGGCTGCCCGGAAGCTCGCCTCCCTGGGCCCCGAGGAGAAGCTGGGCCTGGTCTGCCGCGACCGGGCCGACGTGGGCGGGTACACCGCGGCAGTGCTGAGGCTCACCAGGGGCGAGCGGCCGGTGAAGGCCTGCTCGCTTGACGACCGGGGCCGGCTGAAGGAACTGGTGGCCTGGGCCGACGTGCTGGCCGTCACCCCGCCCTGCCGGGATCAGGTGCTGAGGCTGGCCCAGGGCAGCCCTGCCGGGGAGAGGCCGCCGGGGCTGCCCCAGTCCATCGTCACCACCCACGACTACCTCGACCCCGCCGATCTGGCCAGGCTCAAGGACTTCTTCGCCAGCGCGCTGTGACGGCAGGGCAGGCCGGGATCGGTCAGCCCCCTCGTCCAGCGGCCCGAGGCCCCGCCCCGCCCGGCGCCTCCCGCCGAGAGCGCCCCGCCTCCCGATACCGCTCCAGCGCCGCCCGCGCCAGCAGCCCCCTCACTCCACCCTCGCCCGCCGCCCTGGCCAGCCGGTCGAGCACCGCAGGGTGGCGACGGAACTCCGCCGTAAGCCGCCTCGCGTCGGCGGCGTCCCGGTGGTCAGGCCGGGGGACCTCGGCGTCGAGCGCCCGGGGAGTCGCGCCGCCCCCCGCCAGCGGCGTCCCGGGAAGGGGAATGAAGGGGAGGAAGTGGGCGGAATCGGGCCCGGCCTCGACCGCCAGCTCTACCGCCCGCCGCCTCATCTCCGGGCTCTCGCCGGGGAGGCCCACGATGAACGAGGCCACGGAGAACGCCCCCGCCTCCCGGAGCCGCGAGAACGCCTCCCGGTAGGTTTCAAGCGGGATGGGCTTCCCCGCCCGCCTTGCCACCCCTTCCTCCAGGGTCTCCACCCCCACCGTGACCCGCAGCACCCGGGCCCGCGCCAGGGCAGGGATGAGCCGCGGATCGGCGAGGAGGTTGTCGGCGCGGGCAAACGCCAGAATCAGGGCGGGGAGAGGGCCGCGGCAGAGGCGCTCGCAGATCTCCAGGACCCGCTGGGGGCTACAGGTGAAGTTGTCGTCGGCGAACTGGATCGTCCAGGCGCCGTAGTCGTTCACCAGGCGACGGACCTCATCCGCCACCCGCGGGGGGGTATGGGGCCTCCAGAGCGTGCCGTAAAACCTGGTGGTCTCGCAGAAGGTACAGGCGTGGGGGCAGCCCCGGCTGGTCTCGAGCAGGTGGACGCCGTCGGGGGGCGGAGGCATGAGGTCGCGGGCCGGCGGCCCGATGCGGCCCAGCGGGCGGATGGGGGGGCGCGGCGGTCCCAGTACCAGGCGCCCGCCGTCAAGGCAGGCCGTGCCCGGCAGGCCTGGCCCCACCCCGTGCTGGACGATGTCCCGCAGCGTCGCCTCCCCCTCGCCGAAGACCACGGCGTCCGCGCCCGCGCGGAGCAGAGGCCCGGGGACCGTGGAGGCCCCGTGTCCCCCGGCCAGGATGGTAAGGCGGCCCGCGCCCTCTTGCGGCCCGGCGGCCCTCAGCCTCCGCACGAACTCGGCCGCGGGCCCGACTGAGGCCAGGCCCATCACCGTGACCCCCACGGCGTGGGGCCGCCCCGGGAGGGCGGCTGAGACCGCCCGGTCCAGGGGGAGGTCGCTGAGGTCCAGGATCGACACTTCGGCCAGGTCGCGCACCGCCGCGGCCAGGACCGCCAGGCTGAACGCCCCGAAGTTGAACGCGGAGGCCTCGGGGGGCTTGACCAGCGCGAGTCTCATGCCGTTTTGGGCCGCACCTCTCGGGTCCATCGCCCTCCCACCCCGGAGTTGAGACGTCGGAGGACCACAAGCGGCGGCAGACCGCGTCCTCCTGCGGCCCGCTCCGCCCCTCCAGGCATAGCCTTCCCCCGCCGCCCCCGCCCTCACACGACCCCCGCCAGGGCCAAGAGTGCGTGGGGCGCGGCGCGGAAGCGCTCGAAGACGGCCCGCGCCACCTCGCAGTTCTTCCGGACCAGCTCGCACTCGTCGTCGCCGCACACGGGAAGCACCGCCGGGCACCCGCCGCCGCACAGAGGGAAGGCACTGCAGCTCAGGCAGCGGGGCTGCGGCCGCTGAGCGGACCGCCACCGCAGTCCCGCCTCCACCCACTCCCCGGGGGCGCCGGCGACGTGCCCCAGGCGGGCACGACGCGGGTCGACGAGGACGCAGGGGAGCACGGTGCCGTCGGGGGCGATGCCGAAGGCGGTGACCCCCGCCCCGCAGAAGGCGGCCCGGGCGCCGCCCCGGAGCAGTTGCAGGACGCGGCTGGAAAAGCGATCGTCGCGGGGGGGCCGGCCCGCCTCCAGGTCGGCTATGACCCGGCGGCCGGCCTCCTCCAGGTCCGCGAGGTACTGGAGCCGCTCGGCCGGGGTGAGGGCGTAGGGCGAGCCCGGCGGCAGCCGCACCGCCTGGGCCTTGATGAGGTCGATGGGAAGGGAGCGCAGGTAGGCATCGGCCTGGGCCAGGCTCCAGCCGGAGCGCACCACGGCCGAACCCCGCACGGGGCAGCGGGTCCTGGTCCGGAGGGTCTCAAGGAACCTCAGCACCGCGGCGTGGGTGGGACGCCCGTCAGGGGTGCGGCGGCACTCGTCATGAACCTCGGCCGGGCCGTCGATGCTCAGCACCACCTGGAACCGGCCCGCCTCGAGCAGGTCGAAGGCCTCGCGCCCCGCCGCCACGCCGTTGGTGGTGATGGCGAAGCGGAAGCGGCCCGGCCGCTTGATCCCGGCCCGCTCCACCATGGCCCTCATGGCGGGGAGGTTGGTGAGCGGCTCCCCGCCATAGAGGTGGAGGCATACGGACTCCACGTGGGCCAGCCCCTCGTCGAGCGCGTCCACGACGCGGGCGGCGAGGCCGGGCGTCATGCGCACCCCGGGGGCGCCGAGGCCCTGCCCCCGCACGAAGCAGTAGGAGCAGGCCAGATTGCACTCCCAGGTCGTGGCCACCAGCACCTCCGCAGCCGGATGAGGCTCAGGCGGGCCGGCGGCCCCGGCTGCCGGAGGCTCTCCGGCCTTCGGTGCCCTTTCGGCCGCTGGAGCAGCCGCGGCGGTCCGTGCCGCCGGGGTGGGGGGCGCGGCCCCGCCCACCCCGTCGGCGGGGCCGGCTGCGCCCCTCGCGCGGCGGCGAACCACGACCCCGCCCCCCTGGACGCCGCCGCCGCCTGCGCCCCCCGCACGGCGGCGGGGGTCAGCAGATGCCGCAGGGGCCATTGAGACACAGGAGCTGGTCGGCCAGGTTGGTGATCTTGGCCTCGACCTCCTTGACCGTGGCCAGCACCAGCTCTACCTGCTTTCTGCCCTCGGGGGTCAGGCTGGACTTGCCCAGGGCCCGAAGGGGGTCGGAAGCCAGCAGCCTTCTGAACTCTACGTCGGTGAGGGCCCGGAGGATCAAGTCCTTCTGCCGCTTGGTGTAAGCCGGGGACTTCTTTTCCATGCCCCACACTCCTTTTGGGAACGGCTTAAGAGCGGTGGCCCACGACCGCCGGCCAGGGAAGGCCCGGCTATTGGCAGGCCATTCTACTTTTCTAAACACATTCCTCTTTGGAGGTTCAGAGGAGACAGGCCTGGCAGGAAGCGACCGCAGGCAGCAACTCGCCTTGCTCAAGATGGTCGACGTCCTTCTGCCCAACTCCCGCCTGGAGCTGAGCGCCATCGAACGGGACTTCCCCTCGGTCACGGTCGCCGGCCACCCCGTCCCCAACGCGGCGGCCGCAGCCTTCAAGGACGCTTCCCCCGAGCCTTTCGTGTCCAGGAACGGCCTCAAGGATTTCGTCCTGTGCGTGGCGCGGATCGACAACAGGAAAAATCAGCTTGCCCTGATAGAGGCCATGAAGAACGAGCCTTACACCGTGGTGTTCATCGGCGGGCAAAGCCCGCACCACGGGTCGTACTACAGGGCCTTCCTCGCCAAGGTGAGGGGCTCCCCAAGGCTAAGGCACCTTGGGCAATTGCCCTCCGAGACGGTCGCCTCGGCATACAAGGCCGCAGCAGTCCACGTGCTGCCGAGCTGGCTTGAGACGCCGGGGCTCTCCAGCCTTGAAGCGGCGCTCGCCGGGTGCCGGGTGGTCACGACCGACCGCGGGTCCCCGCGGGAGTACTTCGGCGACCTGGCCTGGTACTGTGACCCCCGAGACCCCGAGTCCATAAGGCGCGCCGTGCTCGACGCGCTGGCCTCGCCCGTCCCGCCCCAGTTGGCTGAGCTGGTGGAACGGAAGTACTCGTGGGAGCAGGCGGCGCGCGAGACGCTCAAGGGTTACGAGCTCGCCATCGCGCGGCGGGCACATCGAGCCGATGATGAGCCAGTAGGGGATTAGGTCTTAACCAACGACCGGCCGTCGGCGCTCACGGCTGCCCGTGGGCGCTGGGGAGCCGGCCACCCCTCCGAAGGGCCGTGCAGCCGTCGAACGCAACCGGCACCGCCTTGGGAGGGCACGCCGAGCGGAGGCCCCGGGGGGAACCCCCGGGGCCCCAACCTTGCGTCCGCCCTGGGCCGGTTCAGCCGGCCCCCGCGCCGCGGCAAGAAGCCCCGCAGCACCCGCCCGGGCTACGGAGCCACCGTCACCCGTATGACGACGCTCTTACCCGCGTAGGTCGCCTTCAGCGAGGCCGTGCCCGGGGCGACGCCAGTCACATTGCCGAGGCTGACCCTGGCCACACCCGGCTTGCTCGACGTCCACGCCGCTACGCGGGTTACGTCCTCCTGGGACGTCCCGTCGGCGTATACCGCGTAGACGGCGACCGGCAGGGTCTCGCCCACCCGAAGCGACAGCGACGCGGTCTGCGCCAGCAGCCTCCTGATCACCGGCGTCACCACCAGGGTCACATCGTCAGTGGAGAGGCTCCCCAGCCGGGCCCGAAGCGCGGTGGTCCCCACGCTGACCCCTTTAAGCCTGCCACCGGCAACCTTGGCGATCGCCTCGTCGTCTACCTCCCACTCCACCAGCCCGGTGACGTCGGCTCTCCGCCCACCCTCGTACTCGGCCGTAACCTTGGGAACGCCCTGCGCCCTTCCCACCTGCAGGTCGATGCGCTCCAGGCCCTCCTGGGTGAAGAAGAGGTCCACCAGCCGGGGCGACACCTTCACCCTGACCACCACCCGCTTGCCCTGGAACGACCCCGCCACCTGTCCGGACCCCACCCCGTCCGCCCGTACCGTCCCGGTTCCAGGGTCGAAGCTGACGAGACCGGCCACCGCCCATGTCAGACGGGAGCAGTCCAGTCTTTCGGTCGAGCCTCCCGGCCCGCCATACTCTACCCACACCTCAAAGGTGACCCGGTCGCCCACGAACAGTTGCACGGGGGCGCTGCCCACCGGTCGGCCATCCATCTCCGCCCAAAGCCTCTTCACGGGCAGCGTCACACAGATCTGCACCGGGGCGGTGCTGAATCCCTGGTACTCAGCCACCAGCTCGGTGGTTCCCCTGGCCAGCCCCTTGAGCTTGCGGTTCTGGACCACGGCTATCTCCTCATCGCCGACGATCCACGAGGCCTCGTTGGTCACGGCCTTCCTGGAGCCGTCTTCGAACTCCGCCATCAGCGGGGGCAGGCTGCTGGCCCTGCCGACCTGAAGATCGATGCGCTCCAGGGTCGGGGGCACGAAGGCTATCCCCACCAGCCGGGGCAGTGCCTGGACCTTCACCGTCACCTGCTTTCCCTGGAGCGAGCCCCTCAGTTCGCCCAGCCCCAGGCCCTCGACCACGGCCACGCCCGTCCCGGCGTCGAAGCCAACCGGTCCGCTCCGCTGCCACTCCAGCTCGGAGCACTCGAGCCGCGCCTTGGCGCCCCGGGGCCACAGAAACTCCGCCCACACTTCGATGGTGAAGCGCCCGCCCACGGGTATCCTGAGGGGCGTGCCGCCCACCACCCTCCCGTCCACCGCCGCCCAAAGCCTCTTTATCGGCCCCTCCAGCACCACGTCGCCGATGTCGTTTTCGCCGGGGGCCACGTCCACGGAAAGCAGCCGGCTGGAGTAGCCGGGGCAGGTGAGGACGAGGCTGCAACGCCCCAGGGGCACGCCCGCCAGCTCAAACGAGCCTCCAGCATCGGCGACGGTCAACAGATGGCTGCCGGCCACCCCGATCTCCACCGGCCCTCCTGCCTGGCCCCCCCGAAGCAGTACCTCGCCGGTGATGGCTCCGGTGTCCACGTAGGGCCCGCCGAGCGGGTAGGGGTCCAGCTCAAACGGGGCGACGCTCCAGTAGTTGCCCACCCGCAGGTCGGGGTGGTACCAGAGGCACACCTCGCCCCCCACGTCATCGAGAACGTCCTCGTAGTTGCCGATGATGTTGCGGTAAAGCAGGTTCGGCCCGCCCTGCGTCGGGGCCGGCTCCGGCCGGGCGCTGCCGAGCCCTGCGGCCCCCAGGTCGGCGCATACGTAGACGCCTACCTCGTTATCCTCTATGGTGTTCGCCCACACCTGATTGCCGCTGGAGTCGGACTGAATCGCCAGGCCGCAGTCATTGCCGGCCAGGGTGTTGTGGTCGATGACGTTTCCCCGCGCGCCGGCGAGGGCGATGCCGGCGGAGTTGCCCCGGAGTACGTTCCCGGTGATGGCGCTCAAGCCCGAGCACACCATGATGCCCGCGTGAGACGGGCTGCCCCTCACCTCCATGCGGCGCACCCCCGCCCCGTCGGCGTGAACCACTATGCCGTGCTCGTCACGGCCCGAGGCGTCGATGACGGGGTAGCCGACGCCTACCACCTGCACGGCCCTGTCCACCACGAAGGGGTGGTAAGTCCCTGGATAGACCTTGATCGTGTCGCCCGGGCTGGCCACGGCGATGGCCTGGGCGATGTCAGTGAAGTCGGCGCTGGGGCACTCCTCCCCGTCGTCGTCGACGGTGAGCACCCCGCCTACGCTCACCGTCTTCCTCAGCGAGTTGTTCAGAGGGTTGCCGTCGGAGGCGGGCCGGGTAACCCTCACCTCGAGCGTGTAGGCTCCCGATCCTCCCGGCGTCCAGGCCGCGCTCAGAGGGACCTCCTGGCCCGGCGCTATCTGGCTTATGGTGCAGGTCTTGATGGGGCCCCCGTCGACCAGGAAGGTTACGGCGGCCCCCCGCTCCGTGCCCCTGCCCAGGTTGACCACCGCGGCGTCAATGCTGAGCCCCGCCCCCGGGCGGGCCGAGGCCTCCAGGCGGGTTACGCCCAGGTCCCGGGCCATCTGGGGGAAGACCACCTTCGTCGCCGGGTCCCCCAGCAGGTTGAGTTCATAGCAGCAAAAGCGCATGTAGTCATCCCCGGCCGCCACGTAGTGCAGGTTCTCCTCCTTGGAGGCCTGGTTCGCCACCCCCAGCCAGGGCAGGTCCTCGCCGAAGATGGCGTCCCAAAACTGGCGGTCGCAACGCTGCGACTGCCCGTCGGTGGAGCCGGGCGTGAACCAGCCGTAGCGGGAGTTGGCCACGCAGGCGAAGGCCCCCGCCGGACCGGTGACGAAGTGCTCGGCGATGCAGTCTTTGGAGGAGTAACCTTCCCCGGGGGTGCGGCGGTTGTCGAAGGCCCCGGCGTAGCAGCCCTGGCTATAAAAGAAGAAGAACCTGCCGTTGGCAAGCCCGTCTACGTCGCCGTTGGTGAGCTTCATCACGTAGTCGAGGTTCGCATGGCCCATGTGGTTCAGCAGGTGCGGCCCGCCGTTCAGTATCTGCAGGATCTTCTCCTTGGGCCAGTCGTGGCTGGGGTCATCCCGGTCGTAAAGCGTCTGGACCCAGAAGTCGGAGGGGAAGCCCGCGGTGGCGTAGCCGTGTTCGAAGGAGCCGTTCTTGATTTCGTCCTTGTAGTCCCCGCCCCAGGTCTGGCCCAGGGGCGAAACGGAGGCGGCCCCGCGCCCGGCGCAGTATGGCGAGGCCCGGAACGCGGCGGCGAAGGTCTGGCCGCTGGCCGACCCCAGGTACGCCTCCAGGGACATTAGCTCCCGGAGGAGCTCCCCGGCGTCGGGGGCCCCGGGCTCGGCCTGGGTCTCCTCTACCGCGCGGCGCAGGGCGCGCAGGAACCCGGCGAGCTCCTCGGCGTCGGCAGGGGTGAGGGGGCAGCCGCCGTCCCGGCCCCGAACCAGGTCGCCGACTGCCGGCGCCCACTTGACCAGCAGGCGACCGGCGGCGGCCAGCAGGGAGGGGTTTGCCTTGAGGACCCGCTTCACCAGGGGGCTGTAAGCATAGTAGAGCCGCACGTACTCCGGCGCCACCGAACCGTCGCGGAACTGGCGCAGCACATCTATTATCCCCTGCGGCTCGGCGTCATGCTGGGCTTCGGCCGCCACCTCCGCGGCACAGGGGGTGTCGTCGTCGAGGAGCTCACCCACCATCCAGGCCTCGGTGTAGTACGGGTCACCCGGGGAGCCCGACTCGTAGGCGATAGTCTTTCGCACGAAGTTGGCCGCCTCCCAGGCCGAATCCACCGGCGCCCGGCCGACGTACACCTCGGCCAGAAGGTCGACGTCGCCTCCGTATTCGCCGTCGTTCGGCTCGCCGAAGACACCGTCGCCGTCGCCGTCGAAGCTGCCGTCGAGGCAGGCGTAGTAGAGGTCGGCGGGGATGTTGGGCGGGTCAGTCTCCTCCCTGGCCGCCCAGAGGCCGCGGACCGGCACGACCGCGTCCCCGCTCTCCCCGCCCACGTCCGCCCCGTCGGCGTCGCCGCCCAGCAGGACGAACTTCACTCCCTCCTGCTCCCGTAAGTAGCGGATGAAGTTGCGCACCTGCTCCGCCCTGTCCCGGCCGGGATACTGCCTGTAGATGTCCTCCACGGCGACTACTTTGCTGGAAAGGCCCTGGGATCTCCTCCACTGCGCCAGGGGCTCGAAAGAGCCTGCGAGGCTGCGGCTGGTGATAATCACGTGCTCGCAGCCGCCCGTGACCGGCTGAGGCTCCGCGCCGTAGCCCTCAAGCTCTTCAGGATTGTCCACCGTCTGGCGGACCAGCCTCAAGTCAATCTCCGACGGGGCGATGCGCCCGGAGGATGCGGCGCCGGATCTCGGTTCCAGCCTGAGCACCAGCGCCAGGCTTTCGTAGTAAGAGACCTCGCCCGTGGCGGGGCGGGGTCTTTTTTTTTCCCCCGCGGACGGGAGCCGCGGGGGCCGGCGGTCGAGGACCGGCGGCGGGCCGGGCGGGAGAGGCGGCAGGCGAAGGG
>JAIMBG010000178.1 GCA_023511555.1 Acetobacteraceae bacterium | reverse complement strand
AGCCCCCACACCCGACCGCCCCTGCCTCAGGGGAGGTGACCTCCCCCTTGTATCCTTCGCCCTCTTTCCTCCCGTTCCTCCACGAACCACCGCCTTCCTCGCCGTTCAGGATCAGGCTGCAGGTCCCTCCTCCGCGCCTCCGCTTCGCCAAGCACCGCCAGGGTCGGCGCGGTGACGAGTCGGATAAGGCTGCAGGATCCCTCCTCCGCGCCTCCGCGCCCCGCCCACCGTGGCGAAGCGGCCGGCCATCCACCGCAGGAGCGCGCGGTGACCCGCCCCGCTCCCCACTCAGCCGGGCGCCCGCCGCCCCCCTGCCCTTCCCTTCACCCTCACCGCCGCCTCTACGATGTGCCTGACCGCCATCCCATACGCCTCCAGCAGCCCCGCCGGCGGCCCCGACTCCCCGAACCTGTCCCCTACCCCCACCCGTATCAGCGGCGTGGGCCACTCCTCCCCCAGCACCTCGGCCACGGCGCCCCCCAGCCCTCCCACCACCGAGTGGTCCTCCGCGGTGACCACCGCCCCCGTAGCCCGCGCGGCCGCCACCACCGCCTCCCGGTCCAGGGGCTTTATGGTCGAGGCGTTGAGCACCATGGCCTCCACCCCGCGGCGGGCCAGCTCCGCCGCCGCCTCCAGCCCCAGGGCCACCATGTGCCCGCAGGCGATGATCGCCACGTCCCGGCCCTGCCTCAGCACCGCCATCCGCCCTACCTCGAACCGGTAGTCGGCCCCGAACACCACCGGAACCGCCGACCTCCCCACCCTCACGTAGGCCGGCCCCGGCCGCGCCGCCACCGCCCACACTGCCTGGTACGTCTCCACGGCATCCGCGGGCACGATGACCGTCATGCCCGGCAAGGCCCTCATCAGCGCCAGGTCCTCCAGCGCCTGGTGCGAGGCCCCGTCCTCCCCCACGGTGAGCCCGCCGTGCGTGGCCACTATCTTCACCCCCAGCCCCGGGTAGGCGATCGACATCCTCACCTGGTCGAACGCCCTGCCCGAGGCGAACACCGCAAAGGTGGAGGCGAAGGGCACCTTCCCCGCCGCGGCCAGCCCCGCCGCCAGCCCCATCATGTTCTGCTCCGCGATCCCGGCGTTGAAGAACCGCTCCGGAAAGGCCCGCGCGAACTCCACCGTCTTGGTGGAGGCGGAGAGGTCCGCGTCCAGCACCACCACCGCTGGGTTCTCCCGCCCCAGCTCCACCAGCGCCCGGCCGTACGCGTCCCGGCACGCCACCTTGCTCCCCACCGGCCAGGCGGCCGCCGCCGCGGCCAGGGCCTTCGCGCCCACGCCACCCACGGCTCCTCCCCGAGCCCCGCCCTCAGCCTCAGCCCCCGCCCTCACCGCCCCTCACCCCCCAGCTCGCGCAGCGCCTGCTCCACCTCGGCGGGGCCGGGGGCCTTTCCGTGCCACTCCGCCCTGCCCTCCATGAACGAAACCCCGCGGCCCTTCACGGTCCGGGCCACCACCACCGTAGGCCTCCCCTCCACCCCCCGGGCATACCCGGCCGCGGCCAGTATCTGCCTGAAGTCGTGGCCGTCTATCTCCACCGCCTCCCAGCCGAACGCCCGCCACTTCTCGGCGATGGGCAGCGGCGACATCACCTTCTCTATGGGCCCGTCTATCTGAAAGCCGTTCCAGTCCACGAACGCGGTGAGGTTGTCCAGGCGGTAGTGGGCCGCGGCCATGGCCGCCTCCCAGACCTGGCCTTCCTGTATCTCCCCGTCCCCCAACAGCGCGTACACCCGCCACCTCTTCCCGTCGAGCCGGCCCGCCAGCGCCATGCCGCAGGCCGTGGACAGCCCCTGCCCCAAAGACCCCGTGGACATCTCTATGCCCGGCGTGGACTTCCGGTCGGGGTGGCCCTGCAGCCGGCTCCCCAGCCGCCGGAGCGTGGCCAGCTCCTGCACCGGGAAGAACCCGCGCTCCGCCAGCGCCGCGTACACCACCGGGGCGGCGTGGCCCTTGGACAGCACGAACCGGTCCCTTTCCTCCCACCGAGGCCGCGCCGGGTCCAGCCTTAAGACGTGGAAGTAAAGGGCGGCCACGATGTCGGCCGCCGAGAGTGACCCACCGGGATGCCCCGAACCCGCCCGACCCGTCATGGCTATCACGTGGCGCCTCAGCGTCCTGGCCCTGGCCTCGAGCTCCCGTACCAGTTCCGGAGGCACCGCCCGCGCCGCCTTTGCCAGCCTGGGATCCATCTCCCCCCACCCCCGGCCCCTCCCGCGCCGCCAGCCCTCAGCGCGTACGGGCTCTGCGATGAGACTCTCCTCCCCCGCCCTACCCTCCCCGCCTGCGGGCCCAGGCCTCTCTGAGCACCGCCCCGGCGAACCGGGGCAGGGCCAGCCCCCGGCGCCAGCGCCGCGGGTCGCCCGCCAGCCTCCACAGCCACTCCAGCCCCAGGCGGCGCAGCAGGGCGGGCGCCCGGCGGGCACTGCCCGCCAGCACGTCCAGCGTCCCCCCCACGGCGACCGCCACCGGCACCCTGAGTTCTTCGAGATGGCGCAGCAGAAACTCCTCCTGCCTGGGCGACCCCATCCCCACCACCAGTATGTGGGGCGAGGCCCGCCTTATCCCCTCCACCACCCGGGGCTCCTCGTGGGGGGAGAAGTAGCCGTGGTGCGTCCCGCACACCTCCAGCCCGGGGTGGCGGGCCCGGGCCCTGCGGGCCGCCTCCTCCGCCACCCCCGGCCGGGCCCCCAGGAAGTAAAACCTCCTCCTCCCCGCCCCTTGAGAGAGCAGCCGCACTACCAGGTCGGCCCCGGTGACCCGGCGGCGCAGGGGCAGCCCCAGCAGCCGGGCGGCCCACACCACGCCTACGCCGTCGGCCAGGTTCAGGTCGGCCCGGGCCAGGGCCTCCCGCAGGGCGCCGTGCCGCTGCGCCCGCATCACCATCTCCGGGTTGGGCGTGAGCACCAGGTGGGGGCCGCCGCGGTCGCAGAACCCCTCTACCGTCGCTGCGGCCTCTTCCAGGTCCACGGCGTCCACCGGGACGCCCAGGATGTGAAGCCTCATCGGCGCCACGCGTCACCCTCCCCACCGCCGCCGCGCCAGGCTGCCCGGGGCACCCGGTCCGCCGGGGCACCGGGCCAGCCGGGGCGGCCGCTCCCCCAGCCCACCCCCGGCCCCGGGGGCCTCAGCCGCTTCCCGCAGCCCCCGCCCTCCTCTCGACCGCCCCTCCTGCGGCCTCCCCCGGCCCTTCCCCCGCCGCGCCCTCCGCACCCCCCGGCGCTTCCCCCGCCGCGCCCTCGGAGCTCCCCGCCGCGGCCCCAAACCCCAGCATCTCCGCGGCCAGGTCGGCGCTCTTGAGCGACAGCGCCCTGAGCCCGGGCACGGCGGCCTTGAGCCGGCGGCGGAGCGCGGCGCGCCCGCGCCAGGCCTGCTCCAGCCGGAACAGCAGGTCCTCCAGCCGCAGCGACTCCAGCGACGCCGCCGGCTCCATGCCCAGGGAGTGCAGGAACCCGTCGATCTTGGGGTCGTAGGCGAGCCCCAGGAAGGGCACGTTCATCATGGCCGCGAATACCAGGGCGTGGAGCCTCACCCCCACCACCAGCTCCAGGCGGCTGAGGATGCTCATGATCTGGTGGGGGCCGTAGCGGCGGTGCAGCACCCGGGCGGGCCGGCGCAATAGCGCCGCCACGCGCTTTGACACCTCGAGGTCCTGGGGAAGCTGAAGGCACAGGAAAACTGCCTCCACCCCCAGTGCCTGGGTGAGGTGGTCTACGGCCGCGGCCAGCACCCGCTCAAAGCCGCGGGCGTTGGGCCAGGGGCGCAGGGCCACCCCCACCAGGGGACGGCCGTCCGCGCCCACCCCCTCCTCCGCCAGGATGCGGGCCCCCTCCTCGGGGCCACGGGGGAGGTTGAGGCCCAGCACAGGGTCGGCGGCCAGCACCACCCGGGGCCGGGTGACGCCCAGCCCCACGAGCTCCTGGACGGAGGCCTCATCCCTCACCGTGATGAGCCCCACCCGGTCCAGCACCCAGCGCGCGAGCGCCCGCCCCACCGTGGAGCGGAGGGGCCCGATGCCCTGCCCGTAGACCATGGTGCGGCGGCCGAGCGAGCGGGCCAGGGAGAGCAGGCCGAGGTAGTAGGCCAGGGTGCGGTCCGAGGTCACGTCCTGGAGCAGGCTCCCGCCGCCGGAGATGAACAGGTCGGCCTGCCGGAGGCGGGAGTAGATGCGGGCCAGGTCCATGCGGCCTATGGCGTCCACCCCGTGCTCCCGGCGGGTGTGGAAGGGGTCGGCGGACAGCACCGTCACCGACAGCCGGGGGATGCGGCTCTCCAGGGCGTCGAGGATGGCCCTCAGCATGGCCTCGTCCCCGGCGTTGTGGAACCCGTAGTAGCCAGAGAGCACCACCCTAGCCATCTGTGCCCCCGCCCCCCTGCCCGGGCCAGGCCGGCCCCGCCGGGGGGCCCCCCGGCCCGCCGCGCCCGGTGTGTTCGAGGCCCCGGCCGCCGCGGTCGGCGGCGCCGTCCGCCGCCGTCGCCGCGCCCCCCCCCGGGGCCGGCCCCGCCGCCGCCGCCCCCCCCGCCCCCCCGCCCCGCGGGGCCGCGGCCCCCCCCGCCGCCCGGGCCGCCTT
>JAIMBG010000007.1 GCA_023511555.1 Acetobacteraceae bacterium | reverse complement strand
ACATGCCGAACAACTCCGGCCGTCCGTTCATCCTGTCGGTCTGCTTTTTCATCGGCGGATTCGGACTGGTGTTCGAGTGGTACTGGCTCGCCATCCTTGGGGGGCTGGGCGTGATGCTGTGTCTCCTGCTGCGGTCGCTGGAAACCAATACAGATCACTACATCCCGGTGGAAGAAATTCGCCGCACCACGAATTTGCGGATTTGTTGCTGTCTCGGGCTGTTGACCCCTGCGCAGGCAGAGCGATTGGCGCAGGCGGGCGTGGATCGGTATAACCACAACCTCAATACCAGCCAGGCGCACTACGCCAACATCTGCAGCACGCATACGTATCAGGACCGGATCGAAACCGTGCAGCAGCAGGCCATCGGGGGGTTTCAGTCGCAGCTGGACGACGTGCTGAGCCTGCACCGCAACGAGCTGCACCGCCAATCGGGCAATCTCTTCGAAGAGATCCACGCGCGTATCCGCAGCAGCTTTGAAACAGCCAATAGCGAGGCCCTGGCGAAATTCGAACAGCACGTGGAATCTATGGTTAGGCCGCACATCACAGCGACCGAAGAGGCCGTCCACCGTTTGGCGGGCGGGCGTTCCCTGCTCGATGCCGCCATGACCATGCAGCAGGACCGCATCCGCAATTCGGCGGATGAGGCGTTTGCGGATTCGCTGGCGCGCTTCCGGGAAAACCTGGGAAGCGTGGAGGCGCTGTTGAACGAATCCTCGCAAGGGATCACGGCGCGGCATCTGGAAGAACTGGAAAATAAGGCCGTGGACCTGAAGCACCACACGATGGAGGAAATGTTCAAATCCGCGGAGTGGTACGAGAAAAAGGCGCAGACGCAACTCCAGAATTCGCCGGAAAAGATGGCCGAACAGGTGGGAAGCAGCCTGCGCGAGAAAGCCGGCGAAATCTCGAGCCTCTTCGCCAGCGAATTGAGCCACGCCAGCCGGAGTTACGTGGAACAGAGCCACCAGCAACTGGAAGAGACGGTGCGCGACGCGTTTGAACGCGTGCGGCTGCTCTTTGCGGAGGCGGCGGACACCACTTCGGCAGCATTCACCGACGAGATTCAGCGGAATGCCCGGCAAGAGTTGGAAGGCTTCATGGAACTGATGCAGAAGACCGTGGAGCAATCGCGGGAGCGCCTGGACGCGGCTCGCGAAGAACTGAATTACAAGGTGACCATGCAGCAGGAGGACTTCCTGCGACGCTTCCAAAGCGGGCTGGACACGACGGTGGCCGTTCCCTGGCTGAAGGAGCGGCTCGGCGCCGAGGTGGTGACGCTGACCGTGGAGCTGGGGGGGAGGGGCAGGACGGCCGAGGTAGCCAGGAGGGCCGCCCGGGCCGGGGCGCGGTCGGCGGTGGTCGTGGATGGCCGGGAGCGTTTCCTGCGGCACTTCGCTTTTCCCGCGCTGGCCGCCAACGCGCTGTACCAGGGCGTCTACCCGCTGTCCTCGGCGCTGTCGCGCCCGCTCATAGCCGAGGCCCTGGTGGAGACGGCCCGCAGGGTGGGGGCCAGGGCCGTGGCCCACGGCTGCACCGGCAAGGGCAACGACCAGGTGCGGCTGGAGGTGTCGCTCAGGGCGCTGGACCCCGGGATCGAGGTGCTGGCCCCCATACGTGACTGGCCTCTGGAGCGAAAGGAGAAGGTGGCCTACGCCGCGGCGCACGGCCTGGAGGCGCCGGTGGGGCCGGAAAGCCCCTACAGCATCGACGAGAACCTGTGGGGGCGGAGCATAGAGTGCGGGCTGCTGGAGGATCCGGCCGCGGCACCCCCGGAGGACGCCTTCGCCTGGACCGCGTCGCCTCTTCAGGCCCCGGACCAGCCGGAGGAGGTGGAGGTGGGGTTTTCGGCGGGCGTGCCCGTGTCGCTGGACGGGAGGCGGCTCGGCGCTCGGGCCCTGGTGGGACTGCTCAACCGCATCGCCGGCCGGCACGGGGTGGGCCGCATCGACCTGGTGGAGGACCGGCTGGTCGGGATAAAGTCGCGCGAGGTGTACGAGTGTCCCGCGGCGGTGGCGCTGATCGCCGCCCACCGCGACCTGGAACGCCTCACCTTGCCCCGGGAGCTGCTGGCGCTCAAGGCCCGGCTGGAGGCGGAGTACTCCGAGGCCGTCTACTTCGGCCTGTGGCACTCGCCGCTGCGCAGCGCCCTGGATGCATTCTTCGGCTGCACGCAGAAGGCCGTCACCGGCACGGTGCGGCTGAGGCTGTTCAAAGGGGCCGTCTCGGTGGTGGGCCGGTGGTCTCCCCGGGCACTCTACCGGCCGGAGCTGGCTACCTACGGGCCCGACGACGCCTTCCCCCACGCCGCCGCAGCAGGGTTCGTCGGGCTGTGGGGCCTGCCCACCCGGATCTTCGCCCAGGTGAACGGGGTCGAGTCCCTGGCCGGGGGCGGGGTCGGAGGGGGCCGGGTGCCCGGACAGGGCCCTGGGGCGCGGAGGGGGCAGGGGTGAGGGGCCGCGGCGGCGGGGGCGGTGCCGCGGGACGGGTCGGCGGCTGCCTGGGCGAGCGGGGGGGCCAGGCTGCCCTGGGGTTTACGGCGTCGCTCCCCTTTGACCGGCGGCTCTTCCGGCAGGACATAGCCGGCAGCCAGGCTCACGTCCGAGCGCTGGGCCGGGCTGGGGTTCTGGCGGAGGAGGAGGTGGAGGCGCTCTGCCACGGGCTGGAGCAGGTGAGGGCCGAGATGGACGCAGGGCGGTTTGAGTTCGGCCCCGAAGACCCCGACATCCACCTGGCTGTGGAGAGGGCCCTGGAGCGGAGGGTGGGGCCCCTGGCTCTCAAGCTTCGCACCGGCCGCAGCCGCAACGACCAGGTGTGCCTGGACCTCCGGCTGTTCCTGATGGAGGCGGCGGACCAGGTGGTGGCGCGGATCGAGCGGCTGGAGCGGGAGCTGCTCTCTAGGGCGGAGGAGGGAAGGGAGTGGCTCATGCCGGGCCACACCCACCTGCAGCCCGCCCAGCCCGTGCTGTTTCCCCACCACCTGCTGGCCTACTTCTGGATGCTGGAGCGCGACAGGGAGCGTTTCGTGCAGGCGCGGGCCCGAACCGGCGCCTGCCCGGCGGGCGCCGCCGCCCTGGCGGGCACCGCCTACCCCCTCGATCTGGAGGCGCTGGCGAAAGACCTGGGGTTCCCGCGGGTGATGGAGAACAGCCTGGATGCAACCTCCGACCGGGACTTCGCCCTCGACTTTCTGGCCGCCTGTGCGGTGCTCATGGTGCACCTCTCCAGGCTGGCGACCGACGTGGTGCTGTGGTGCTCGGACGAGTTCGGGTTCGCCGACCTGGAGGAGGGCTGGGCGGGGGGCTCCAGCATCATGCCGCAGAAGCGGAACCCGGAGCCGGCGGAGCTAGTCCGGGGCAAGGCGGGGCGCGTCTTCGGGCACCTCCTGGGCCTGCTCTCCACGCTCAAGGGCCTGCCCCTGGGCTACGCGTCGGACCTCCAGGAGGACAAGGAGGCGGTGTTCGGCGCGTTTGACACCGTCCGGGGGTGCCTCGAGGCCATGGCGGGGGTGGTCAGAGCCCTTCGCTTCAGGCCCGAGGCGATGGAGGCCGCGGCGGGGCGCGGCTTCAGCACCGCCACGGAGGCAGCGGACTACCTCGTCCGGCTGGGGGTGCCCTTCGTGGAGGCCCACCGGCTGGTGGGGGAGGCGGTGCGCCGCTGCCGCGAGGAGGGCCGGAGACTTGAGGACCTTACGCTGGAGGAGTGGCGGCGGCTCGACCCCCGAGTAGGGCCCGGGATTCTGCGGGCGCTCAGCCCCCGGGCGGCGGTGGAGGCCAGGGCGTGCACCGGAGGGACTGCCCCCGCCCGGGTGGCGGAGGCCCTGAAGAGGGCTGCGGCCGTGCTGGGATCCAGCGATCTCCGAACTGCGCCTCAGCAGCCTCCCACAGGGCGTCGGCCAGCCCCGGGGAGGGGATAGTCTGGGTGACCAGGTTCAGCAAGGGGAGCGTCACCCCGGAGCACGACTACTTCGGCTGGTCCTCGCGGAGGATCTCGGGCGAGGGCTGCAAGCCCGTCCTGACCTACCGCCGGGTCAACCGGGCCACGCCTGCGGCCGGTCCCTAGCTGCGGCCCGCCATTCCCGCGCCGCTCCGGTCCGTATCAGGCCCCTGCGCCCGCACACCGCCGCGGCTGCCCGGCACGTGCTGCCTGCACCGCGCGACCCCTCCCGCCCCCCGTGCCCCGCCCTTACGCCAGCCCCTTCTCCTCCAGCAGCCGCCGGAGCTTCTCGCCCTCCCCGGCCCGCATGCTGTAGCAGTGCTCCGGCTGGGGGAAGGCCCCCTGCTCCACGTCGGCCCGGTAGCGCCGGAACGCCTCCAGTATGACGGCGTTGAGGTCGGCGTACTTCTTGACGAACTTGGGGGTAAACGCCTCGAAGAACCCCAAAAGGTCGTGGACGATGAGGAGCTGGCCGTGGCAGTGGGGGCCGGACCCGATGCCGATGATGGGCACCCCGCTGCGCCGGGTCACGACCTGGGCCACCTCGGGCGGGACGGCCTCCAGGAGGATGGCGCAGGCCCCGGCCTCCTCCAGGATGCGGGCGTCGTCTATCACCCTGAGCGCCGTCTCCGCGCTCCTTCCCTGGGCCACAAAGCCCCCGAGCTGGGCGAGCGACTGGGGCGTGAGCCCCAGGTGTCCCATCACCGGGATGGTCGCCCGGGTCAGCGCAGCAACTACGTCGGCCACGTTGCGGCCGCCCTCGAGCTTTACCGCGTCGCAGCCCGCCTCGGCCATGAACCGGCCGGCGTTCCTGATGGCCTCGCGCACATCCACCTGGTAGCTCATGTAGGGCATGTCGCCGATGAGGAAGGCGCCCGGCGCCCCGCGGCGTACCGCCTGGGCGTGCAGCACCATGGCGTCCATGGTCACGGGGAGCGTGCTGGAGTAACCCAGCACGGTCATGCCAAGCGAGTCCCCCACCAGGATGATGTCGATGCCCGCCTTCTCCTCCAGGAGCGCGGTGGGATAGTCGTAGCAGGTCAGCATGGTTATGGGCTGACCCTGCCGCATCTTCTCCTGCAGAAGGGGCAGAGTTACCTTCGCCCTGTCCACAGCCTCGCACCCCCTGTTCTGGCCTTGCCGGCCGGATGCTGACACTCTGGCGGTTCTTTCCCCTCCCGCCAAAATCCTGCCGCGGCCCCCGGGGGATGTGCCCGCGGGGGCCGTCGGAAGGGAAGGCGCCGCGGCGCGGCGAAGGACAGCGCCGGCGCCCCCGGCCTGCCTTGGGACGGCCCCGGCGGCCCCGGCGGATTGGGGTGCCGCCTGGCGGAGCGGGCCCCGGGCGAGTAGGCCGGGGGTGGCGGGCCAGTATAGGGGTGGGTGGCTTCGGGGGCGGGGCCCAGGAGGGCAGCGGCGGACGGCGGTCGGGGGCGGGGCGGGCCAGGGGAGGGCGACCCGGGGACGTCGGAAGGGAAGGCGGCCAGCCTGTGGCAGCCAGAGGGAAATCCCGGGGCGGCGGCGGGGGGCCGGCGCGCTGCGTGGGGACGTGGGAAGGAGGAGGGCGCAGTGGTACGGGTGCTGTACTGGGGTGAGGGCGGCAGCGCCGAGGAGGCGGGGTTCGATCCCGCCCGGGTGGCGTCCCGTTGCAAGGCCCCTGGGGGCGCGGTCTGGGTGGACGTCGAAGGTCCGGAGACGGAGGAACTGGAGGCGGTGGGGCGGGCGTTCGGGCTTCACCCGCTGAACCTCGAGGACGCCGCCCACTACTCCGAGCTGCCCAAGGTAGACGAGTTCCCCGATCACGCGTTCATCGTGGTCCATGGGGTGGAGTACCGGGAGGAGGCTGACGCTCTGGAGCTCCCCGAACTGGACGTGTTCTTCGGGCGGGACTTTCTGGTCACCGTACATCGGCGCCCCATGGCGGCGGTGTCGGGGGCCTGGGGGCGCTACCGCCAGGGCCTGCCTCCCGGGGCGGCGGCGGTGGAGTTCGTGCTTCACTCCGTACTCGACGCCCTGGTGGATGGCTTCTTCCCCGTGATCCAGTTTTGGGAGCACGATCTCCTCCGGCTGGAGGACGACGTGCTGCGGGGCCGGACCCGGGGAGTCCTGGAGGAGGCCCAGCTCATCCGGCGCAACCTGCTGTGGCTGCGGCGCAGCCTGGGCCCCCAGCGCCAGGTGTATGACCTGCTGTCGCGGGCCGGGTTTCCGTTCACATCGGCCGCCACGTCGCTTTACTTTCGGGACGTTTACGACCACGTGGCCCGGCTCTTTGAGACGGTGGAGTTGGACCGGGAGATCCTCAACACGGTGCTCCAGGCCCACCTCTCCCTGGCCTCGGACCGCATCAACCGGGTGATACAGAGGCTCACCGTGGTCGCCACGGTATTCCTGCCCCTCACCTTCATCACCGGGGTGTACGGCATGAACTTCCGCTTCATGCCTGAGCTCCAGCTCCGGTGGGGCTACCCGGCCGTATGGGCCGCCATGGTCCTGCTGGGCCTGGGGATGCTGGCGTTCTTCAGGCACCGGGGCTGGCTGGCGCCTGGGGCGGGCGAGGAGGGCAGCGGCCGGGTCGGGACCCCGGCTGAGCCCGGGGAGACCGGAGCTACAGCCCTTCGCCGGGCCGGGGGCTCCCCGGGGGAAGGGGCCGGCGTCGGGAGGCGACGGGGCTCGGGAAGCCGCGTAGCACGGCCCTGGAGGCTTGCCGGCCCCGCAACGCGACGAGGGCCGCCGCGACCGGCCCTTCGGTCAGAGCCAGAAGAGCGGTGCTTGACAGCCCTATCCCATCTTGTCAAGCGCTGTCGAGCGCTGCTCCTCTTTTGCGCCTCTGTCGTGGCAACAGCAGGAATTCCTGGGTGAATGTAGAAATATGGCCACCAGACCCATGGAAGGGAGTTGAATCGCAATGAGAAAGGCGAAGTTCGCCCTGGCCTCCCTCCTCTGCCTGCTGGTGGTGGTGGCGGCGGGCGCAGCCTGGGCCAGCGTGCCCTCGACCCCCGAGGTCGAGCTGGTCCCGGGTGAGATCCTGGTCCAGTTCCACCCCGGCGTGAGCGAGGCGGCCCGGGCTGAGGCGCATGCCGCCCTGGGCGGGAAGGTGATCTACACCAGCCCGTTCGCCGGCTTCCAGAGGGTGGCCATCCCTGAGGGGGCCACTATCGACCGGATGGTGGCCAGGTACTCCGCCCATCCCCTGGTGAAGTACGCCCAGCCCAACTCCGTCTGCCATGCGTTCATGACCCCCAATGACCCACTGTATCCGCGGCAGTGGCACTTCCCCTTCATCAACGCGCCTCAGGCCTGGGACCTCACCACCGGCAGCACCTCGGTGGTAGTGGCCGTGGTTGACACCGGCGTGGCCTACGAGAACTACGGCGCCTATGCGCTGGCGCCCGACCTCGCAGGCTGCACCTTCGTGCCGGGCTATGACACCGTGAACTTCGACAGCCACCCCAACGACGACCACTACCACGGGACGCACGTGTGCGGCACCGTGGCCCAGACCACCAACAACTCGCTGGGAGTGGCCGGCATGGCCCCCAACACCGCCATCATGCCGGTGAAAGTGCTGAACTCGGCCGGCTCCGGCACCGCACAGACCCTGATCGACGGCCTCTACTGGGCGGCCGACCACGGTGCCAACGTCATCACCATGAGCCTTGGCTGGGCGGCCGGCTACGACCCTGGGCCCGCGGTCCATGACGCCATAATATACTGCTACAATAAGGGCATCGTCCTGGTGGCGGCCGCCGGCAACGGCAACACCAGCGTGGTGAGCTACCCCGCCGCGTACCCCGAGTGTATCGCCGTAGGCGCCCTGGCGTCGAACAACACGCGGGCCTACTACTCGCAGTGGGGCTCCGCCCTGGACATAACCGCCCCGGGCGGTGACGGCGTCGACCGCGACGGCGACGGCTACGGCGACGATGTGTTGCAGCAGACGTTTGCCTCCGGCCAGCCCACTAACTTCGGCTACTACTACCTCCGCGGCACTTCCATGGCCACCCCGCACGTGACCGGCGTCGTGGCCCTGATGATGGCCCGCGGCGCGACGGGCGTGGAGAACATCCGCTCCATCCTTTACAGCACCGCCATCGACCTGGGCACCGCCGGGTGGGATGAGACCTTCGGTTGGGGCAAGGTGGACGCCTACGCCGCCGTTTCGGCCGTTGGTCCTGCCCAGCCCGTGATGGTGTCGCACATCGATATGGCGCTGAACAAGACCGGCGTCTCCACCTGGGCGACCGCCAAGGTGTACGTCGTGGATCAGTACGGGGCGGCCGTGTCTGGCGCCGCCGTCTCCGGACGGTGGAGCGGGGCCACCACCGACACCGACTCCGGCGTGACTGACTCCCTGGGCACGGTCACGCTTGCCTCCGACAAGGTCAAGAAGCCCAAGAGCGGCACAGTCTTTACCTTCACCGTGACCAACATCACCAAGGGCGGCTACGTCTTCCAGCCCGGCCCCAACGACTCCAACAGCATCACCGTCCCCTAGCGGGGACGTCCGGCTCCCCGCCCCGAGCGGGGGCCTTGGGGGTTCCGGCAGGCTGGGCCCTGCCGGGACCCTTTTTCTCTTGGGGTGCCGCCACGGCGGACCGGGAGGATTAAGCCGCCCTGGGGAGAACTAGAAGCCGGGGGAAGGGAGGTGGTCCGCCTGGCTGGGGACTGCCTGGTGGCGGCGGTAAACCCTGGCGCTACCTCCACGAAGCTGGGTCTGTTCTGTGGGCAGGACCCGGTGTTCCAGGAGACCCTGCGGCACCCGGAGGGGGAGCTGGCCCGGTTTACGCGGGTGGCAGAGCAGAGGGAGTACCGGCTGGAGCAGGTCGTCAATGCGCTGCGACGCCGCGGCCTCAAGATGGAGCAGGGGGAGGTCCAGGCGGTGGCGGGGCGGGGCGGGCTGCTCAAGCCTCTACCCGGAGGGACCTACACCGTAAACCGGCGCATGGTAGAGGACCTCACCCGCTTTTCCCGGTGGGAGCATGCCTCCAACCTGGGGGGGCTCCTGGCCCTGGACCTGGCTGAGCGCTGGGGCTGCCCCGCCTTCGTGGTGGACCCGGTGTCGGTGGACGAGCTCGAGCCGGTGGCCAGGCTCTCGGGCCTGCCAGGGGTGGACCGCGTGAGCCTCTCGCACGCTCTCAACTCGCGAGCCGTGGCCCGCCGGGTGGCGGCGGAGCTGGGGCGCCGCTATGAGGAGGTCAGCCTGGTGGTGGCCCACCTGGGGAGCGGAATCTCGGTGGGCGCCCACCGCGACGGCCGCATGGTGGATGTGAACAATCCCAACGAGGAGGGCCCCTTCGGCCCGGAGCGGGCGGGGGGCCTGCCCGTGGCCGGGGTGCTGAGGCTGGCCTGGGAGGGGTTCCTGAGGGGCGAGACGCTGGAGCAGGTGTCGGGGGTGTTCAGCCGACGGGGCGGTGCGTTCGCCTACCTGGGGACGCGGGACATGGCCGAGGCCGAGGCCCGGGCCCGGGCCGGGGACGCCCAGGCCCGGCTGGTGCTGGAGGCCATGGCCTACCAGGTGGCTAAGGAGATCGGCGCCATGGCCGCGGCGCTCTGCGGCCGGGTGGACCGGGTGGTGATCACCGGCGGTATCGCCAACTCCGAGTATCTCGTGGGGCTCATCAGGCGTCGGGTGGGGTTCATCGCCCCGGTGGCCGTCGTGCCCGGAGAGGAGGAGCTTCTGGCCCTGGCCCAGGGGGCGTTGAGGGTGCTCCGCGGCGAGGAGCCGGCAAAGGAGTATGTCTGACTGAGACTGCAGGGGGAGCCGACCCCGGGGCGGCCCGGCGCTCATGGGCCGCTGGGGTAAGGAAGGAGGGGTGGGGGTGGCGCTGAGGCCCGGGACGGAGAGCATGGAGGACTTCCCCCGCTTCTTAGCGCTGCTGGAGAAGGCGCGGGGGCTGGGGCCGGTGACGGTGAGCGTGGCGGCCGCCGGTGACCGCGACCTGCTGGTGGGGGTTCAGGAAGCGGTGGAGGCGGGGGTAGCCCGGCCCGTCCTCGTTGGGGACGAGGGGGAGGTCAGGCGCGCGGCGGGGGAGGCGGGGCTGGCCGCGGACACGCCGGTGGTGGCGGCTGCCGACCCCCGAGAGGCGGCGCTTGGGGCCTGCCGCCTGGTGAGGGAGGGCCGGGCCCAGGTGGTGATGAAGGGCATGGTCTCCTCCACCGACTTTCTCCGGGCGGTGCTCCATCCCCAGCACGGGCTGAGGGCCGGCCGCACCCTGAGCCACGTGGCGGTCTACGACGTGCCGGGCTGGGACAGGCTGGCGCTCATGACCGACGGCGGCATGATACCGGCCCCCGACCTCAGCGCCAAGCGCGACATCCTGCAGAACGCGGTGGATCTGGCTCGCGCCCTGGGGGTGGCCGAACCCCGGGTGGCGGTGTTGTCTGCCACCGAGATAGTCGACCCCGCCATACCGTCGACGGTCGACGCGGCCCGACTGAAGGAGATGGCGCTCTCCGGCGAGATTCAGGGGGCCATAGTCGACGGTCCCCTGGCCCTGGACATGGCGTTTTCCGCCGAGATTGCGGAGCGCAAGGGGATGAAGAGCGCAGTGGCGGGGAGGGCCGACATCTTCCTGGTTCCCTGTATAGAGGCGGGCAACATCCTGGGCAAGGCGTTCATGTATCTCGCCGGGGCCGCGATGGCGGGCGTGGTGATGGGAGGCCTGGCTCCGGCGGTGTTGAACTCCAGGGTGGACACCCCGGTGAGCCGGCTGAGCTCACTGGTGGTGGCGTCGCTCCTGGTTCACGCCGGGGCCGGCAGGCTGCGGGAGGGAGGGGATGAGAGGTGAGGCTGGCCGTCCTGGGCGCGGGGCTGATGGGCTCGGTGCTGGCCGGGGAGCTCGTCCGCGACCCGGAGGTGGAGGAGGTCACGCTCTTCGACCGGGACGAGGCGCGGCTTGAGGCGGCGAGGGAACGGGCGGGGCCGTTTCAGGCGAAGATACGGCCGGTGGTCGGCGACGCCTCCGACGGGGGCGCCCTGGCCCGCGTACTCGAGGGGCATCAGGCAGCGGGGGCGGCCCTGCTCAACCGGCATAGCCTGGGGGCGATGAGGGCGGCCATCCGGGCCGGGGTGCACATGGTGGACCTGGCGGCCTCCGACCCCCAGGCCAAGCTGGCCCTCGACGCCGAGGCGCGCCGGGCGGGGGTGTGCCTGGTGCCGGGGCTGGGTGTGGCCCCGGGCATCAGCAACGTGCTGGTGGGCCGGGCCGCGTCGGTGCTGGATCGGATGGACGAGGCCGTAATCCGCGTGGGCGGGCTGCCCCAGCGGCCGCTTCCTCCGCTGGGCTACCGGGTGGTGTTCGCGCTGGACAGCGTGCTGGAGTCGTGCACCCGGCCCGCCCCTGTCATCCGGGAGGGGCGGACGGTGGAGGTCCCGGCGCTGTCTGAGCCCGAGGCAGTCGAGTTCCCCCCTCCGGTTGGACGGTGCGAGTGCTTCATCACCGATGGCCTGGGAACGCTCCCCTACAGCCTCCCGCCGGGCAAGGTGTGGCGGCTGGAAGAGAAGACCGTCCGCTACCCCGGCTACTGCCAGGCGATGACGATGCTGCGCGAGCTGGGGCTGCTGGATGAGCGGCCGGTGCGGGTGGACGGCGCCGAGGTGGCGCCGCGGCGGCTGGTGGAGGAGGTCCTGGGGCCGCTGCTCTCCCGCGGCGGCGAGGAGGACCTCCTGGTTATGCGGGTCGAGGCCCGCGGCACCCGGGAGGGGAGGCCGGCCCGGCTGGCTTACGAGCTCCTGGACGTCTACGACAGGGAGCGGGGCATCTCCGCCATGGCACGCACTACCTGCTTCCCCTGCGCCATCGCTATGCTGAGGCTGGGCCGGGGCGGCTTCGAGGAGCGGGGATCGGTCCCGCCGGAGACCCTGATCGGGGCCCGCCCCGAGCGGTTCGAGTGGCTGATGGCGGAGCTGGGGCGGCGCGGGGTGGAGGTGAGGGTGGAGGAGGAGTAAACGGGGACCCGAGGCGGCCAACGGTAGTGAGGGCGGGGGGCGCGGGCTGGCCTGAGCGCCCGCCAGCGCACAATGTGAATTAGGGGCGGGTGAGAAGCGGCGGCAGCCGGTAAACCGCCCGCCGCGAGGCATGGGGTGCGTCTCAGGATGCGCTGTCGGGAGCGATGCTGAGCAGTTCGTATTTGAACCTCTCTTCTCCCCCTGGCGTGATCTCCATTGTCTCCTGTAGTTGAGCTGTGGCACTCACGCCTCCCATCTCCTTAGAGAGGCGCATCTGCAGCGTCTCCCCCTCCACCTGGGGGCCGTACACCCCTTCAAACGTATCGCCCGTGTCCGAGACGAACTTGAACCGTCGCCGGTCTGTCATAACCCCAACGAGACGGCCGTGACAGGTGAATACCTGCTTCTGTCTTTCAACTTGCTCCTCCAGAACGGCCAGGGCACTCCTCACAGTCTCAAGGCTCAAGACGACCTGCCTTTGCTTCTTGCTTGGGGAGGCCCAGTGAGCCTTAAGCCCAGAGCCCCCGCCGGAGAGAGCCTGTAGCAGGTAGCGGTACCCCGACGCCGCGCGCGGCCCGATGGCCGGCAGCGCTTCTTGCAGGTTGCCCTTCCGGCTCGCTTCAAGCAGGTCCATAAGCCTGGACACAGCGACGGCGACTCTTGTCTCCCCAAATAGGTCGCTGAGACAACGCGATTCTAGCCTTACCCCGAAGGAGCCTGCTACCATCCCTGTAACCATAAGCGTGTTGTCTTCGACGACCGTTCGGGGGAGCGGCCCCACGATGGGTGCAGCCTTATGGCCAAGGGTGCGGGTCAGGGATTGAAGTCTCAGCAATGTAGAGCCTAGCTGGTCAGCCTCGACCTCATTACGGTCAGCGCCCTCGCCGTCGAAGTATAAGTCTATGACCTCCCGTCCTGTGCGAGTGGCCTTCACAAGTGGCGGCTCGTCAGGCACACGGTAGCTCGCAGCGCCTGTAAGGCAAGCGTCAGCGTCCGGAAGATGCCGGGGGTCGATGTCGGTACACGGAGTCTTTTCGGCGCCCGTCAAACGCTCGTCGCGCTTCCCAAAGGTTATGATCCATACCCACCCGCCCTCTGCTTCCAGGATCGCCTGCGCCAGCGGCAGGGCGCCGGTCTCAACGAGGGCCAGCCGTCTTACGCTTATGGGCACAAGGAGCCAGCGATCAAGAGCCGGAGTCTCCTCGACCCACAGCCCCAGGTACGTTTCGCCCGCCTGGCTTGAGCACCTGAAAACACGGGGTCCGTCATACTCCATGTAGACGTCTGTGATCGAAAGAGGTCCGATTGGTGTTTCAATCTGCGTTTCGCTCATGCCTTATCTCCTCCGCAATCACGTGAAACTCCGTCCACGGCTTAGCCCCGTTATAGAGCCACCAGGTGTGATGTGAGTCCCCCTTCCTCGGAGTGGGTGCAACCACGCCGGCTTCCGGCCTTATGGTACCCTCTGCGAGCAGTTTCCCGCGTAGAGAAGGACTATGCTTTCTCACCCTGAGGGCGTCTTCGGCGCGGAGAAACACGGACAGGCCGCATGCCTTACAGAGTTTTGTGGGCGTGTTCCACTTCTTCTTGTGGGCTGGTCTTTCGACGTAGTGAGACGTGAAGTCCGCCTCGGCAGGCGGGTTACCTGAGACAAAACGGTAGACCCGCGCAGCAACTGGGCGAGCTGAAGGGAACAAAGCGAATGGACAGCCCGGTGGGAAGTACGCCGGGAAGTCCCCAAGGGGGTCACAGCTCATCGCCACACCACCTCAGTCCCAGACTGAATGAGGCATTTCGACGCTTGTGCCCTCTTTCCTGCTGAGCGCAACTGTGGCAACTGCTGGTTGGGCCAGCCCTGCCAGAGCCCGTTCCAGACCACTCCCCAGGACGCGGGTCGTGCGGGGCCTGCCGCGCCACCTGTATCTCCACCCAGTCCCAGCCGGCGCACATCGCCGCCTGGCGCCCCCTGGCGCACTCGCTCCGCTGTGCTGCGAGGACGCCGAGGGCGTCGCTGCCGAACAGCCGCAGGTCGAGGTGCATGTCCCCGCCGGGTCGGAGTGGAGAGGTGCTGGGGGTGATCTGCGGGCGGGTCCACCCATCGTTCCGCGCAATCAGGGGACGGCCCCTACCGGACCGTGACACGGCCGACCGCACGACCGCACTCCGACCGTTGCCGGCACCGGGCGTCGTGTGATACCATAAGGTACACGGGATGGACCAGAGGCCGCACTGCCGAGGGAGACGGGGTGGGGCGAATGGAGGGAGGCCGTTGACCGACCCTGTTCCGGTCATTGCCGTGGTGGGCCCATCCGGCGTCGGGAAGACCCGGCTCGTCGAGGCCCTCATCGCTGAACTGGTGGGGCGGGGGTACCGGGTGGGGGCGATAAAACACAGCCGCCACGGGTTCGTGATGGACCTGCCGGGCAAGGACACCTGGCGCTACGCCCGGGCGGGGGCCTCAGGCGTCGCCATCTCCACCCCCGGTCGCGTGGGCGTCATCCGGCAGGTGGAGGGCGAGCTCAGGGGGCAGGAGGTGGTGGCGCTGCTTCCCGGAGTCGACCTGGTCGTGGCGGAGGGCTTCGGGGGTGAGCCCTGGCCCAAGGTAGAGGTCCGCGGCGCCAGGCCTTCGGAGAGGGAGTATCGGAACGTGGTGGCGGTGGTGAGCGCGGAGGGCGGGGTCGCGGATGGGCAAAGCCCGTCGGGCCACGGCACCCCTACCTTCACGCCCTATCAGGTGAGCCGCCTTGCCGATTGCCTTGAGGGCGGGTGTCTGAGGGGGTGCCGAAGGCGTGAGTGATTAGCCCCCCTTCGCCCTCACGGTGCTCTTCTGATCTCCGAAACCCCCCTGCGCTTGCGTGGCCCCAGCTCTGGCTCCCACCCCACCCCCTGATGCGGTATAATATAGTTAAGCATCGGGGGCGGCATGCCCGCCCTGCCGTCCGGAGGATGGTGCCGTTTGGGCTGGCTTCTGGTCGCGGTCGTGGTCTTCCTCTGGTTCCTCACCCTGGGGGCGCTTTACCTCCAGGGCCGCTACCGTTACTCCCGCCGCAGCCGGGCGGTGCTGATAGCCGAGGCGCCGGTGGCGCTCGGGGTGTCCTACGGCCTCTCCCGCTGGCTGTTCCCGGGGTGGGAGGGGGCGGTCCGCACCCTGGTCGCCGTGGCACTGTCGCTGCCCGTTTACCTGGGGATGGCGATCTTCACCGTCGAGGCATGGCGGCGCAGGCTCCAGCGCCACCTGGACCTGGCGATCTTGAGGCTGGAGGCCGAGGAGTCACGCTGCGAGGAGGCGCTCCAGGCGCTGGAGGCGCAGGCTCGGGCAGCCTTGCGGGCGCGGGCGGCGCCCGAGGCCGGGGCGGAGGAGGCGCCGTCCCGGCCCCTGCCCGCCGCTTCGGCCCGGGAGCCTTCCTTACCCCGCCGCCCCGACGAGCACCGGTGGCTTGAGACCGTGGAGGAGTGGGAACGGAAGGGCGGCCAGGCCCGGGTAAGGAGCCTGAGGGTGCTGGAGTGGAGGGAGGAGCTGGCGGGGATGTCCCTGGCCCGGCTGGGCGAGGAGGAGCGCCGCCTTGAGGCCCTCCTTCCCGAGGCTGGCGACCGCCGGGAACAGGTGGAGGTGCGGCTGGCGCTGGTGCGCCTGGCCCTGGCCGAAAGGCGCCGCGCCGAGGCCCCGGCCGAAACGCAGCGGGCTGAAGCCCCAGCCGAGCGGCGCCGCTCCACCGAGGCCCCCGCTGGGCCCCCGCTGGCCGCCGGCCCGGACGGGAGGCGGGCGCCGGAGCCCCCCGCCCCCGAAACGCTCCGCAGCAAACGCGCGGAACTGGAGAGGCTGAGGGCAGAGCTTGCGGAGTGGCGGCGCCGGCGGGAGGAGTTCCTTTCCCGCCGCATCCCGCTGGAGTAAAGGTCCCCAGCCCAGGCCCCATTTCGCCGGGTAAAGGAGGCGTCAGGCCCGGTTGAGCCAGATAACCTCGTACAGCGCTGAGATCGTCCTGGAGCACGTCGCCGAGGGACGGCCCCTGGAGGACGACCCCGGCTGGCGGCTGTTGCGCGAGGCCGTGGAGGCTACCGCCCAGGAATACAGGGGCAGGGTGGGCGCCACCATCGTGGACTACTTCGGCCGCGTCCGCCCCTGCGACATCTCCCTGATCACGGCCGCCTTCCCCCGCGGTCTGGGGGTGGTCGTGGACCGGGCCACGGGCCGCGTCGCCTTCCTCTACGACGACTACGGCGGGTATGGCGACGTGGTGAGGAGGCAGATCAACCGCGTCACCCAGAACTTCCTCTCCCTGGCGGTGGCTCACGCCCTCCGCGCCATGAACTACCAGGTGGACGTGGAGGAGAAGGCAGCCGAGGTGGGCGACGAGAAGACGGTGGTTGTCAGGGGGGTCCTGTAGTTGGCCAGGTCGGTGGAAGTCAGGGTGGACGGCCGGGGCCGCGTCCGCGCCGAGTTTTCCGGCTTCCCCGAGGGGGAGTGCGGCGAGGAGGCGGAGTCTCTGGAGAGGGCGCTGGGCGCCCTGGGCGTCAGGGTGCGGGTTCGGGCCCGCCGACTCAAGCCTCCCGGGGTCATCCGGGCGGAGCTGGGCCTGGACTCAGAAGCCCCGGCCCGCCCCGAGCCGGCCGCCCTGCGGCGCCCGGGCGGCGGGCGGGGGTGAGGCCGTGAGGCCGGGGCAGGGCACCGTGGACCACAGCGGCGTTATTTCCCGGGACATCGACGGCCCCGGGGGCCGCGTCGCGCCGACCCCCGGGCCGCGCGCCGCCGCGCCCCGTCGCTTCGAGGTGCTGGTTCACCCGGGCGGCCTCGAGGTGCTGGAGGTGGACGGGGGCTTTTCCACCTTGAGCGGGGAGGCGCCGCCGGCGGTCGGGCCCTGCGCCGGCGCCCTGGCCGGTGCGCTTTCGTCCCTGGGGGTGCGCTGCCGGGTTCGCTTCCGCTCGCCCTGCGGCTGAGCCGGCTGGCCGGCCGGGCCGCGCCTGTGTTGCGCCGGACCGGTTGAGGGACGTCCATCCCCGCCGCCCTGCGGCCTATGGAGGGTTGCCGCATTGTCTTTACGGCTCTCCGACGCCTGGATAGAGGACGGGCTGCTCAAGCGCCGCAGCAACTACTCTCCCGTCATCTGCTTTGAGACCACCGACCCCCGGCGGATCTACCAGCTAAAGCAGCGCCTGATGGAGCGGTCCTCGCCCCCGGCCTTCGAGCACGTCTTCGTCTACGACCGCTGGGAGGGCCTGGGACGCCTGCACCCGGGGACGGGGGGCCCCGAGGTGGAGCCCTACCGAAAGGCGGGCGGCGGCGGCCCCCTTGCCCAGCGCTTCTATCGCGACGCCGGCCTGGAGCTCACCCAGTTCCGCTCCGCTCTCAAGGAGGTGGACGGCTTCCTCAAGCAGCACCCCACCGCCTTCATCATCCAGAACCTCTCCGAGAACCGCGAGTGGGAGAGCGGGCTGGAGAGCGCGCTCCGGGCCTGGGCCATCGACCCCGACGTGATCCGCAGGGGGTCCACGGTCTTCATCCTCACCGCCGACGCCTCCCGCATCATGGACGAGTTTACCCGAGACCTGGCGGTGGTCATCCCCGTAGACCCGTCTTCCCGCGAGGAACGGGGGGCGGTCATCGCCCAGACCGGCCGCGACCTCGACCTGGAGGTGGACCCCCGCTCGCTGGGGGAGCTGGTCCTGGCCACGGCCGGCCTCAACCTCCACCAACTGGAGAGCGTGCTTTTGGAGTCCTACCACCGCACCCGCCGCTTCGACCCCGCCGTCACCAAGGAGCTCAAGTCCGAGCTGGTGAAGAAGTCGGGGCTGCTCGAGGTCCAGGACCCGGTCTTCACCTTCAGCGACATCGGCGGATACCAGGCCGTCAAGGACTTCATCCGTAAGTACGTCATAAACGTGCTCCGGGACTCCGAGCGGGCACGCCGCTTCGCCCTGCCGCTGCCCAAGGGCATCCTGTTCTTCGGCCCCCCCGGTACGGGAAAGAGCCTGTTCGCCAACGCGCTGGCGTCGGAGGTTCAGCTCCCCTTCATCAACCTGGTCACCGAGAACATCTACTCCAAGTGGTTGGGGGAGTCGGGCCAGAAGATGAAGAGCGCTATCGCGCTGGCGGAGAAGATGTCGCCCGCCATCGTGTTCGTGGACGAGATCGACCGCTTCGGCCGGCGCGGTGTGGCCACCGACTCGGCGGGGGAGGAGACCCGGCGCGTGTTCTCGCAGTTTCTGGAGTGGCTGGGCCGCCCCGACCGCGAGGCGATCATAGTCGGCACCACCAACATCCCCGACCTTCTGGACGAGGCGTTCACCCGTACCGGCCGCTTCGACTACAAGATCCCGTTCCTCTACCCAGGGGAGGCCGCCCGCCTGGAGGTGCTCCGTGTCCATCTCGGGCTCTCCCCGGGGGGGCGGCGCCCCCGCCCCCCGCTGGAGCTCGACCCGCCGGAGCTGGAGGCCTTCCTGCGCCAGAAGGTGGTGCCGCTCACCCGCAACTTCTCCTGCGCCGAGCTGGAGGAGCTCGTCACCCGGGCCAAGCGGGTAGCGTTCGACAGGGGCGCCGCGGCCCTGGCCGCCTCGGACCTGCTCTCCGCCGCCAGGAGCTTCCGCGTGGACCACGACCAGCGGCAGGCGGTGGTGCAGGCCTGCCTGGCCCAGGCCCGCCGCCTCACCGACGACCAGGGCTTCCTCGACGCCTTTTGGGCCGAGATGGGGCTGGAGGGGGTGTAGCATGGAGCCGTCTCTTTCCCCGGCTGCCAGAGGCCTGCCGCCGTTTCGGCCCCGCCTTCTCGCCACCGGCGTGGGCAGCCTGCCCCACCGCGACCCCGAAGACGCCGTGGCCCTTTCGTTCAGCGCCTTTCCCGAGATCCCGCACTGGCCCCAGCTCCCGGCGCTGTCGCGCGACGAGGGCTTTTCGCTCCAGTACCTGGCGCCGCTGCTGCGCCTGGGGCTGCTGGACGTGGTCGAGGGCAAAAGCGCCTGCTTCGACGTGGGCCAGCCCAACTGGCTGGAGAAGTGCACGGCGTTCTATCAAAGCTACCTTGAGGCCCAGTCGGCTGAGCCCGGCGAGGGAGGGAGGGCGGCGGAGGCGCAGGCGCTGTTCGCCTTCCCCCGGCGGGCGGCGGCGGGCTTCTATGCCTTCCTGGAGCGGCTGCGCTGGGACGGCCCGGGCGAGGCCCGGTGGCTCAAGGGCCAGGTGAGCGGCCCGCTCACCGTGGGTTTCCAGGTCACCGACCCCGGACTGCGCGCCGCCTTCTACGACCCCCAGCTCCGTGACCTGCTGGTGCGGGCTCTTGAGGGCCACGCCCGCTGGCAGGCGCGGGCGCTCGGAGCCTTTGGCCTTCCCGTCATCATCTTTGTGGACGAGCCTGGGCTATACGCGTATGGGCAGTCCACGTTCGTCGGCCTCAACCGCGGCGACATCGCCCCCGCGCTGGAGGCGGTCTTTTCGGCGCTGGAGTCCGAGGGCGCCGTGCCCGGCGCCCACGTCTGCGCCAGGTGCGACTGGTCCATACTGTTCGAGTCCCGCGCCCGGGTGGTCGACTTCGACGCCTACTCCTACTTCGCCTCGCTGCTCCCCTACGTGGAGGCGCTCCGCGCCTTCCTGGACCGGGGCGGGGTCCTGGGATGGGGGATAGTGCCCGCCTCGGAGCAGGCGTGGACCGAGGACGCGGGCTCGCTGGCCGCAAGGTTCGAGGAGGGGGCGGAGGCCCTGGCCAGGGGCGGCGTAGATCCTGCCCGGCTCCTGGAACAGTCGCTCATCAGCCCCAGTTGCGGCACCGGAACGCTCTCCGTACCGCTGGCCGAGCGCATCTGCCGGCTGGCACGGGAGCTCAGCCTGACCCTGCGGGAGCGGCACTTCCCGGCCCTTGCCGGCCCCGGGGCGGGGCCCGAGGCATAGAGAGGGGTGCAGAGGCGGTGAAGGAGTGGCAGGAAGCGGCGGAGGAGGTGGCGGCGGCCCCGGGCGTGGTGGTGCTCGTCGGCGCCACCGACACCGGCAAGACCACCCTGGCGCAGTTTTTGGCCAACCACTGCCTGGCCCGGGGGCGCCGGGTGGCAGTGGTGGACGCAGACGTGGGGCAGTCCGACGTCGGACCCCCGGGCACCGTAGGCCTCAGCCTGCTCCCGTCTCCGATCGGCCGCCTCTCCGACGCGCCGCTGACCGCGGCCTACTTCGTGGGGTCCAACTCGCCCGAGCCCCTGCTGCTGGAGGCGGTGGTGGGCGCCAGACTCATGGTGGACCGGGCCCTGGAGCTGGGGGCCGAGGTGGTGGTGGTCGACACCACCGGCCTGGTGGCAGGCCTGCTGGGGCGGGCGCTTAAGCACTCCAAGATCGAGCTCATCCGACCGGACTACATCCTCGCGGTGGAGCGCAAGCGGGAGGTGGAGCACCTGCTCCGGCCCTACCTGGGCGGCGAGCGCCCCCGGGTGCGCCGGCTGGCGGTGCCGCCCGAGGTGCAGAGGAAGGCCCAGCCCGACCGCCGCCAGACCCGGGAGGCCCGGTTCGCCGAGTACTTTCAGCCGGGCCGGCGCTGGGAGGTGCGGCTCGACGAGGTGCGGTTCGTGCGCAGCCTGCTGGGCTCGGGCTTCCCCATGGACCCGCGGGAGGTAGAGTCGCTCGCCCGCGACCTGGAGTGTGAGGTGCTGCATGCCGAAAGGATCTCCGAGGGGGTCTACGTCGTCACCCGGGGGCCGTACACCCACCTGGCCCTGGAGCAGTTCAGGCGGCGGGCCGGGGCCGGCCGGCTGGTGGCGGCGGAGGAGTCCAGGTTCATCAACCTGCTGTGCGGCCTGATGCAGCCGTCGGGGGAGTTTCTGGGCCTGGGCATTGTGGAGGAGCTGGACTTCAGGGGCGGTCGGCTCCGGGTGTTCTCCCCGGTGCCCCAGCCGCCGCCCGGCCCGGCCCCGAGGCTCAAGGTGCAGCTCGGGCTGCTCCGGGTGAGCCCCGGGGGACAGGAGCTGGGGCGGCTCGAGCCCGGGGAGGTATAAGACAGGCCGGTGAAGGCCCTTTCGCCTTTCAGGGCGCGGCGCCGGGGGCGCAGCTTTGCGCCGCGGCTCTCTTTTGTGCCCGCACCGGGGGCACGGGGCCACGGCCGCCGGGTCGCGGGTGGCTCAGGCTGGGGGCGGGTGTGCGGGGTGGTCGGGCCGGGAAAACCTGCGGGGGTGGACATACTAATACCCGGTCCGAGCTGAAATGGGGATTGTGCCCGCCCCAGGGGGGCGGCCTCAGAGGGGGGAGAGGCGTGGAGAAGTTCGCAGAGCCTCAGCGTACCTTTCGCATCGACGGGGTGGCTGTGGGCGGGCAGCCGGGGGAGCTCCCTCCGGTGCTCATCGGAAGCATGTTCTATGCCGGCCACGACATCGTAAGGGACAGCCGCCGGGGGCTGTTCGACCGGGACCGGGCCCGGGCGCTGCTCGAGGCCGAGGCCGAACTCAGCGCCGCCACCGGCCTGCCTCGCATGGTCGACGTGGTCGGCGACACCGGCCAGGCGCTGCTGCGCTACATCGAGTTCGTGGCGCAGACCACCACCGCCCCGGTGGTGGTCGATTCGCCCTCCCCCCAGGCCCGGATGGAGGTGGTAAAGCACTTCGGCTCCACCGAGCTGGCGGGGCGGCTGGTCTACTGCCCCCTGGCCGCGGATGCCGAAGAGGAGGAGATCGAGGAGCTGAGCGAGTCGCAGGTGAGGGCGGCAGTGGCCATGACGCTCGACCCGCGGAGGCCCGAGCCCCGGCGGAGGCTGGAGGTACTGCAGAACCGGCTCCTGCCCGCGGCGGAGCGCGCCGGCATCACTGCGCTGCTCGTGGACGTGGGCGTCCCCGACCTTCCCGGCCTGGGGCCCGCAGCCCGGGCGGTCCGGGAGGTGAAGGGAACGCTGGGCTACCCGGCCGGCTGCGGCCCCAGCGGGGCGTTCTACGCCTGGCGGCGGGCACGGCGGGTGCATCCCCCTGCGGTGGAGGCGGCGGGGGGCGCCGTCCTCGCCCTGCCCCTGGCCTGGGGGGCCGACTTCCTGTTCTACGGCCCCATAGCCAGCGCCCCCTGGGTCTACCCGGCCTGCGCCGCGGCTTCGGCGCTCGTGGCCTCGGCCGGGCGCGCCGCTGGGGTGAGGCCGCTCACGCGGATGCATCCGCTGTACCGGATCTTCTGAGGGCGAAGTACTCCTCGGCCGTGATGCTGAAGCGTACGTCCGTCCAGAACCGGCCGTCGCGGAACAGGGCCGCACGATGGACCGCCTCGCGCTTGAACCCTAGGGCCTCAAAGCACCGGATGGCACGGGGGTTCAGGCTGTAACAGCCTGCAGCCACGCGGTTAAGCCCCACCTCCTCGAAGGCAAGGCGCAGGAGCACGCGGACGGCGTCGCGGCCGTATCCCCGGCCCCAGAAGTCCTTCTCGCCGATCTCGATGCCCAGGTCGCAGCGCCGGTTCCTCAGGTCGACCGACGCAAGCTGCGCGGTGCCGAGCGGCCTTCCCGTGGCCTTTTCGAGCACCATGAAGGCGTAGAGGTCCCTCCTGTCCTTGAGTCCCTCTATCCACTCCAGGCAGGCGGCCTGCGAGTCCCCCACCGCCAGGCGGGCCCCGCCCGTGCTGAGCCGCTGTACCTCCCAGTCCTGGCCCCACCGGTAGAACGTGGCCGCGTCCTCCGCCTTCAGCGGCCTCAGCCTCACCAGCTCGCCCTCCAGCACCTGCAGGCACTCCCCTCCGGCGGGGGGCGCCTCCTGCGGCGTCTGCCCGCTGTCTCTGCCCCGGGTCGCCTTCTGAGAGAAGTATTCCCCGGCCAGTATGCTCAGTTGGACGTCTGCCCAGAACCGGCCGTCGCGGAACAGCGCCGCCCGGTACACGCCCTCGCGCCTGAACCCCGCAGCCTCAAAGCACCTTATGGCCCGTGGGTTGAACTCGTGGCAGGCTGCGCCGACCCGGTTCAGGCCCAGCTCCTCAAACGCCAGTCCCAGCGCCAGCCGGACGGCCTCCCGGCCGTACCCCTTGCCCCAGCAGTCCTTCTCCCCGATCTCAATGCTCAGCTCGCAGCAGCGGTCGCGCTGGTCCACGTTCCGGAGCTGGATGAACCCCACCGCCCGCCCGCCGTCCCGCTCAACGATCATGAAGGCGTGTGCGTCTTTCTTTCCCGCCAGTGCCTTTATCCACTCCCGGTAGTACGCCATCGGCCGCGCCGGAACCACGTCGGGGCCCCCCGAGCCCAGCCTCTGCACCTCCCAGTCCTGGCCCCACCTGTGGAGCGCGGCCGCGTCTTCGGGCTCCACCGGCCTGAGCCTGACGCTTTTGCCCTCCAGCACCCCCGTCACCTCCTCGGCGGGGCGCGGGCGCGCCCCGGCGGGGGGATTCGATGCTCCCCGGCCAAAGTCCTGGTCGGGGTCGGCTCAGGCGGCGGTCGCGCCTATATGTCCCCCGGCGGGCTCTGGTCGCGGTCGCACCACTGCAGGTCTGAGACCTTCCAGGCGCCGGTCCTGTTGGTCACGGTAAGGGTGAAGTGGTGGCAGCCGGAGGCCCCGCCCGGGCTGCCGAAGTCGAGGTGGGCCAGGTAGGAGGCGTAGGTCTCGGCGGGCTCCAGCCTCGCGGGGAGCTCGGCGCGGTGCTCCTCCATGCACCGGGCAGCCTGCTGCCGGCGGGCGTTGAGAGCGGCGGCCTGGCCGGGCGTAAGCCCGGCCAGGGGCGGCTCCAGCACCAGCGAGGGATCCACGCCGTGGTCGGTCCCCACCCGGGCCCAAAACGCCTCGAGCAGGCGTCGGGCCTGGGCGGCGCTCACCGCCCGCCCATCGCTGGCGCGCCACTCCAGCCGCTGGTCCAGGCTGGGGAGCTTCTCCAGCCTGAAGCTGGCGCGGTCCCAGGCCTGGGGGCCGAACTCCATGAGGATCATGGCCCTCTGCGCCTCAAGGCACTCCAGCGCCCCACGGGTGGGGTCGGAGGCTGCGCCCCCGCCGGGGCGGGGGTCCATGCCCGGTCCCAGGTCGTCCAGCAGCCGGAGCGCCCTGAGGCAGCTCCCCCGGCTCATGGCCAGGAGGTACCCCCGGACCGCCCCGGCCGGCCCTCCCCGCGCCGCCAGCAGCGGGGGCAGCCAGAGGACGGCCGCCAGGGCGGCCACCGCCGCCGCAGTCAGGAGTCCCGTCCTCATCCTCTGTCGCTGGTGCACGGGGCCGCCACCTCCCTGGGTCGGCGCGCCCGCCGCCCGGGCGTCCGCCCGGCTAGGGCCCGTAGTTGGCCACGTCCGTCCCCGGCTCGCGCTGGCCGTGAAGCCAGACCGACTCGCCCACGGGCATCTTCTCGATCTCGTAGAGTCCCGTTCGGGACCGGGGGTTGCGGGTCTGCCAGAAGGACTCGGCGTCGATCGGCTGCCGGCTCTTGCCCCGGAGGTCGGCGTAGGCTGCCCGGTACAGGTCCCCGTTCCCGCCGTCGAACGCCCTGCCCCGCATGTGGTAGCTGCGGGACCAGGAGCCCTCCAGCTCCTGGTTGTACGACCAGGACCGGAACGCGTTGGTGGGGGTGAAGTAGATGCCGGTCAGGGCCAGCACGTTCTCCATCGACTGGAGGGTGGAGGCGGAGATCTTGAGCTGGTGCAGGTAGGAGGGGTCGGTCGCCCCGCTGTCCCAGAGGTTGTCGAGGCCGATGCGGAAGTTGGGGGAGACGTTGAGCGCCGCGTTTGCCTCCCAGGAGTCAAGCCAGGGCCCGCCGGTCACGTAGATGTTGGGGTCGGAAAGGGGCCGGGTGTAGAACACCCGCCAGTCGTAGACCTCGGCGCGCCGCGCCCGGGGGTTGTACCTCACCAGGAGCGCGCCCAGGGCCAGCGCGGCCGTGTTAAGGCTCACCCAGGGCTGGCCGTCGATGAGGCGCGTCGGCGCCTCGGCCCGCCCGTCCCAGGAGTGGGTGTAGTCGATGGAGCGGCCGCCCACGGGGTCGGTGATGGTGTAGGAGGTGGTGTAGTGGATCGCAGGACTGTCCACGTAGAACCGCACCGTCTGCCCGTTGCGGCTGGCCTGGTACATCCGCCCGGAACCCTCCACCTTCGCCCCCAGCACCTGGGCCAGGTCCTGGAGCTTCACCATGATCTCGCCGTCCACCCGCAGCCCGGTGGCGCTGACGGCGTGGCGGGGCACCGGCCAGCCGTCGCTGCCCGCCCGGCTTATGTTGGCGAATAGCACCGGCACCCGGGGCGGCGCCGCCCGGGCGGTGCCGGGGCCGCACGCTTCCCCGCCGCCCAGGGGGGCGGTGGCCAGGAGGAAGAAGGCGAGGGCCGGCGCCACGACGCGCCAGGCCCCCGCTGTTCGTCTGTTCCGTCTTGCGCCGCCGGCCCCGGCGCCTGCCACGGCCGCCCCTCCTCCCTTCAGGGCCTAGTATGCCCGGAAAGGGCGGGAGTGGAACGCGCCGGGCCGGGCGGGTGCGGACCCGGGGCAGCGCCGTCCCGGAGGCCGCCTACACCTTCTCGAACCTGTCCTCCAGCCGCTTCTTCACGTCAGGCATGGTGGTGTACTCCATCTCGTCCAGGGGCAGGCGGTGGGGCTCGAACGGCCCCAGGCCCCGGAGGTAGGACGCCAGCTCATTGGCGATCTGGCGGGCCCGGTCGAACGCCGGGTCAGCGAAGAAGTCCTGGGGACCTACGAGCTTTCCGCCGTTGAGCTGGAACCCCAGGGCCACCACCCGCGGCGGCCCGTCGAAGCGGGTGGGGGTGGCGTGCCTTATGGACACCGGCATAAGCGGACCGTGATGCGAGCCCCGCATCCAGCCCGCCACCAGGTGCGGCGTGGCGAACGGCTCCAGCACCTCGCCCACGGCGGGGAGGCCGCTCTGGCACCGCACTATCAGCACGGGGTCGTCCTTGCCCACGTAGCGCCCGGCCATGAGGTTGAGCCTCTCCGTGGTGGAGACGGCGGCGATGTCGCCCGTCGCCTTGGTGTACACAGCCTTGATGCAGAACCGGCCCGGGGCGCCGATGAACACCAGGAGGTCGTACATCTCCTCGGGCGTGGAAAAGGTGATGCGCTTGTGCTCGATGAGGTCATGGACCTCAAGTCTAAACCCGGCGTGCATCTTGGGGTCGATGACCAGCCCCGCGGTGTTGAACGGGTCGCAGAACATCTTGTAGAGGGGGAGGTTCCAGGCGCCGGGCTCGGTCTTGTCGGCCATGAACACGATTACCGGCTCGCTGGCCCGCTCGATGAACTCCATCTCCGCGACTCCCGGCCCCATGCCCTTCACGTTGCCGGAAAAGGCGTCGGTCAGGAGGTCCTGCCCCGCGCCGTAAAGCTTCATCTCCCTGGCCAGGTCGGCGCAGCGCTTGAACGTCTCCCACGCCAGGCCGTGGATGTCGGCGTTGTCCGGCCCCTTGCGGTGGGTCATGATGAGCTCGAGGTCGTCGCCCACCGCCGTGGCGCACTGGTCGACCAGGAGCCCACGGCCCACGGCGTCCTTGAGCATCCCGGCCGCCTTCTCCACCAGCGCCTGATGGACACCTGCATGCCCCACGCATCCGCCGACGTCGGCCTTGATCACGCTAAGGGTTATCCTGTCTGCCACCCCGCGACCCTCCCCTCCCGTATTCCGCCGCCAAACGCAGGCTCCACCACTACCCGATTTATGCGCCTTAAGACCGATTTCCTGCTGGCCTGCGCAGGTGTCGCCGGGTGGGGGCGACGAGGGTAGACCCGCTGGGGGGCTGCAGAGGGTGGCCCCCCGCGGACGCAAGCATGGCCTGTGAAGGGCGGTTCGCTGAGGAGGACGGCGCGGCCTTGACGCCCCCTCTTGCGGGGGCTTATATTATCCTCAAACAGCTCCTCTTGGGGGGCGGGGGATGGCCGGGGGGAAGGGCGGCGGGCCGCCGGGCGTTCAGAGCGGAGGGACGGCTGAGGCCAAGAAGGCGGGGCCGGGGATCAGGGGGTGGGTCACGGCCGCTCTCCTCATCGCCATGGTGGCGGTGTCCTTTGCCGCCATCTTCGTGCGGCTGTCCCGGGCCCCTGCCCTGGCGGTGGCGGCGTGGAGGGTAGGGCTGGCGCTCGCAGTGCTGGGGCCGATGGGCGCCCTGGCCCTGGCCCGCTCCCGGCCCCGGGCCCGGGAGGTCCTGGGCTCGTGCCTGGCAGGGGGGTTTCTGGCCTGCCACCTCTGGGCCTGGACCACCTCTCTGGGGCTTACCTCCTTGGCCAGCTCCGTCATTCTGGTCACGTCCGAGCCGCTGTTTGTGATGCTGGGGTCGCGGGTCATCTACGGCGAGGGGGTGAGCCGGCGGGGGCTGGCCGGGGCCGCAGTGGCCATAGCCGGGAGCCTGCTCATCGGGGCGGGGGATTGGCGGCTGGGACCTGAGCCGTTCCTGGGGGACCTCTTGGCGCTGTCGGGGGCCTTCTTGGCCGCCGCCTACTTCCTCACCGGCCGGGGGGTCCGCCGCTCCCTGGGCAACCTGGCCTACGTCACCCTGGCCTACGGCACCTGCTTCGGCGTGCTCTACCTGGTGGCCGGGTTCACCGGAACGCCGCTCGCCCCCTACCCCGCCCGGGAGTGGCTGTGGTTTGCGCTCCTGGCCCTGGGGCCGACCGTGGCGGGGCACACCCTGCTCAACTGGGCCTTGGGCTACGTCCCCGCCTCCTCTGTAGCGGTGACGCTGCTGGGGGAACCCGTGGGCGCCACCGCGCTGGCCGTGGTCATCCTGGGGGAGATGCCAGCGCCGTGGCAGGTGGTGGGCGGCGTGCTCGTGGTGGGCGGCATCTACCTCTACCTGGCCGATCCGGCCCACGGCGTAGGCCTGGGCCGGTCCCGGCCGCCCCGCAGCCTGCAGGGTCGGTGAGCCGGCCCTCTGAGGCGGCCAGTCCCGTCGTCCGCCTGCCGTGGAGAGGTGGAACGGGCTCCAGCAGCCGCTCCGCGGAGAGGCGGAGCCGGTCGGCGGTCGCGCCTCGGTTGGCGGGAGGGCCTGAAACCCGCCGGGGGAAGCCTCCGATATAGATGGTTGAAGCCGCTTTCCTTGGCGAGGGGGGTGACGCGGTGGGCAAGGGACGGAGGTCCCAGCCCCTGGTCAGTTGCTACGAGTGTGCGGGCATCACGCACTGCCTGGGTTCGCCGCAGCCCGGCCTGCACCGGGAGGAGGCGCGGACCAGGGCGTCGGCCTGCACGAGCTGGCACAAGGGCCGCACCACCGAGACAGTGTCGGTGGTGGGCGCCGACAGAGGCATGAGCCGAAAGAAGGCCGAGGAACTGGTGGCCAAGGGGCGGGCGGAGTGGGTGGCGCCCTGCACCATAAGGGTGAACCGGCCCGGCGCCGGCGGGCCGGGGGGCAGCGAGGCCGGAGATGCCGGTGCTCTGGGCGGCGGGGCAGGAGGTGTCAGGCCCCGGGGAGGGGGGTAGGGTGGGAGGCCCGGGTTGGCGCCGCGAAGCCGGGGTCGACCTGCCCCATCGGCCCGGCGGCGACCTGCGATGGCAGCCGGGCGAGGCCAACCTGAGGCTCGCCGTCGTGGTTGTAGTCATCAGGGTGGGCATCGCCTGGCCCGAGGGCGCTGAGCGGGTGCGGGCCAGCCGGGCCACGCCGCTGGACGTGGTGAATGCCGGGATGGGGTGGTAGGAGGCCGGGGGAGGCTGGGGGTGGGGCGCGGGTCGAGAGAAAAGGTGAACCTGGCCAGGCACTCAGCGACTGGTGAAGGGAAGGGCCGGCTGGGGACAGACCGCTGGCCTTTTCTGGTCCGGGGGTCCATGCTCAAGAAAACTCAAACCGGGCTCTCTTGGCAGCCAGGCGGCGTACGGCCTTCTTCACTGCCTCCACTGCCTTCTCTGTGGAGTCGGCCCAAAGCGTTTCGACCAGTGCCACGCTGCTGAGACCGAGAACCAGGGGACTGTAACGCTGTTTGGGGTCCAAGAGCAGAATGATCGGCTTCCGCAGGACCGATGCCCACCCGAGCTCCATGTGAACGCCGCCGGACTGCCCTGGAACGGCCACCACCACATCGGCGCGGCCCATCTCCTCCAGGTCGAGGAGCGTGCACACCTCGGGGACCATCAGGTTTGCCCCCCATTCCTCGCGTTCGTGGGCCAGGAAGACCGTGCAGCCCGCTTCCTCCAACCCCGCGCGGATCAAGCTCAAGAACCGCCGGTGGTCTTCCCTTACCAGCCCAGAGTCCGCACCAATACACTCTGAAAAGGGAGCGGCAAGAAAGACACGCATGGCTTTCCTCCATATTCGACTCAACTACGTGGGCTCTGCCCTTACGGCATGTGCCTGCGACCGCCTGCCCGTGCTGGGCTACAGGATCAGGTCCGGGCCCGTCTGCATCACGGTCCCCGCGTGAGCTGCGTTGTCCACCCTGGCGTTGAGGGCGGCGTTGGCCGGCTCACACCCGGTACAGGCGCGAGCCGCCCGGCGTGCGAACGCCTCCCTTTTCGCCCTGTAGGCGGGGGAGTTCCAGATGGCTGCAAAGCCCTTGTCCCATAGACCTTCCTGGGTCAGCGGCCGGTCCTTCCGGTGCGGCAGGAGGTTGCAGGCGGTGACTGTGCCCTGCTTGGCGTCGACATAGGCCACCAGGTACGGAACATAGCACCGTCCCGGCCGGGCCGGATAACGGCCTCCGGCGCTCAGGGCCACTTCCCTGTCGTCCCGGCCCAAAACATAGGGAGTCAGGGCCTTAAGAGACACGCCACCGTCTCTCAGGGCCTTCTCTATCTCCGGCACAGTTCGGTTGAACTCCAGGATTTGCGCCCTGGAGAGGAACAGGGACGGAGCGTCCTTCACCGGGTTGAGAGCCCAAGAGTCCACGCCCCACTCGGCCAGCGAGCGGGCCATGCGCACCATTTGGCGGTAGTTGAGGTTATTCAACACGGTGTTCACGCCGATCCTGAGAGGGAGGCGGTCGCGCACACGCCAGCGATGCATCTCCCTGATGGCCCGGACCGCAGTGTCGAACAGCCCCGGCGTGGCACGGATCAGGTCGTGCGTGTCCGCGTCGGGGGAATCCAGGGAGCAGATGACTGTCGCGGTCCGGGCCCTAACAAGACCCTCGAGGTGCTTCCCCAACAGGGCCCCGTTAGTGATGACGCCCGCTTCCACGTCCAGCCCTGCCACGAAGGCCAGGGCGGGGACCAGGTCCTCATAAAGCAGCGGCTCTGCGCCCGTAAAGCGAATGTGCCTGACGCCCATGGCCTGCATCTGGGCAAACAGCCTGACCAGTGCCTCCAAGGACGGGCGGAACTTGTCACCGGAGCCGGCAAACCGGCACATTCTGCACCGTGCGTTGCAGGCTTCCACTATGCGAATGTAAGCCATAGCGGGCCCGGCTGGCATTCTCACCGCGGTTCCTCCTCATTGGCCGGGAAGCGGTGGCAGGTCAGGCCATCTCGCCTTGACGAAGTCGTATACCTTGAGGATGGCGTCCACCGTCTGGTGGATTTCCGGTTCATCGATGCCTGGGCCGGTACACGCTGCGAGGAGCCGGCCACAGGTATCCTCGGCAACCGGGCAATCTCCGTCCCGATATACGATGTCTCGCCCGTTTTCGGTAAGCTGCCAGGCAGAGTACTCCTTGCGGCGGATCCAGGGCACCTGGTACAGGCACGGGTAGCTGCGTTCTACAACAACGTTCTCCGCGGAGACGGCGGCCTCAAACCAGGGGACTGCGCTCTCCAGACTCCGGGGCAGCTTGAAGGGGAACTTGAAGTAGATGAAGGTGTATCCCTCCGGCTCTTTCAGCAACTCCAGATCCGTCCGGCCGAGCCGGTTCCAGTAGATGTCGGCGAGCTGGCGCCTCCTCGCGATGGCCTCGGGGAGTCGCCTCAGAGTGGCCAGGCCGAATACGGCCTGCAACTCCGTCATCGTGTAGGAGTAGCCAATGTGCCTGTAGTCCCACCAAGCGGTCCCCTTGCCCTTGTTGGCGAACCGCCGCACGGCCTGGGCCCACTCGGCATTGTTGGTCATCACCATTCCGCCTTCGCCAGCATTCATGTGCTTGCGGCAGCACAGGCTGTAGACCGCGACGTCTCCGAAGGTGCCGACCTTGCGTCCCTTGATGGTTGCGCCATGAGCCTGTGCACAGTCCTCCACGACCAACAGGTTGTGCCTGCGAGCAACCTCGCAGACCGCTTCCATATCTACGGGGTTGCCGTACAGGTGCACCGCCACCACCGCCTTGGTGCGCGGGGTGATGTGCCTCTCAATGTCGTGCGGATCGAGGACGACGGTCGTGGGGTTGATGTCGGCGAATACTGGAATGGCGTTGAGCTGCAGCGCCGCGGTTGCCGCAGTGATGAAGGAATTGGCCGGCACAATGACCTCGTCGCCCGCGCCGATCCCAATGGCAGAGTATGCGCAGTGCAGAGCGGCGGTCCCGCTGCTTACAGCTACGGCGTACTTCATTCCGTAAAAGGCAGCGAACTCGTCCTCCAGTTGATGAGAAAGCTTCCAGCCGTAGAACATGGACAGTATCCGATCGTCTATCAACAAGTTCGTGGGGAGCGTCCCTTCGGGCTCGTTCCTGGGGGTTTTCCGGGCCGGTCAGGAGGGTGCCCTGGGC
>JAIMBG010000177.1 GCA_023511555.1 Acetobacteraceae bacterium | reverse complement strand
CTATTACCCGGTCCAGGAGCCCGCACCGCTTGACCACCTCCACTACCCGGCCCACCGTCGCCTGCTCATTGAACGCCGGGATGATGGCTGCCGTGCGCAAATCTTCACCCCCTGGACGGCGTGATCACCTTAACAGCTATATTCCTCCTGGGCCGGCCTCATTCCTGCCGGGGAGCGCTTTCTGGCCCGTACCCCGCGGCCAGCCGCCTGGCCTCTCCCAGCAGGGCGTCCAGCGCCTCCGTCTCCCGGACCCGCCTCACCACGCGGCCGCGGCTGAACAGCAGCGCCCAGCCCCTCCCCCCCATCGCCAGCCCGACGTCAGCCTCCCTGGCCTCACCGGGGCCGTTCACCACGCAGCCCATGACCGCCACCTTCATCGGCCGGCCCAGTCCTGCGACCTTCCTCTCCACCTCAGCCGCCAGCGCAGCCAGGTCCGCAGCACCGCACCGGCCGCAGGTGGGGCAGGACACGACCTCGGGGCCCCGCCTCAGCCCCAGGGCCCGCAGCACCTGGAGGCCCACCCGCACCTCGTCCACGGCGGGGCCGGTGAGCGAGACCCGCAGCGTGTCCCCGAGGCCTTCGGCCAGTAACAGCGCCAGCCCCACCGCCGACCGGACCGCCCCGGCAAGCGGGGGCCCGGCCGCGGTGATCCCGATGTGAAAGGGGCAGTCCACCTTCTCGGCCAGGAGGCGGTAGGCGCCACACGTCACCGCCACCTCGGGCGCCTTGACTGAAACCACGATGTCTTTAAAACCTGCGGTCTCCAGCGCTCTCACCTGGCCCAGGGCGCTCTCCGCCAGGGCCTCGGCCGTAGGACCACCGTACCGGGCCAGCACCGCCTTCTCCAGGGAACCGGAGTTCACGCCCACCCGGATGGGCACCCCGCGTTCCCGAGCGGCGGCGGCGACGCGGAGGACCCGGTCGGGGCCCCCTATGTTGCCCGGGTTGATGCGGAGCTTATCCACCCCCGAGTTCAGGGCCTCGAGTGCCAGCCGGTAGTCGAAGTGAACGTCGGCGCAAAGCGGCACGGGCGATCCCCGCTTGATTTCAGCCAGGGCCCGCGCCGCCTCGAGGTCGGGCACGGCAAGGCGCACCAGCTCGCACCCCGCCTCGGCCAGCTCCCTCACCTGGGCCAGGGTGCGCGAGACGTCGCGGGTGTCGGTCTTGGTCATTCCCTGGACCGACACCGGGGCGCCCCCGCCTATCTGGAGCGGCCCCGCCCTCACCGCCCGGGTGGCCCGCCGAACCGGCCCCGCTCCGGCCAGCAACACCTCTATCCCTCCAAGATCCGGGCCAGGTCCCGGTAGGTCAGCACCACCACCAGCAGCATCAGCAGGGCGAACCCCAGGAAGTGCACCAGGTTCTCGTGGCGGGGGTCGATGGGCCGCCCCCGCACCCGCTCTATGGCAAGGAACACCAGCCGGCTGCCGTCCAGGCCGGGCACGGGCAGCAGGTTGAGCAGCGCCAGGTTGGTGCTGATGAGTCCCAGGAGGAAAAGCACCTGGCTCAGGCCCACCCTGGCTGCCTGGCCGATGAGCTGTATGATGCCCACCGGCCCGGTAACCTCACCCGCGGCCCGGCCGGTCAAGATCTGAACCAGGCCCTTCAGCCACATCCAGGTAAACGTCAGGGTGTCCCGGAAGCCGCGCCCTAAGGAGTTCAGGACCCCAAACCTCTGCACCTCGTAGGCCGGCACCACCCCGATCAGGCCCTGGCCCTCAGGGGTAGCGACGGGGCGCAGCCTGAACTCCAGGCGCCGCCCCCCCCGGTCCACGCCTAAGACAAGGTCCTGACCCGGCCGCCTCTGAATGGTAAGCTGCAGATCCAGCCAGTCGCGGAGCCTTCGGCCATCCACCTCCACCACCCGGTCGCCGGGCTGAATCCCGGCCTGTGCCGCCGGGTAGCCCTCCAGCACCTGTTCGATGCGCAGGCCGGGGCGGGTGATGCCCAGCCCCGCGTAGACCACTGTAAACAGCAGCACGGCCAGCAGGAAGTTCATCACGGACCCGGCGGCGATCACTCCGGTACGCTGGCCAACCGTCTTGTGGGGGAAGGAGGCGGCGTCAAGCGCCCCCGCGGAGGCGGGGTCGAGCCCCGCCAGCCTCACAAACCCTCCCAGCGGGAGCAGCAGACGCAGGGAATACACCGTAGCCCCCCGGCGGAACCGGGCCAGGGTGGGGCCGTAGCCTATGGCGAACTCCTCCACCCTCACCCCCACCGCCCGGGCGGCCAGGAAGTGCCCCAGCTCGTGGAACAGTATGATGGCGCCCAGCGCCAGTATCGGCACCCAGAGGCTCAAAGCCTCAACACCCCTCCCCCAGCCCGAGGTCGCGCGCCCGGGCGCGGGCCCAGGCGTCGGCGGCCATGAGCTCCTTGAGCCCCGGCCTGCCCACCCACCTATGCTCCTCCATGACACGCCGTATTATCAGGGGTATGGCGCCCAGCCGCACCCGCCCCTGAAGAAACAGGCTTACCGCCACGTCGTCAGCGGCGCTCATCACCGCCGGCATCGTGCCCCCGCGCTCGCCCGCCTCGAGGGCCAGAGCCAGGCAGGGGAAGCGCTCGGGATCGGGCGGCTCAAAGGTGAGCTGCCCGACGCTCAGCAGATCCAGCCCGGGCCACGGCCCGCAGAGCCGCTCGGGGTACGACAGCGCCAGCATTATGGGCAGCCTCATGTCCGGCGGCCCCAGTTGCGCCAGCACGCTCCCGTCCACCAGCTCCACCAGCGCGTGCACCAGGCTCTGACGGTGGATTACCACCCGGATGCGGTCGTAGTCGAGGCCGAAGAGCCAGTGGGCCTCGATCACCTCCAGACCCTTGTTCATCAGCGTGGCCGAGTCCACCGTCACCTTGGGGCCCATGCGCCAGTTGGGGTGGGCCAGGGCCTGCTCCGGGCCGGCCCGCGCCATCTGTTCCGGCGGCCAGGCCCAGAACGGCCCGCCGGATCCGGTGAGCCAGACGCGTTTCACCGCCCCGGGGAGCTGGCCAGAGAGGCACTGGAACACCCCGGAGTGCTCGCTGTCTACGGGTATAAGCCGCGAACCGGTCTCGGCGGCCCGGGCGCAGACCAGTTCCCCGCCCGCCACCAGGGCCTCCTTGCTGGCCAGGGCCAGGGGCCGGCCCGTGCCCACCGCCTCCAGGGCCAGGGGCAGGGCGGCGGGCCCCACCACCGCCAGCAGCACCAGGTCTGCCTCGGGCAGCTTCGCCAGGGCGGCCATGCCCTCGGGCCCCGCGAGCGCTCGGGTGCCGGTCAGGCCCACACCGTCCAGGGCCTCCCTGAGCGCCACGGCCGCCCCCGGATCGGCCACGGCTACGGCCCGGGGCCCAAAGTGCGCCGCCTGCCGGGCCAGAAGCTCAACGTCGCGTCCCGCGCCCAGGCCCACCACCTGGAAACGCCCGGGGTGCGCCTCCACCACCTCCAGGGCCTGCCGGCCTATGGAGCCGGTGGAGCCCAGGATCACCAGCGACTTCATTGCCGGCCCCCCTTCTCCGCCGCCGGCCCGACCGCCGCCGGGACCAGCAAGCCCGACTGAAGGACCGCCCTGCCCAGCGCCGCAGCCAGCGGGCCCGCCACCACGCCCAGCGGGCCGATGAGACGCACCCCCAAACACATGGCCGCCAGAACGGCCAGGGGATGCAGCCCTATCCGCGCCCCCACCAGCCGGACCTCCAGGGCCTGTCTCCCCAGGGCCAGAGCCAGGATGAGCGCCACCAGCTTGAGGCCCATGACCGGCTCGCCCGAGGCCAGGCAGAAGACCGCCCAGGGGCCGAGCACCGTGGCCGGCCCCAAATACGGCACGATGTCAAGGCCGGCCGCCACCACCCCCAGGGTGAGGGCGTAGCGGCTGCCCAGGATCCAGAGCCCCAGGGCGGTGAGCACCAGGGTGGCCCCCAACAGCAGGAGCTGGGCCCCCACCATGCCCCGCACCGCCTGAAGGAACCGGACCCCGGCCTCAGAGACCCGGGACCGCCAGGCCCGGGGAGCCAGGGCCAGAACCGCCCCAGCCAGGACCCGCCTGTCCCGGCTGAGGAAGTAAGCCGCCACAAACGTCACCGTCAGAACTGCAAGGGAGCCCGGCAGCCGGCGGAACAACCCCACCAGGCCCTCCATCACCGCCCCCACCGCCAGCCGCGCCGGCCCGTAAAGGTCCACGCCCGCCGGGATCAGGGCCCCGCGGAGCGGCTCGGGCAAGGACTGGAGCGCGCCGGCCAACCGCTCCCACAGCACGCCCAGTGCCGCGGCCGCCCGGCTGCACATGCCGGGAAGGGCGCGGTAGAGATCGCCCAGCTCCCAGGCCAGCCTGGCCGCCAGCCCCGCCCCCAGCGCCGCCACCCCGGCGACGGCCAGTGAAAGCCCGGCCAGCGCGGCCAGGCCCCGCGGCAGCCGGGCGCGGCGCTCCAGCCAGCCCACCAGGGGGTCGATGGCCAGGCTCAGGGCCAGGGCCAGCGCGAACGGCAGCAGTACGCCCCCGAGGTAGCGGGCCACGAGATAGCCCGCGCCCACCGCCCCAGCCAGCGCCGCCGCAGAAACGGCCCAACGCCGGAACTCGCCCACCCCCCCCCCCCCCCGGCGGCCCCCGCAGCGCCCCACCAGGTAAAAAAACCGGGCGGCGCA
>JAIMBG010000176.1 GCA_023511555.1 Acetobacteraceae bacterium | reverse complement strand
CTACCTCCCTGACCAAGCCGGACAAACCCCAGAGCGAGCCCAAACAGACGTTCCCCCCGAGGATCTTGACTCACAGGACGGCCCGCCTGGCCTTGCCAGCCGCTGAGGCGCCGATTATAATTGACTCGGGGCGGGCTCGGAGCGCCGGCGGATGGCCGTCTGCCTGCCGCAGAGGGCGCAGCGCCCCCCGGGGGGAGGGCGAGCGCGTGCCACAGCCGGGGACGGGCGGGTCCAGGGTGCAGCCGGCGGGCGGGTTCGGCCGCCGCCTGGCCGAGGCCGTCGTCACTAAGCGCAGCCCGGTGTGCGTGGGGCTGGACCCGGTCCTCGACCGCCTCCCCCCCGGGCTGGTCGAGGCCGCCCGCCGCCGCTACGGGCGGTCGTTCGAGGCCGCAGCCCGGGCATTCTTGGAGTTCGGCTGCGCCATCATCGACGCCGTGGCCCCCCTGGCGGCGGCCGTGAAGCCCCAGTCGGCGTTCTACGAGCGGTACGGCCACCGCGGCGTCTGGGCGCTGGGGGAGACCGTCCGCCACGCCCACCGCCGCGGGCTGCTGGTGATCCTGGACGCCAAGCGGGCGGACATCGGCAACACGTCTGAGGCGTATGCCGACGCGGCCATCGGGCGCTCCCCGCTGCCCGGAGGCCGGCTGGCCGCGGCCTGCGGCGCCGACGCCGTGACGGTCAACCCCTACCTGGGCGAGGAGGCGCTGCGGCCGTTCGTGCTGCAGGCGGCCGCCCTGGGCAAGGGCCTGTTCCTGGTGGTCCGCACCTCCAATCCCGGCTCCGACGAGATCCAGGAGGCGCCCCTGGCCGGCGGCGGCAGGGTGTGCGACCTGGCCGCGGGGCTCGCGGCCAGGCTCAACGCCCTCGCGGAGGGGGAGCCGGGGAGCCCGGCCCCGGGGCCGGACGGCGTTCGGCATCGGGGGGACCTCGGTCGGACGCCGGGCACTGGCCCGTGCCAGCCGGGCTACGGCCCGGTGGGCGTGGTGGTGGGGGCCAACCGGCCAGAGGAGGCCGCCCGGCTGCGCGAGATCCTGCCCCGCGCCTGGTTCCTGCTGCCGGGCTACGGGGCCCAGGGCGCAGGAGCGGCGGACGTCCTCCCCTTCTTCGACCCCGACGGCCTGGGGGCCCTGGTCAGCGCCTCCCGCAGCATCATTTACGCCTTCGCCTCCGCCCCCACCGGGCCCCGGCAGGGAGGCCCGCCCCCGTATGCGCTCGCCGCCCGCGCCGCCGTGGAGCGCATGCTGTTCGAGCTTCAGGCGGTGACCGCCCGCTACCCGCGCTAGGCCAGCAATGCCCGGCGCGGCCTGAAGCCCAGTGCGCCCGCCCGTCGACCCTTCCCCGCCGGGACATCCCCGGAACGGACCGCAGCCCGTCCGCGCGGAGCGCGCCTGCCACCACCTCAAACCCCGTCGGCGCTGCGTGGTGAGGGCAGCCAGGAAGCTCTCCGCCCGACGCACCCTGCGAGCGGGCTCCGCCCGCGCGACCAGCCTGGGAGCTGTCGGACTTGCTCTTCCGGCGCCAGGCGGGCTGAGCCTGCCAGGGCCACTCCATTCCTAAAGGATCGCCAACATGCCCGCGTCACTGGCCTTGCCGATCGTTTTGGCAGCCTTCGCTATGTTTGACGAGGTCAATGAAGCCGAGGGCCCACTCCGTTGGGACGACGGTAAACGCCCGCGCCGCCCAAGCAACCCTCGCCGGCACCGGGGTGGCCAGGGGCACCGGGTCCCGGATGTACCACATCACATCACCGGCCGACCCCATAGTCGCCGAAGCTCCCCTCCGGCTCTCCAGGCCTGCCACAGGTATGCAGCATCCAGAGCCCTGCGACAATTCTGGCAGGGAAAATGCCCTGTATGCAGAATAAGCCGATAAGACCAGGACAAGCACAAAGGGAGGTAGACACATGAAGATAACCGAGAGGGTCGTAATGCCCAAGCCACTGAAGCAGCCGGTCGCCGAAGGGGGCCCCCGCCTCGTCGGGACGGTAAAGGCGGCGCTCGGCACTATGATGTGCGCTTACAACTCCGAGGTCGCCGCCGTGGCGGTGACTCCCCGCCTCGTCGCCCCGGGCCGGTGAGCGACGGCGCAAGACGCCAGGGAGGCGAGCCTCGTGACGCAGGATGCCGCCGCCCCGGCCACCCTTCACCTCGAGCTGACCGGCCGCTGCAACCTGGCCTGCCTGTACTGCTACAACGCCCGCTTCAACCCCAGGTCGGGGGCCGCCCCGGAGCTGGGGCTGAGGCACCTGGAAGGGCTTCTGGAAGAGGCGGCGGGCTTGGGCTACCGGGCGGTGGTGCTGAGCGGCGGCGAGCCCCTGCTGCACCCCGACTTCACCGGGGTGGCCCGGCTTTGCGCGGATATCGGCCTGAATGTGACACTGTTCACCAACGCGTCCGTACCCCGGCGGCGCTGGGAGACCGCCATCGAAGCCCCCGGGCTGGCCGGGATCAGGGTCAGCCTGGACGGGCTTTCGGCCCACGACCGGCTGCGGCCCGGCAGCCACTGGCCCGAGGTAGTGGGTCGGCTGGACTCCCTGAGGAAGGCCCGGCCGGGAGTGAGGCTGGAGGTGAACACCATGCTGTCCCGGCTGAATCTGGGCGAGCTGCAGGCCCTCTACAGGGTGCTGAAAGGGGCGGGGGTTTCCCGCTGGAACCTCGACCTGCCCACGCCCACCGGGCGGGCAGCCGGTCCCGCCTGGAGGAGGGCAGCCATTGGGCCCGGCGACGGCGGGCTGGCCCGCACACTGGCGACCCTGGTGGAGACCGTCCTGGCCGATGGCGAGCCCTTGCGCCTCAGCATCCGGGGCATGTACGACTCCGCGGCCGAGGTGTACCGCGCCCCGGCCTGCGCGCGCGGTCCCGAGCCCTCTGCAGGGCTGCCGGCCTCCAACTCCCTGTATGGCCCGGACAGCCACCCCTGCCAGCACGAGGCCATCACCGCCGTCCGGCCCAGCGGAGACATCACCCGCTGCCCTTCACACCCCGCCGTCCTGGCCAACCTGGGGCAGGCGGGCAGCCTGCGGCGGGCCCTGGAGCAGGGCCGGCGCCACGCGTTCAGCCGCCTGCGGCTGGCCCAGTGCCAAGACTGCGCCCCGTGCCGGTACCTGCGGCTCTGTGGCGCCGGCTGCCGGGCCAGCGCCCTGTACCTCACCGGGTCCGACCTGGCCCCCGACCCCGTGGCTTGCGCCTCGCTGCGCCTGGCCGAGGCCCACGTCTGGCCGCTACTGCCCCAGCGGAAGCGGGAAGCTTACCTCAGCCTGGTCGACCCTGACGGCAGGTTTCCCTCCCCCCAGCTCTCGGTTTCAACAAGGTCCTGAAAGGAGAGTTCAGGCATGCCTGAGGCTTACCGGATTAAGGAGCACGCCCTGCTTTACAAAAGGCAGGGCCGGCGGTGGGAGTTCTGGCTGGGTCTGTTCGCGCCCGGCCCGGCCCGGGGTCGGGCCCGCGCCGGCCAGCACCTGCGCCAGCTCAAGGTGGAGACGGAGAACGACGTGGAGGACAGGATCTTACAGGCACTGGTCACCGAGCCCCCCAAGGACCTGGCTGCCCTGGCCGCGGTGGCCTCGGCCACGCAGGCCGTGGTCACCCGGGTGCTGCGGGACCTGGACCAGGTCCAGCTCCTGGAGACGCTGCGCGAGCCGTCGGGGCTCTCCTCGAGCGAGCTGGAACGCTACGACCGACAGCTCCGCCTCTGGGGGGTCTTCGGCGACAGGTATGCCATACAGCGCCGACTCAAGGAGTCCGAGGTGGTGATATTCGGCCTCGGCGCCATCGGAGGCTGGCTGGCCCTCAGCCTGGCCGCGGCCGGCGTGGGCTCCATAGTGGGCTACGACCCCGACGTGGTGGAGCGCTCCAACCTTAACCGCCAGGTGCTGTTCACCGAGGCCGACATCGGACGCCCCAAGGCGGAGGTGGCCGCCGAGCGGCTCAGGGCGCTGAACCCCGACATCAGGGTGCAGGCTCAGGCCATCGAGGCCACGCCGGAGAATGTGGCCCAGCTCATCCCCCCCACGGCCCGGGTGGTGGTGTCGACCGCCTACCCGGTGGAGCACTGGGCGAACCGCCACTGCCTGGCCCACAACATCCCCATAGTCGCCCAGGGCGGAGGGGCCTACTCCCCCACTGGCGTGCTGGTCATGCTCCCCGGCAGAACGGGGTGCTTCGACTGCGTAGGCAGCAACCCCGCGCTTGACGACCTGCTGCGGCGCATCCAGGACCGACACGGCCCGGGGTATGCCCCCACCATCGCGCTGGGCCCGTTCGTCAGCCTGTGCGCCAATCTCATGGCCGTGGAGGTCATAAAGATCATCACCGGCATACACCGCCCGACCCACAACGTGTTCATCGACCCCCTGCACTGGGAGGTGCACGAGGGGCGCTTCGAACTGGTGCGGCGCCCCGACTGCCCCACCTGCGGCCGCCCCGGCGCCCGCCCGCGCCCCCGACCCATGTCCCGGGCCCGCAGGGCAGGGCGGGGCAGGGGTGCGGCAGGGCCGGCACGGCTCCGCGCCGCCCTCAGAGGAGGCCGCCCAGCCGGCCCCCGAGGGGCCAGGCGGCAGAGGGCCGAGGCTGAAGCCGTCGCGCCGCGTGCGGCCAGCCGGCGCAGGCGGGCCGGCACGGCGGGCCGCGGCGCTAAGGCCAGGGC
>JAIMBG010000175.1 GCA_023511555.1 Acetobacteraceae bacterium | reverse complement strand
TCCGGCGGCCGCTCCCCGGGGACGGACGCCGCCGACCCCCGCAGCGCAAGCCGCCCCGTACGCGGCGCGGGCCGCACCTTGCCGGGGCCGCCCGGGCGGGCCTGTGCCGGGGCAGGGTGAGACGCCGCTTGGCGCGCCGGGCCGGGGGAGGGCCGGAAACAGGCGGCCCCAGCCTCACCGGTGGCCTCCCACCAGCGGCCCCCGGCGAGAACCAGGCGCAGGGTCATGCGGTTTTCGGTGATGGTCCCCGTCTTGTCCACGCACAGCACGGTGGCGCAGCCCAGGGCCTCCACCGCCTGCAGGCGCCGGACGATGGCGCGGCGCCGGGCCATGCGCTGCACTCCCAGGGCCAGGCAGACCGTCACCACCGCCGGGAGTCCCTCAGGCACGGCGGCCACCGCCAGGCTGACCCCGGCCAGGGCCATCGCGGCGGGGGGCTGGCCCCGCCACACCCCGGCTGCCACCACCAGGCCGCACACCAGAAGGCAGGCCCCCGCGAGCGCGCGCCCCAGGCCCGTCAGCCTCCGCTGGAGCGGCGTGGGCTCCTCGCCGGCCCGCTCCAGCAGCCCTGCGATGCGGCCCATCTCCGTGGCCATGCCCGTGGCCACAACCACCGCCTTCCCCCGGCCGGAGGCCACCGAGGTGCCGGCGAAGACCAGGTTGCGGCGGTCGGCCAGGGGGGTGGCGGCCGCCAGCACCGCCGCAGCCGACTTGGGCACAGGCACCGACTCCCCCGTCAGCCCCGCCTCCTCCACCTCCAGCGCCCAGGTCTCCAGCAGTCTGGCGTCGGCGGCTATCCTGTCGCCCGGCTCCAGCAGCAGCACGTCCCCGGGCACCAGGCCCTCGGCCTCGACCTCCTCCAGCCGCCCCCCCCTCAGCACCCGGGCCCTGGGGGCGGAAAGGCAGGCCAGCGCCTCAAGCGCCCGCTCCGCCCGCCTTTCCTGGACGAAGCCCAGGGCAGCGTTGAGCACCACGATGGCGCCTATGACCAGTGCGTCCCCCGCCTCCCCCACCAGCACCGAGACCAGCGCGGCGGCCGCCAGAAGGCCCACAGTGAGGTCGCGGAACTGGGAGAAGAACCGGAAGGCCGCGGAGGGCCTTTTGGCCCGCCCCAGAAGGTTGGGTCCGAACCTCCTGAGCCGCCCTTTCGCCTCCTCCGGGCGGAGCCCGGTGCCGGGATCGACGCCGAGGGCCTGCAGCGTCTCGGCCGTGCCCAGGGCGTGCCAGGGGAGCCTCTGGCTCAGCTCCACGCGGCACCTCCGGCCCAGGGCCCCGGGGCGGGGGGGCGGCGAGCGCTGCTGCGGGGGGCGCGGACCGGTCTGCGCCGTCCCGCGCCCCTCGCCCCCGACGGCCCTTCGCGGAGCGCTCTGAGCCACAGTATGCTTATTCCGGCCTGCGGGGGGCCATGTCCCGGGGGAAAGGGGGCCGCCGGCCCGGCCAGGGCGGAACCCCCTGCAGCCGGGTCAGGCCTCGTGCCTACTCCACTTCCCGCTTCGAGGTCTCGCCCTTCCTCGACACAAAGAGACCCCCCTGGGTGTCGAGCGTGGCCAACAGCACCTGCCGCGGATCGCTCACGCCCTGCCGGGCCAGCTCCCGCCGGAGCCAGTCCTCGTCCAGGTTGAGACGCCTCAGGGTCGCAGCCACGGGCTTCCCGTCCACTACCACCACGTCCGCCAGACCCTCGTACGGCGAGGGGAGGCCCAGATCGCGGGGCTGAAGCGGCCGCCGCTGCGACCGGGGCAGCACGCTGAGCTTGCCGGTGTTCTCCAGGATGGCGAACTCCACGTCGGCGATGTTGCCGACGCCCTTCTCCCTCAGGCTGGCCAGCAGGTCGTTGAGGTTGTAACGGAGGGATCGAAGGTTCTTCTCCACGATGCGGCCGTTTTCGATGAGCACCGTGGGTACGCCGCTCAGCCAGCGCCGGGCCAGGTTGCTCTTCATGCACAGAAAGGCCAGGCCAACATGGGCGCCCGCCATAGCCAGGATGGGCAGGCCGGCCTGCCACAGGGGGAGGCGGGTGTTCTCCACCGCTATGACCGCCAGCTCCCCCAGCATGATGGCCACCACGAAGTCAAACGGCGAGACCTGGCCGATCTCTCTCTTTCCCAGGAGCCGAGTGACCAACAGGATAAAAAAATACATCACCAGGGCGCGAACAAAGAGGTTGAGCCCGGTGTGCAGCAAGTTCGGCACCTGCCCGGCTGGCGATGGGTTGCGCGCCGCCGGGGGTTAGTATGGGAAGGGCGAGGGAGGGATATGCGGAGGGTCTAACGCCCAGCGGGGGCCCAGCCCGCAGCGGTCTGGGCCCCCGCCGTTCGACTCCCGCTCCTGCTGGCGGATTGAGGCGCCTCCCCAAATTGAGGCGCCTCCCGAAAAGGCGAGCCCCTACCCCGCCCTAAGCTTCTTGACCTCCTCGGTCAGCGCCGGCACCACCTGGAAGAGGTCGCCCACGATGCCGTAGTCGGCCACCTTGAATATGGGCGCCTCGGGGTCCTTGTTGATGGCCACTATGCAGCGCGAGGACGACATCCCCGCCAGGTGCTGGATGGCTCCGGAGATGCCGCACGCCACATACAACGTGGGGCTTACCGTCTTGCCGGTCTGGCCCACCTGGTGGGAGTGCTCGATCCAGCCGGCGTCCACCGCCGCCCGTGAAGCCCCCACGGCGCCCCCGAGCGCCCGGGCCAGCTCCTCGATGAGCCTGAAGTTCTCCGGGGCCTTAAGCCCGCGGCCGCCGGAGACTATGACGTCGGCCTCGGCAAGGTCCACCACCTCACCGGCCGCAGCCACCAGCTCCTTCACCGCGGTGCGCCGGTCCTCGGGGCCGAACCGGGGAGAAAACTCCACCACCTCGGCCCTGCGGCCCGGCTGCGGCACCGCGGGGGTGAGCACGTTGGGCCGCACCGTGGCCATGGCCGGGGACCGGCTGAAGCCGCCCACCGTGGCCATCACCTTGCCGGCGTAAAGCGGACGCTTCACCACCAGGGCCTTGCCCGCGTCCAGGTCCAGCGCCACGCAGTCGCTGGCCAGCCCCACCCCCAGCCGCGCCGCCACGCGGGGGGCAAGGTCCCGGCCTATGGCGGTAGCGCCAAACAGCACCACGGCGGGGTCCCAAGCCCGCACCACGTCCGTCATGACGCGGGAGTATGCGTCGGTGGTGTAGTCCTTGAGCGCCTCGTGGTCGGCCACCACGACGCGGTCGACCCCGGCCTGGCCCAGCGCCTCGGCCAGCGGGCCCACCCCCTGGCCCAGAAGCGCCGCGATGAGCGGCTCGCCCCGCTGGGCCGCCAGCTCGCTGCCGCGCCCCGCCAGCTCCAGGGTCACCTTGCGCAACTGCCCCTGCCTGCACTCGGCGAACAGCATGATGCCGGAAGGCACACGCGCCACCCCCTTACAGTACCTTGGCTTCCCCGCGCAGCAGCGCAGCGAGCTCGGCCGCAGCCGCAGGCGGGTCGGAGGTGAGGATCCTGCCCCGGCGCGCCCGGCTGGGTACCTCCAGGGCCTGCACCTCCGCGCCCTGGCCGGCCCGCCCCACCTGGGAGGCGTCCAGCCCCAGGGAAGCCAGGTTGAGGGTCTTGATCTCCTTGCGCTTGGCCTTCATGATGCCGGGGAGCGAGGGAAACCGGGGCTCATTGAGGCCCTTCTGGGCCGAGACCAGGGCGGGCAGCGGGGTCTCGACCACCTCGCTGTAGCCGTCCATCTCCCGCTGCGCCCGGGCGGTCCTGGCGGCGGCATCGACCTCCAGCTTCGTCACCACCGTGACCTGGGGGATGCCGAGCAGCTCAGCCACCCGGGGCCCCACCTGGCAGGAGTCGTCGTCTATGGCCTGCTTGCCGCAGAGGATCAGGTCGAAAGGGATGTCCTTGAGCGCCCTGGCCAGCGCCACCGAAACGCTCAGGGCGTCTCCCCCCTCCAGCGCGTCATCCCTCAGGTGCACGGCCTCGTCGGCCCCCATGGCCAGCGCGGTGCGCAGCGCCTCCTTGGCCCGCTCCGGCCCGAGCGTGACCACCGTCACCTGGCCGCCCAGGCGCTCCTTGAGCCGCAGAGCCTCCTCCACCGCGAACTCGTCGTAGGGGTTGAGGACGAAGTTTATGCCCTCCTCGCTTATCGACCTGCCCCCGCCGGCCACGGCGATCCTGGCCTCCGTGTCCGGCACGTGCTTGACCAGTACTACCACGTTCATTGGCCTCCCCGGCCCTGTCGGCGGCCGGGTCTCCCTCCCTTCCTTGACTCGGCGACTGGCCGCGCTGCAGGCTGTGGGCGTGGCTCGGCGCCCCGCGGCCCCGATTCCTTTTCGATGCCGGAGGGGGAATACCCTGCTTGGTGAGGGGAAACGCCCGGCAGGCGGCCCGCCGAAGGCAGGGCAGGGCTGCGAAGGGGGAGGGAAGCGACGGGAGGCGCGCAAGGCAGCCGGGAGCGACATGGACGGCCGCAGCGCGGCGCCCTCCCCGCCAGCCCCCCCGACCGGAGCCCGCCCGACCCAGGGGGCGCGCCCCCAGCCCGCCCCGGAGGAGAGCAGCGTGCCGGCCCGCCCCAGGGGGCGCTCAGCCGCGGGAGCGCCAGCCGGATGAACCGCCCCTGCCCCCGGACAGGAACAGCGCCAGGTCGCGCTCCACCGCGTCCAGGTGGAACTTCTCGTGGTACAGGAACCGCCGAAACACCTTGCGGGGCGTCCAGATCTGGCCGCGCACCTCGGTGACCATGGCCATTTCTTC
>JAIMBG010000174.1 GCA_023511555.1 Acetobacteraceae bacterium | reverse complement strand
GGACAGCGTCCATCCGCTCTCCGAGGCAGTGGAGGTGGACTACTTCCTCCCCGGCTGCCCGCCCCCCGCGACGTCGGTGGCCGAGGCGGTCGGCGCCATCGCCCGCGGAGCCCTTCCGCCCAAGGGGAGCGTGCTTGCGGGCCAGAAGAACCTGTGCCAGAGTTGTCCGCGCAAGAAGGAAGAGAAGCGGGTCAAGGAGTTCCGGCGGGTGCACGAGTTCGTGCCCGACCCCGAGAGCTGCTTCCTCGAGCAGGGGATGATCTGCGCGGGGCCGGCGACTCGGGATGGGTGCGGCTACAGGTGCATCGAGGCGAACATGCCCTGCAGGGGGTGCTTCGGGCCGGCGCCCGACGTCTCCGACCAGGGCACCAGGCTGGCGTCGGCGGTGGCGACGCTGGTGGACTCCAACGACGAGGCCGAAATCCGGCGGGTGGTGGGCCGGCTGGCGGACCCGGTCGGCACCCTCTACCGGTTCGGAGTATCAAGCTCCATCCTCGGGGGCCGCAGGATTCCGCCAGGGGAAGCGAACGGCGGGCAGAGGGCGTCCGGCGCGAAGGAGATGTCCTAGATGAGGCGCATCACGATTGACCCCATCACCAGGCTGGAGGGCCATGGCAAGATCGAGATCTTCCTGGACGACCAGGGCGATGTAGCCAACGCGTACTTTCAGGTCGTCGAGCTGCGCGGTTTCGAGAAGTTCTGCGAGGGTCGGCCGGCGGAGGAGCTGCCGCGGATAACGCCGCGTATATGCGGGGTGTGTCCCGCCGCGCATCACCTGGCCTCGACCAAGGCCCTGGACGACCTCTTTGGGGTGGAGCCCACCCCCACAGCCAGGAAGCTGAGGGAGCTGCTCTACTGCGCCCACTTCGTCCACTCCCACATAGCTCACTTTTACGCGCTGGCCGCACCGGACTTTGTGCTCGGCCCCGACGCCGACCCGGCCGACCGCAACATTCTGGGCGTGGTAGCGAAGGTGGGGACCGGCGTGGGTGGCGAGGTCATCAAGCACCGGGCGTATGCCCAGAAGATTCAGGAGATTATCGGGGGCAAGGCCACCCACCCCGTCTGCGGCCTGCCCGGAGGCGTGAGCCGGGGCATCTCCGAGGAGGAGAGGGCCGAGATCGAACGCATGGCCAGGTCCTGCGTCGATTTCTCGCTGTTCAGCCTCAAGCTGTTCGAGGACGTGGTCCTGGCCAACAAGGGGTACGTCGACCTCATCCTCTCGGACCAGTACACCATGCAGAGCTACTACATGGGGCTGGTCGACGACCAGGGCAGGTTCGCCATCTACGACGGCGACATCAGGGTCGTGGACCCCTCGGGCGCGGAATTCGTCCGGTTCAAGCCGAGGGACTATAGAGAGCATGTGGCGGAGCACGTTGAGCCCTGGACCTACCTCAAGTTCCCCTATCTCAAGGCCAGGGGGTGGAAAGGCCTGGTTTCAGGGCCTGACAGCGGCGTCTACCGGGTCGCGCCCCTGGCACGGCTCAACGTCGCCGACGGCATGCCCACGCCTCGGGCCCAGGAGGCGTACGAGAAGATGTTTGACACTCTGGGCGGCAAGCCGGTGCACGCCACCCTGGCCAACCACTGGGCCCGCCTGGTAGAGCTGGTGTACGCCTCGGAATGGATGGTGAAGCTGGCGGCGGACCCGGAGATCACGGGCCGGGACCTGCGCAACCTCCCCAGCTCCGTCCGGGGGGAGGGCATCGGGGTCGTGGAAGCGCCTCGGGGCACCCTGTTCCACCACTACCGGACCGACGAGCGGGGCATCGTAAAGGCTGTCAACCTCATCGTCGCCACAGGGAACAACCACGCCGCCATCTGCCTGTCGGTGAAGAAGGCGGCCCAAGCCGCCATCAAGGGCGGCAGGGTAGACCAGGGGCTGCTCAACATGGTGGAGATGGCGTTCAGGGCCTATGATCCCTGCTTCGGCTGCGCGACCCACTCCCTGCCCGGCCACATGCCCCTCCACGCCGTGATCTACGACGCCACCGGCCGGGTGGTGCAGGAGATGTGGAGGTAGATGGGGGGCTTGCCCGGCCGGGGTAAGCCCGGCCGCCAGAAGCGGTTCCTCATCCTGGGGTTGGGCAATCCTATAGTGAAGGACGATGCGGTCGGCCTGGTGCTGGCTCCCATGGTCGGCCGCTTGCTTCCGGAAAACCTGGTTGACGTCGACGGCTTGTGCGGGGGAGGCCTCGAGGTCGTCGAGCGCATGGTGGGCTACGAGGGTGCGGCGGTCATTGACGCCTTCGTGGCCGCGGACGCCAGGCCCGGGGAGGTGCGCCGCTTCGCCCCCGGGGCCGCCCCCGGCACCCACCGGACGTCGTTTCTGCACGGCATCGGCCTGCGCGAGGCCCTCAGCTTGATGAGGGAGATTTCGGCCGCCGTGCCCGGCGAGGTGCTGGTGTACGGGGTGGCCGCCCGTGAGGTCACGAGCTTTGGGGAAGGGCTCAGTGCCGAACTCCAGGCCCGCCTGGGAGAGGCCGCCGCGGTCATCGCCCGGGACCTGCGGGCGGCGTGGCGCATATCGGGCCCCGCCCGGAAGAAAGGGGACGCAGGTTGCACGAGCTAGCGCTGGTGGACCAGATGATCCGCATCCTCCGCACCAAGGCCCGGGAGCACGGCGCTACCCGCATCACCAGGGTCCGGGTGGTGGTGGGGGGGCTGAGCTGCGCCTCCCCTTGGGCGCTGCGCTTTGCCTTCGAGGCGCTCACCCGCCCGCAGCGGCCCGAGGCGGCCGGCCCTCTCCAGGCCGACGGCCTCCTGGCCGGGGCGGCGCTGGACATCGTGGAACGGCCCGCAGTGGCGCGCTGCCCGCGCTGCGGCCAGGAATTCCCTCTGGATGAGGCCATGGCGGCGTGTCCCCGGTGCGGCTCGGCGGGGAAAGTCATATCGGGCACTGAGGTGTATCTGGAGTCCTTCGAGGCCGAGGTCCCCGAGGGGCCCGAAGGCACTCCGAAAGACCAGGTGGAGGAGCCGAAGGAGGACCCGGCGTGCCTGCGACGGTAAAGGTTGTCCTGGGAAAGAGCCTTCGGGAGGCCAACGAGACCTGGGCCGGCAGGGTGCGGGACAAACTGAGGACCCTGGGCACCCTGGCGGTGAACCTCATGGGCTCCCCAGGCTGCGGCAAGACCACCCTGCTCTGCGCTACCCTGCAGAGGCTGAGGGGCCTGGCTCCGGCAATGCCCCTCTATGTCGTCGAGGGCGACCCTTACACCACGCGCGACGCCGAGGCGGTCGGCGCCCAGGGCGTGCCCGTGGTCCAGATCAATACCCGGGGCGGGTGCCACCTTGACGCCAGGATGGTGGACGAGGCTCTCCGCCACCTGGACCTCAAGCCTCGGGGCACGTTGTTCATCGAGAACATAGGCAACCTGATCTGCCCGGGGGGATTCGACCTGGGAGAGGACCTTAGGGTCGCGCTGCTCAGCGCACCGGAGGGCAACGACAAGCCGGAGAAGTATGCCGCCATGTTCCGCCGGTGCGACGCCGTGGTTCTCAGCAAGATGGACCTCTGCGGGCCGACGGGGTTCGATCCCGGCCTGGCCCGGGAGGCGGTGCGCCGGCTGAACCCGGCCGCGGCCGTCTTCAGCCTGTCCGCCAGAGACGGCACGGGGATGGGCCCCTGGACGGAGTGGCTGATGGACAGGGCCGCCGCCAAGCGCTCCACCGCAGACCCCGGCGGGGTTTAGGGCTGAAAACCCTGGCGGCGGCCTGCGGCGACCGCCCCAGGACAGGACGGGGGTGGATGCGATGTGCCTCGCGGCACCGGCCAGGATCGCGGAGTTGATGGGGGACTACGCCTGGGTAGAGGTCTTCGGCAACCGGCACCGGGTCAATGTCGCGCTGGTGCCCAGGGCCCGCCCCGGCGACTACGTCCTGGTTCACGCGGGCTGTGCGCTCCAGGTGGTGGACCGGGACGAAGCCGAGGAGACCCTGAGGCTGCTCAGAGAGATCCTGGAGGCCGAGGCGGCCGACAAGGCGGGTTAAGGAGGGACCGATACCGCTACTCCAGGACCCCGCCTTCGGTCCCTCCTCGTCCCGAAAAGCCGCGGTCAGCGGCCCTGGGCGAACGCCTGTTTCACCTCTTCCACAGCCGCGGCGTCCACCCATACCGCCGGGCCGCCCCGCCCCAGCCGGGCGTACCAGCGGCCCGACTCCCCCTCTACCAGGACTACCGAGACCTCGCCCTTGGGCCAGCGGGCCCGAAGCCCTACGGCGGCACGCTCCCCCGAAGGTATTTCGGCCTGCTCCGCCAGCCCCCCGGCGCTGAACCCTTCGAGAACGCCGATGATGGTGAGCGCGTCACTCCCGGAGGGCGCGGGGGCGGGCTGGGCCCCGGCGGCCGGAGCGGGCACGGGCTTCCACTCCTCGCCCTTCTTCTCCAGCGCCACCGCCTGCGCGTTGTCCGGCCAGGCCGGGGAGCCGCCCTCGACCCAGGCGGATCGTCCCAGGGCGAACTCCAGCCGCACCAGCACCGTCCGGTCAAAGGGCAGCAGCCTCTGGTCCAAAAGGTCGAACGGCGGCGGGTTGAGGTCCTCCGACGTGGAGGCCACGAACACCCAGGGTCCCGCGCTGCCCTGGATGTATGCCTGGCCCTCGCCCCTGGACCGGCCCACCCGCACCTCCCCAGCGCCCCCCCCCGTCAGCCGGTACTCCAGCCGCAGGTGGGGGGCCCCCAGCCCCAAGGCCTAGATTTCCTGGGGCGAAGGGTGGTCGGCGG
>JAIMBG010000173.1 GCA_023511555.1 Acetobacteraceae bacterium | reverse complement strand
TCATCCGTCAGGGGGCCGAGGTCAGGCCGGGCGACATCCTGGTGGGCAAGATAACCCCCAAGGGCGAGACGGAGCTCACCGCGGAAGAGAGGCTGCTCCGGGCGATCTTCGGGGAGAAGGCCCGGGAGGTCCGGGACACTTCGCTCCGCGTGCCTCATGGCGAGAGCGGCATCGTAGTGGACGTCAAGCTGTTCACCCGGGACAGGGGCGACGAACTGCCGCCGGGGGTGAACCAGCTCGTCCGAGTGTACGTGGCTCAGAAGCGCAAGATCTCCGAGGGCGACAAGATGGCGGGGCGCCACGGGAACAAGGGCGTGATCGCCAAGATCCTGCCCGAAGAAGACATGCCGTTTCTGCCCGACGGTACCCCGGTGGAGATCATCCTGAACCCCCTGGGGGTACCATCGCGCATGAACATCGGCCAGGTGTTCGAGACCCACCTGGGGTGGGCGGCCCGGGTGCTGGGGTGGTACGTCTCCTCCCCGGTGTTCGACGGCGCGGGTGAGAGCGACGTGGTCGAGTGCCTGAAGAAGGCCGGGCTGCCGCCGACGGGCAAGACCGTGCTCTACGACGGCAGGACGGGCCAGCCCTTCGACAACCCGGTCACTGTGGGCTACGTGTACATGCTCAAGCTGGCCCACCTGGTGGACGACAAGATCCACGCCCGCTCCACCGGCCCCTACTCGCTGGTCACCCAGCAGCCGCTGGGCGGGAAGGCCCAGTTCGGCGGCCAGAGGTTCGGGGAGATGGAGGTGTGGGCGCTGGAGGCCTACGGCGCCTCCTACACCCTGCAGGAGCTGCTCACGGTGAAGTCGGACGACGTGGTGGGCAGGGTCAAGACCTACGAGGCCATAGTCAAGGGCGAGAACGTGCCCGAGCCCGGCGTGCCCGAGTCGTTCAAGGTGCTGATAAAGGAGCTCCAGAGCCTGGGGCTGGACGTGAAGGTGCTGGCTGAGGACGCGAGGGAGATAGAGATTCAGGAGTCCGAGGAGGACGTGACGGAGGCCGCCCAGGACCTGGAGCTGGGGATCGCGGAGCCGGGTGAGAGGATGATCGAGGAGGAGGAAGGCGAGGACGCGGAGGAGGAGGAGGAGGGGCTGTCGCTCCCGCCGCGGCCGGCGGAGCCCGGCCGCGTCCGGGCCGCGTCGGCGGCGCGCGGGCTCGAGCCTGAGGAGGGGGCCGGCGCCGAGGGCGAGACGGAGGACGTGGCCTTCTCCGCGCATGAGGCGGCCTCTGACTCCGGACTGGAGGAGGAGGCCGGCGGCGGCGCCGGGCCCGGGGGCCCGGAGGACGAGGACGACTACCTCTCCGAAGAAGAGGACGACTGGTGCCGGGAAGGGCCGGAGGAGGAGGACGACGAGGACGGGGAGCGGGATGAGGAGGAAGAGGAGGACTACTGAGCCGGACCCAGCGTGCGCGGGATCAAGCACCTCTAGCAGGGGGGAGTGGGCGCGTGCTGGATAACTTCGATTCCCTCAGGATCGGGCTGGCGTCTCCGGACCAGATCCGCCAGTGGTCGCGGGGTGAGGTGAAAAAGCCCGAGACCATCAACTATCGCACGCTCAAGCCCGAGCGCGAGGGGCTGTTCTGCGAAAAGATCTTCGGCCCCACCCGCGACTGGGAGTGCCACTGCGGCAAGTACAAGCGGGTGAGGTATAAGGGCATAATCTGCGACCGCTGCGGCGTGGAGGTCACGCGGTCCAAGGTCCGCCGGGAGCGGATGGGCCACATCGAGCTGGCCGCCCCGGTGTCGCACATATGGTACTTCAAAGGCATACCCAGCCGGATGGGTCTCCTGCTTGACATGTCGCCGCGGGCCTTGGAGAAGGTGCTGTACTTCGCCTCCTACGTGGTCATCGAGCCGGGCAACACGCCGCTTCTGCCCAGGCAGCTTCTGACCGAGAGCGAGTACAGGGACTACCGGGAGAAGTACGGTCAGGCGTTCCGGGCCGGCATGGGGGCGGAGGCCATAAAGAAGCTGCTGGAACAGATCGACCTGGAGAAGCTGGCTCGGGAGCTGAGGCAGGAGCTCAAGGGGGCCTCGGGCCAGCGGCGTCTCCGGGCGCTGCGGCGCCTTGAGGTGGTGGAGGCCTTCCGCAAGTCGGGCAACAGCCCCACGTGGATGATCCTGGAGGTCATACCCGTGATACCCCCGGACCTCAGGCCCATGGTGCAACTGGACGGCGGCCGGTTCGCCACCTCGGACCTCAACGACCTTTACCGGCGGGTCATCAACCGGAACAACCGGCTGAAGCGGCTCCTGGACCTGGGCGCCCCCGACATCATCGTCCGCAACGAGAAGCGCATGCTTCAGGAGGCCGTGGACGCGCTGATCGACAACGGGCGGAGGGGGCGGCCGGTGACCGGCCCCGGCAACCGGCCGCTTAAGTCCCTGAGCGACATGCTCAAGGGCAAGCAGGGCCGCTTCCGCCAGAACCTGCTGGGCAAGCGGGTGGACTACTCCGGCCGGTCGGTCATCGTGGTGGGCCCGGAGCTTAAGCTCCACCAGTGCGGGCTGCCGAAGGAGATGGCGCTGGAGCTGTTCAAGCCGTTTGTGATGAAGAAGCTGGTCAAGGACGGCCTGGCCCACAACATCAAGAGCGCCAAGCGCATGGTGGAGAGGGTCCGACCCGAGGTGTGGGACGTGCTGGAGGAGGTCATCAGGGAGCACCCGGTGCTGCTCAACCGGGCGCCCACCCTGCACCGTCTGGGCATCCAGGCGTTCGAGCCCGTCCTGGTGGAGGGCCGGGCCATCCAGATCCACCCCTTGGTGTGCACGGCGTACAACGCCGACTTCGACGGGGACCAGATGGCGGTGCACGTGCCGCTGTCCGCCGAGGCGCAGGCGGAGGCCCGGGTGCTGATGCTTTCGGCCCACAACGTGCTCAACCCCAAGGACGGCACGCCGGTGGTCACCCCCACTCAGGACATGGTCCTGGGATGCTACTACCTCACCCTGGCCCAGGAGGGCATGAAGGGCGAGGGCCGGGCGTTCGGCTCCCCGGAGGAGGTCATAATGGCTTACGAGGCCGGGGACATCAGCCTCCACGCCCTCATCAAGGTGAGGCTGAACGGCCAGCGCGTCGAGACCACCGCGGGGCGCATCCTGTTCAACGAGCGGGTGCCGCCGCAGCTCGGGTTCATCAACCACGTCGTGGACCGGTCCACCCTGGGGTGCATCGTGGCGGAGTGCTACCGCCGTTACGGCAATGCCGTCACCGCCGCCCTGCTAGACGGGATCAAGGAGCTGGGGTTCAGGTTCGCCACCCGGGCGGGGACCACCATCTCCATCTCCGACATCCAGGTGCCTCCGGCGAAGGACAAGATCCTCCGCCGGGCCGACCTCCAGGTGGAGGAAGTGGAGGAGCAGTACCGGCGGGGGCTCATCACCTGGGAGGAGAGGTACCAGAAGGTCATCGACATCTGGAACGACGCCAAGGACGAGGTCACCTCCGTCCTCATGGAGGGGCTGGGAAGGTTCAACCCCATCTTCATGATGGCCACCTCCGGGGCGCGGGGCAACGTGCAGCAGATTTCCCAGCTCGCCGGAATGCGGGGGCTGATGGCCGACCCCTCGGGCCGCATCATCGAGCTGCCCATCCGGGCCAACTTCCGGGAGGGCCTGACCGTGCTGGAGTACTTCACCTCCACCCACGGCGCCCGCAAGGGCCTGGCCGACACCGCGCTGAAGACGGCCGATTCCGGCTACCTGACCCGGCGGCTGGTGGACGTGGCCCAGGACGTCATCGTCAGCGAGTACGACTGCGGCACGGTGAAGTACATCGAGGCCACCCCGCTGGTGGAGGGCGGCGACATCATCCAGTCCCTCAGGGACCGCGTGATCGGGCGGGTGGCGGCCGAGGATATCCGGGACCCGCTCACCGGCGAGATCATCGTCCAGGTCAACACCGAGATCACCGAGGAGCTGGCCCAGAAGATCGAGGACGCCGGCATCGAGCGGGTCCGCATCCGCTCGGCGCTCATCTGCGAGACCAAGCGCGGGGTGTGCGTCATGTGCTACGGCCGCAACCTGGGCACCGGTCGGCTGGCCGAGCTGGGCGAGGCGGTGGGCATCATCGCCGCCCAGTCGATCGGCGAGCCGGGCACCCAGCTCACGATGCGGACGTTCCACATCGGCGGCACCGCGAGCCGGGTGGTGGAGGCCTCCAAGCACGAGGCCAAGACCGGCGGCGTCGTCCGCTTCCACAACCTGCGGACGGTGCAGAACCGCGACGGCGACCTGGTCGCCACCAACCGCAACGGCGAGATCGGCATCGTCGACGACCGCGGGCGGGAGCGGGAACGCTATCCGGTGGTGTACGGGGCGAAGCTGAAGGTGCGGCCGGACCAGAAGGTGAAGCCGCGGACGGTGCTGGTCGAGTGGGACCCCTTCACCAACCCGATCCTGACCGAGTTCACCGGTCGGGTGGAGTATCAGGACATCGTCGAGAACGTGACCGTGCGCGAGGAGTTCGACGAGGTCACCGGTCTGGCCCGCAAGGTCATCATCGAGGATCCCGACGGCCGGCTGCAGCCCGGCATCATCATCCGCGGCTCCCACAGCGACCCGGCGCTGGCCGACCGCCACCGCTACCCGCTGCCGGTCGGAGCCCACCTGGTGGTGGCCGACGGGGCCGAGGTGTACGCCGCCGACATTCTGGCCAAGATCCCGCGTGAGACCACCAAGACCAAGGACATCACCGGCTGTCTGCCGCGGGTGGCCGAGCTCTTCGAGGCGC
>JAIMBG010000172.1 GCA_023511555.1 Acetobacteraceae bacterium | reverse complement strand
AGTACGCAGAGGTCGGCGGCGGGGAGGGGGTATAGCCGGGCAGACAGCCGGCCGCCCGCTCGGCCCGTGGCGCGGGTGGGCTACACGGTACAGTCCGCCGGCCCTCAATCGAGGATCAGGCGGGAGCGCTTAAAACGCGCCATCGCCGCCGCCAGGAGGGCGATGTCCAGCGCCGCCAGGATGGCCATGGCGATGAGCGCGAGCCGCGTCGGGCCGGCGGCCGCAATCGACGCCGTCAGGCTCTCCCGCCACGACCTGGGCAGCGCCTGCAGGCCCAGGAGGGGTATGAAGAACAGCAGCATGGTGGCGATGCTCATGAGCTGCTGGGCTTGCCGCACCGTTTCGGCGCGCAGCGACACCAGAACACCGGCCGTGGCTGCCAGGGCCGCCCCCAGCAGGCTGAGCCCGACGATGCTCAGAGCGATGGCCGCCGGGTACATCAGCAGCCCGTGGCGCCCGTAGACGAGGTTGAGCACCACCAGCCCCAGAAGCAGGTTGAGCATGGAGAGCCCCCAGCCGTACGCGATGCCGGCGGCGACCTTGCCGATCAGCATGGCCAGGTCGGGCAGGGGGCTGGCCAGGAGCGTCTCCAGGGTGTGCCGCTCGCGCTCGCCGGCGAAGGCGTCGGCGATCACGCTGGTCACCAGGACCAGCGGCACCCACCCCCAGAACGCCAGGAGCGTCGGAGACCTCACCCACGCCGGGCCTGTCTGCAGCGGCAGGTAGACGCCGAAGACCCCCGCGAGCACCAGAACGCCCACCACTCCGCCGCGCGCCCGGCCCCACTGCCACTGGACGAAGTACTCCCGCCACTCCTTCCACATCACGGTCCAAATGTCGGCGATCATCCCTCTTCCTCCATCATGGTCAAAAAGACCTCTTCCAGGCTGGCCCTGGCCTGGCGCACCTCTTCAACCTGGGCCCCGTTCTGAACCAGCAGGGCCACCAGGGGGGCCACCTCGGCGGCCCCTCGCAGCTCGATGACCAGCCGGTCGTCGCGCACCTCGGCGGCGGCGACCTCCGGCCGCGCCCGCAGCAGGCCCAGCACCTGACCGCTGAACCCGCGGCCGGCGACCTCCACCTGCGCCGAACCCTGGGCCCGCAGGCGGTTGGGCGGGCCCACGGCCAGGAGCTTCCCCTGCCGGATCACGCCGACGAGGCCGCACAGTCTCTCGGCCTCGCCCAGGTTGTGGGTCGTCAGGAACACCGTTACCCCCTCGCGGGCCGCGAGGGTGGCTATATCATCGCGCAGCGCGGCCGCCGCCACGGGGTCCAGCCCGGCCGTCGGCTCGTCGAGGAACAGCAGGGCCGGACGGTGGAGAAGGGCCCGCGCGATGGCCAGCTTCTGCTTCATCCCCCGGCTCCAGGCGGCGACCCTCTCCCGGCGCCGGTCCCAGAGGTCGAAGTGGGTCAGCAGCTCCCTGAGGCGGGCCCGCCGCTCAGCGGCCGGCAGGTGCCACACGCGGCCGTAGAACTCGAGGTTGTCCTCGGCGCTCAGCCGCTCGTATAGGCCCGGGTGCTCCAGCAGGGCGCCCGCGCGCCGCCGGATCTCGCCGGGCCGCGACCGGACGTCGAAGCCGAGCACCTCGGCGGTTCCCGCCGTGGGCTCCAGCAGGCCCAGCAGCAGGCGGATCGTGGTCGTCTTGCCGGCGGCGTTGGGCCCCAGGAAGCCGAACACGATGCCCGCCGGCACCTCCAGCGACAGGGCGTCGACGGCGCGGATGGTCCGGTCTCCGTGCCTCGCCGTGACGGCCTTGAAGTCTCGCGTAAGGTTGTCGGTGCGGATGGCAGCCCCGGCCACGCCCGGGCCCCCCTTCGTCCCTCCTTGGGCCACGCCGCCAGCCTCCTGCCGCTGGCGGAAACGCCCGGCCGACTGCTGTGTATTCTACCCCCGGCGGGGTGAATCCTCCTGTGACAGTGACGGAATCCAGGGGTGGCGCCAAGAGGCGCCGCATCCCTGCAGCGGTTGCTGCTCCTGAGCTGCCCAGACTAAGGTGGGCGGGACCCGGTGCAGGAACCGCCACCGCATTGCGAGAACCCAAAGGAAGTAGCAAATGGCCTCCGGGGTCCGCCGGCTCCCTGGCTACTCAGGTGGGGTCTGAGGGGGATACAGGGCCACCAGCCCCATCGGGGTGGCAGGAGGCGACGGGTCTCCGGCGGGGCAACAGGGGGTGGGAGTACATGGCGTCAGTTCGGGACCTGGTTTCACAACTTGACGCCCTCTTCGACGTGGAGCGGTTTGCCGCCGCCGAGCCGTTTCGGACCAGCCTGGCAGGGCTTTACGGTCCCGGGGCCGACCGGCTGACGGGGCTGCTGCCGCCCGGTTGGGCGGAGCGCGGCAACGGGCTGCTGCTGCAGGGGGAAGGATTTGACCGCCCGCCATGCCGCGTGGCTTGCGCCGTCTTTCCCTCGGGGCCGGTGCTGGCCGGCGTGCTCGCCGCCGGCTCCCGCTGGCCGGTCCAGTTACTTGTCCTGCACCACCCCGCCTGCTACCGGACGCGGCGGGGCTGGGCGCCGGTGCCGCCGGACGTGCTTCAGGCGCTGGGTCGGGCGGGGGTCTCGATCTATGCGGTGCACACCCCCCTGGACCTTCATCCGCGGTTTGGGGTGTCCCTCAACCTGTCTCGCCACCTGGGGTTCGCCGTCGATGGCCCGTTCTATGAGACGGCCGGCCCTGGCTCACCGTGCGCCGGGGTAGTTGCCTCGCCGCCCCAGCCCCTGGGGCTGGCCGAGTTCTGCCGGCAGGTCAGGCGAGCGGTCGGGGTCACGCGGCTGGACGTGCTGCGGCATGGCACCGGGGCGGTCAGGAGGGTGGCGGTGGTGGCTGGCGGCGGTCACACCCTCCCGGGGGTGATACAGCGCTGTGTCGAAGAACGCTGCGATACCTACCTGACTGGTACGGTGGTGGAGCGCGTGCCCAACGAGCGCTGGCAGCGCTCCAACGCCGCGTTTTTGGCCGAGGCCGCCTCCAAAGGGGTGAACCTGGTGGGGGCGTCGCACTGCGCCACCGAGAAGTTCGGGTTGCTGGCCCTAGCGGAGCACCTTAAGGGCGGGGGCTGGCCGGCCGAGTTTCTCCCCTGCCCCCGGCCCTGGGGCTGAGCCGACGGTCGCCGGTGGTGGGGCCGGCGTCTTCGGGCGGCAGAGGCGGCGAGGAAGACGCCTTCTCTCGGGCTCGGGGAGGCGCGGCGCGCGCGCCTGCCTTAGGGCACGCAGTTGCAAGATGGAGAGCGCCGGTCGAGGCCCAGGGCGTCCCAGGCCTCCAGGGTCTCCTTGCACAGGGCCACCCGGTTTATGCCGTGCCGCCCCAGGTGCTCCAGGACCAGCCGGTACATCTCCAGACGCAGCTTGAGCGCCACCCGGCGCCCCCAGCCCGAAGGCTCAGACAGGAACCCGACCCAGCTCTTGTCCCGCGCCCGGTTTACGGTGCTGACCAGGCCCCGCAGGGATCCCAGGGTCACCCGCGACGGCTGGAGAGAGCGGCGCACCTGGTCCACGAGGTCCCGGTAGGCCTTCTGCCAGCCTGGGATCGGGACCAGCGGGTCGATGCGCACCCTGACCTCGTAGCCGGCGTGTTGCAGCCGCCTGGCGGCGTCTATGCGGAGGGCCACGGGCGGCGCGCCTCGCTCCCACCGCCGGGCCACGGCGTGGGCGTTGAGGCTGAAGCTCACGACCAGCGCGTCAGGGGCGGGGTCGGCCAGGAGGTTTTCTATGCGGCATGACTTGGTGACCAGGAGCGCCCTGTGCCCGGACCCGTGGGCGCGCAGCGCCCTCACCAGCATGCGGCTGAAAGCCTGGCCGTCCTTCTCCCACATCAGGGAGTCGCTGAGCTCGCCGGTGTTCAGGAGCTCGGCGGGACCTTCGGCATGCTCCAGAAAGGCGCGCAGGTGGGCCTCTACCCGGGAGAGGTCCTTTACGCGCGGGCGGGTGCCTGCCGGCAGGAACCGCAGCGTGCCCTGCAGGTAGCACCAGGCGCAGCGGAAGGGGCAGCCGGTGGCCCACTTGAGCTCCAGAAAGTGGGGGCAGACCACGTCCCGAGGAGAGGAAGGCGCAGGGGTCTTGTCAAACCGCACTATTATGGAGCCGTCGCCCACGCGGTCCACCCGGCGCCCGCGATCCGTCGCACCTGCCGGGGCGCCATACCGGATCGGGATGGAACGAGGGTCACGGGCAGCGGCTGGCATCGACCTCCGCCTCCCTCGTTGCGCCTGAGTTCCCGCCTTGCAACGCGTTCCTGCCGCCCTGCCCCCGCTGGGGCCGCGCTGGCCGCAAGGGTCCTTCGTGGTGGAAGACAACAACCGCGTCGGGCGGATACGTGCCCTTCCGGCAGCCTGCGGGTGCATGGACGGTGATCGCGCCTTCACTCTGAAGAGGCTTAAGGGCGTGGTCTCTGAGGTGACTCTTTAGAAAGGGCGTCTCGAGGAGGAACTGTTCCAGGTGTCCGACGGTGACCTTGCGCCCTCTGAACCTGCTCACGAGAAGGGTTTGGAGACCGGGTGCAAAGTATGATGCACTATCCAAGAGCGTCAGCTGGTCTGGATCGGTTGCGTCCGAGAACGTGTAGGCTCCGGTCCGGTCCACCTTCCACATGGCCTTTTTCATTTCTTCAAGGCCCCGGGGGTGATTAGCGGGGCCCGGCAGCCCTTGCGGCCGCCGGGCCCCGCCCTGATCTCCTTCTGCCCGTCGGCCCCGAACCCGGCCGGATGCGGGCCGGGACCTTCTGAGCCCCGGGGTGCCTGCCCCTCGCCCGGGCGCCCGCCCCCCCGAACCTCCGTCCCGCCCTACTC
>JAIMBG010000171.1 GCA_023511555.1 Acetobacteraceae bacterium | reverse complement strand
GCCTACACCTGGGGCGACCAGTTCTTGTGTGGCGAGTTCCTGGAGAGGCTGGGCGGGGGAGCGGGCCAGGGGGAGTATGTGAACTGCACCGACTGCGCCACGTTTGTGACCACCTTCGCCAACATCCTGGGCTGTGAGCTCTGGGAGATGGTCCTGGGGTGGGGCTTCGCCCTGAACGAGATGATAGCCATAGGCAGCAGCGGGTTCAGCCTCCCCTGCGGCGATCCGGCCGTGCCCGGGAGCGGCTGGCCCGCCTTTAATTACCACGAGGTGGGCTGGAAGGGAGCCTGCAGCAACGACGGGAACGTGTTTGACGCCTGCCTTAAGGTGGACGGCGACGCCGACCCCACCGACGGCCCGCCCCACACGCCGCTCCTGCCGGTGAACATGAGGTTCGCCGCCATCGGCGAGCTGGGCTATCGTGACCGGCTGGCGGCGCCGGCGGGCAGGCCGAATTGCGAGCCCCGGTGCAACCTGATGCGGCGACGGTCGGTCGCCTGAGAAAGTGAGGTGGGGTTCTATGCCGGGTGAGGCTGAACGGCGCGAGGCGCTGAAAAAGCTCTATGGCTTCGCTGACTGGGGCCTCAAGTCTCCTGCCCCGGAGACGACCTTCACCCTCAACTTCTTCCTGCCCGCGGCAGCCCTGACCGAATGGCGGCTGACCAAGTCGTTAGCCCTCGAGACCACAGGCGAGCGGAGGGTGCGCCGCTGGATGCTAGAGCCCATGGCGGGCGAGGCGCACACCGCCGACACGGCAGCGAGTACCGCCGGCAGACCACGGTGCGGCGAGGCGCTGACCCTGACCAGCTTCGAGTGCCCCTCCCGGGCTGACGCCTGCGAAGCCGTCCTGGACTACATAGCCACCTGCGCCACACCCCGGTTCCGGCCGGGGGCGGAACTGAATTACGACTTCGGTGAGATGGCATGGGGCGGCGCCGGCCCGGGCGGCACGGTCCTGTTCCTGCGGGGCAACATGTTCCTGGTGGTCCGCCGCGCCCTGGGCCGGCCCCCCGTGGAGGGCTTGGCCCGCTGGGTTGACCGGCTGCTCTCGGTGCGGCCAGGGGAGGGAGAGCAAGGCGGTCGGATCCCGCCCCAGCTCGCCCGGATGGAGGCGGGCTCTCTGGCTGCGGATCGGAGGGCGCCGGTGACCGTCGAGGCCCACGACCCCCTGAAGCGGCCGGTGTGGTACCAGTTCTTCGTTCGGGGCGGGGAGCTGGTGAGGGCCAGGGAAAGGGTCCTGCTCTCCCCGACGGCGGCCGAGGTGGGTCTAGAGGTGTTCGCCTTCAACGAGGACGCCTCCTGGGTCCGGGGCCGAGCGTCATTGAAGACATGACGGTTCTTTCGGAGCGGGGCAGGCCCCGCTTCGCGGAGGCGCTCGCCGCACGGACCCCGCGGCGGCGCAGGGGCTGGCGGCTTTAAACCGGCGCGGGTCTTCAAGGGCCCGGGGCACTGCACCCGGGCCCTGCCATGTGTTGGAGCGGGCAGGGACACCGGTGGAAGCCGGGATGGCACGTCCCGTCGGCACTGTCCGATCGGGCGAGCGGGCCCTCGCCCCCGGGGAAAGAGGGGAAACAGGGTGCGAGAACGAAGGGGAGGGTCGACGACGGCCTCGCCCTGGCGGTGTGTGGCACGCCCGCGCCCACCTGCTAGCGAAGGACCGCGTCCCCACCGGCCGACTAAGGGGTGAAAGGGGAACGAAACGCGATGGGGAGCGCAGGGGCCCACCGCCTAGCTGCCTTTGGCCCGGCCCCGGAGCCCGCCAGCCACATTATCACGGGCTCAGAGGCCCGCACCATTCCCGCCCCAGGGCCGGACAGCAGCGACGTGGACGAGGTGGAGCAGGAGACGCTACTGGCCGCAGTGGGGGGCATCGGCGGCTTCCGGGGCCGGTCGGCGCTCTTCACCTGGCTGTGCGGGATCGCCCGCCAGAAGCTTGGGGACGTGCTCCGGCGCCGCGGCCGCGACCCCGTACCCGTGCCGCTTCTGCCGGGTGGGAGAGGCCCCCTGGCCCGGCTGATTGACGAGGCGCCGCTGCCGGACGCCATGGGTGCTTGCTGGCCCTGAAGCGGGGCGAAGGACGGGCCGGGCGGCCGAAGCCGAAGGGGGGTGACACCGATGGCAAGGCGGCGCGGGGAAGACGGTCGGGAGGATAGCACACCGACCCGCCGAAGGGAACCTGGCACGGCTGCTGCCGACCGCAGTCCGCGATTTCTCCACGTCCCAGCCTCCCGGCGTGGCCGGGGGTCGGGGACCTGCCCCGGCTGATGGACGCAGCAGCCCCGGAGGCCAACGCCCTCGCAAGCCCCGTTATCGCAGGGATTATCGTGTGGAGGAGGAAGACGGCTCATGTCTGAACGGCTGCGGCGCGCCCTCCCCCTGGCGGCAGTGGTCGCCGGGGCCCTGGCTCTGGCTGCCCTGGCCTGCACGTGGTGGGACCGGGGCCGGGCGCTCGAGGATACGGGGCAGACCAGGCAGACGGTGGAGGCGGAGGTAGCCCGGCTGACAAGCCGCCGCCCCGCCGGGCTCGAAGACCCGGCCTTCCTGGGGGAGGCAGCCGGGCTGGCCCGCTCCCGGTACGTGGTTTACGTGTGGCTGGTCGACGCCAGCGCCAGGGTGGTGTTCAGCAGCGGCGGCCGGGCCCGGGCGGGCGCCAGCGCCGAGGCCCTGGCCACCCCGGAAATGCGGCAGGTGCTGGAGGAGCTGCCCCCCGGCGGCCTCAGCCCCGCTCTGCGGCTGAGCTTGCTCGTGGCGTCGGCCCTGCAGGCTGAAGGCGAGCACAACGACGTGTTCCGCCACCTGGTGCGGGAAGTCGCCGGGCCGGACGGATCGCTGCGCGGGGTGGTGGGCGTGACCTACGAGGTGAGTCCGGCCGTGGGCAGGCCGCCCCTGGGCATGCTTGCTGGGGTTTTGGGGTTCGCGGTGTCATTCGTCACCTACTGGCTGACCCTGGCGGCGTGGGTCTACCTCGACGCCCGGCGCAGCGGGGAGCGGGCCGTGCCCTGGACCGCCCTGGTGCTGCTGGGCAACCTGGTGGCCCTGATCGCCTACCTCCTGGTCCGCCGGCCAGTGAGGAGGGCCTGAGGGACAGTAGGGCCGATGTCCGCTGGCCAAGCCGGCTGTCCGGCCGGCCGCTTATTGTCGGATGACGATGCCAGCGCCCTGGACCTAGAGATAGAAGAACCACCGCTCGGGGGCCTGGCAATCCCTCTGCAAAGGGCCGGGCCGGGAGCCTTCTCGGACATACCTCTGCCGCACCTCCTCCGCGTCCTCCCGGCTCCCCGTCACGGTGACGTAGCGCCGGCCGTCCCTGGTCCGCCCCTCCCTGACCCGGGCCTCGCCCTGGAGCGGACGGATGACCAGGCGCGACGCCGGGGCCTCGGAGGGGGTCCAGGGACGGGCGCTGGCAACCGCCTCGGCGATCAGGTCCACCTGCTCGGGGTTCAGCACGACGTGCCTGCTCTGGCTCCGCAGGTGCCAGGCGAGCGCCAGGCCGCTGTCGAACACCGGCATGGGGCCCTCCTCGACCCTTAGCCACTCGGCACGGGTGAACAGCAGGACGGGATGCACCAGCGTGCCCGGCGGCAGGCGCCCGTGCAGGGCGGCGTCAAGCCACGCCCTAAAGAGGTGGGCGTGCCGCAGGTTCTGCCGGGTCGGGCTCGGGGACGGCACCCAGGAACCTCCCTCCCTGCGCTTCCACACCCCCCTGTAGCACTTTATGGCCCCCGCCCAGGCCTTCGTCTCGACCAGATACACCCCTGGCGGACCGATCAGCAGGTGGTCTATCTGAATGAACTCCTCAGGCCGGGGCTCCAGCACAGCGTCATTGAAGACCGTCCAGGAAGCCGGCAGGAACAGCCAGAAGTTGAACGCGGCCCGCGTCTCCCCTGCCCTCCCGACAGCGTCATCCCGCGCCCTTTGCACCTCGAGAGCCACGTCGGCCAAAGGCTTGGCCACCCGGGCAAGCCAGGCGGGCACCTCCCGCTCTATCCTCCGGTTTATCCTGGCCTTTTCCCGGGCCACCTTCTCCCTGATCCTCTGCCGGAACAGCTCCCTAACCTCCGCACTCTGGCGCCCGACCCGCGCCGGCACAGCACCCCCACCCCCTGGCGACCGTTCTGGGTGGGCTCTGCCCCGCCAGAGAAACGGCACAGGGCGGGGAGATGCGATTTGCGGCAGAAAGCTTCATGAGAATGGAATGAATCTGGTTGCCCTCCGCCAGGAGGCAGCAGCCCGCCAATCCGGGTAATTCGCCGGGCAACCGGGGCTTCCTACCTCGCAGACCGCCGGGCCGGCTGCGCCCCGCCCGCCTACGCTCGCTGCTCCCTAGCGATCGGGCGGTGAACGCCCTTCAAGGAAGGGTAGATGCGGGTGTGCAACCGGCGGAACAGGCGGTCGTAAGTCGCGGCCTCCGCCCGCCGGGGCAGGAGCCGTTCTGAGGCCCGCTTCAGCCCGGAAAGGGCCTCGGCCTCATCGCGGCTAACCCCGCAGCCGGCTCAGAGCCGGCCCTTGAGAGGCTGAGCGGCGCCGGTCGTCCGCGCCCAGCGCTGGGCCCCCGGCCCTGTGCGGCCCCAAAGAGGCAAGGGCCCGGACCTTCGTGGTCCGGGCCCTTACGTCTTTCCGGTCCCTGAAAGCCGAACAGTGTGCCTGCCTGGTGCATCCGAGCGATCGACCTGGAGTCGGGGGCGGTGTGGCGTCACCGCCTGGGGCGAGGCCCCGTGCCGCCCCTTAAGACTCCTTAGAAAGGAGGTGATCCAGCCGCACCTTCCGATACGGCTACCTTGTTACGACTTCACCCCAATCATCGGCCC
>JAIMBG010000170.1 GCA_023511555.1 Acetobacteraceae bacterium | reverse complement strand
CCGACGGGGGCGGTGCAGCCGCAAGGGGGAGGTCGGCGGCCGTCTATATGCCCCACTCCCTCAGAGGCTCGAACCGGGCGGTGAAGAACCGCAGGGTCGGGGGCTCGTAGACCATCCTCAGCCCGGAGATCTTGTCCCGCTGCCGGTAGAGGTTGATCACGGAGGCGGCCACCACGTCCATGTGGCGGTCGGTGTACACCCTGCGGGGGATGGTGATGCGAACCATCTCCAGCTTGGGCCGGTTGTGGTCGCCAGTCTGCTTGTTGCGGCCCGCGGAGACGATCCCGCGCTCCATGGCCCGCACACCCGAGTCCAGGTAGAGCGCTGCGGCCAGCGCCTGGGCGGGGAACTCGTCCTGGGGGATGTGGGGGAAGAACCGCCGGGCGTCAAGAAACACGGCGTGGCCGCCCACTGGGACGATGATAGGCACCCCGGCCCGGAGCAACTGCTCCCCCAGGTAGCGGACCTGGCCTATGCGCCAGGCCAGGTAGTCTTCGTCCAGCACCTCGTAGATGCCGCGGGCCATGGCCTCCATGTCGCGGCCCGCCAGCCCTCCGTACGATGGCATGCCCTCGAACAGCACCACCAGCTCCTTGGCCCGCTGAAACAGCCACTCGTCGTTCATGGCCAGAAACCCGCCGATGTTGACCAGGCAGTCCTTCTTGCCGCTCATGGTGCAGCCGTCGCCGTAGGACATCATCTCCCGGAGGATGTCGCGCACCGACCTGTTCTGGTAGCCCGGCTCCCGCTCCTTGATGAAGAACGCGTTCTCGGCGCAGCGGGTGGCGTCGAACATCACGGGGATGTTGTGCTTCCTGGTGAGCTCGCGGACCGCCCTCAGGTTCTCCATGGAGACCGGCTGGCCCCCCGCCATGTTCACCGTGACCGCAAGCGAGACGTAGGGGATCTTCTCCGCGCCCACCCGGTTTATCAGGGCCTCCAGCTTGGCCAGGTCCACGTTGCCCTTAAACGGGTGGTCGGCGGTGGGGTCGTGGGCCTCGTCGATGATGACGTCCACAAAGGTGCCGCCGTTGCGCTCCTGGTGGGCGCGGGTGGTGGTGAAGTACATGTTGCCGGGGATGTAGTCGCCGGGCTCGATCATGATCATGGACAGCAGGTTCTCCGCACCCCGGCCCTGGTGGGTGGGCACCATGTACTTGAACCCGTAAACCTCCCTGACCGCCCGCTCCAGGTTGAAGAAGTTCCTGCTCCCGGCGTAGGCCTCGTCGCCCAGCATCAGCCCGGCCCACTGGTTGTCGCTCATGGCCGAGGTGCCGCTGTCGGTGAGCAGGTCTATGTAGACGTCCTCGGAGCGCAGCAGGAAGGTGTTGTAGCCCGCCTCCTGTATGGCCTTGCGGCGTTGCTCCCGGGTTATCATCTTGATGGGCTCCACCGACTTTATACGGTAGGGCTCGGCCGCAGGCCGGCGCAGCGGCGGGCCGCTGCAGGCGGCAGCCGCCGGGGCTGAGGACGGGGTTTCCACGCTGCCTTGACCGGTGCGGGAATCGGACATGGCGCTTCCCATCCCTTTCCTGGATTCTTGAGGATGTGGCCGCACGGGGGCGGCCGGTCGGGGCCGCGGGCGAGCGCGGCCCCAGGGATAGATTCTGGCTGCGGGCGGTTTTACCTGCTGGAGGAACCGCTGCCTTGGGGCTAGAATGGCTGGGTTGTAGACGCTGCAGGTTGGGGGTGAGCGGGGTGCTGATAAGGGAGTTCAGGCCCAGGCGGTGGATACTGGGCCGGTTGGAGGCGGGGCGGGATCTGCTCCAGGGGCTGCTGGACCTGGCCGAGGAGCAGGAGGTGAGGGTGGGGGCGTTCACCCTGCTGGGCGCGCTTACCCAGGCTAGGCTGGGGTTTTACGACCAGAAGAAGAAGAGCTACCGGACGCTGGAGCTGGACCGTCACCTGGAGATAAGCTGCGGCGTGGGGAACGTGTCGCTGCGCGACGGCAGGCCCGCGGTGCACTGTCACCTGGTGGTGTCGGGGGAGGACGGCGAGTGCTGGGGCGGGCACCTGCTGGAGGGGACGGTGGTGTTCGCCTGCGAGTTCGCCCTTGCCGACCTGGAGGGCGAGCCGCTGGAGCGCCGCCTCGACCCGGACCAGGGGCTGGCGCTCTGGCCGCTTCCCGGCTAGAGGGTGTCCTCCGGCCCCGGCTAGACGATGTGCTCCAGCGGGAGCCCTGGCGCCCGCCGGCAGGCCTCCTCGGCGACCGCCAGGCGGTGGCACTGGGAGGGGTCATGCTCCTGGCAGAGGAGGCACACGCGGCCGTACCGGTCGAGGGCCTCCTGGAGCTGGTCCAGGGCCGGCCCCTGCTGGAAGAGGTGGGCCTTGAACGCGGTGAGGAACTGAGCCATGTCCGGGTTGTCCTGGAACGCCCGCCTCAGCTCTGGGGGCGCCCCCAGGCCCCGCAGGTGAAGGTAGGCGATGCCCCGCGAGGCCAGAGCCACGGCCAGCGCCTTGCCGGTGAACTCGGGCCTCCGACTCCAGGGGTTGTATCTCACGTCGATGACGCAGGCCACTCCGCGCCGGGCCAGTTCCCCCGCCAGGTCGGACGCCCTGCGGCCCTGGCAGCCCACGGTGAACAGGGCGGGCTTCGGCGCGTCCCTGCCGGCGCCGGCGGGACCGCCGCCCGCGCCTTTTTCGCCGGGTCCGCCGCTGGTGCTGCTGGGCATTGAAGCCATATCCTCTCCGTCCTGTCGTTGTCTAGGCCACGCTGCGCCGGAACAGGGCCGAGGCCAGGGCGGCCATCGCCGCTGCCGCCAGGCCCAGCACCAGGATCCCCTGGGCCAGCGCCCACCAGTCCCACCCCACCAGGAACAGGCTGCGCAGCGGGTCTATGGCGTAGCTCAGCGGGTTCACCCGGGCCACCGCCGCCAGCCAGGCGGGCATGAAGCTGAGCGGCATCATGGCGTTGCTGGTGAACATCAGCGGCATGGTGATGAAGTTGACCACGGCCATGAGCGCCTCGTGGGTGGTGAGCACCGCGCTGAGCGCCAGGGAGAGACCGCCGAACACCAGGCTAAGGAGCGCGGCCAGGATGACCAGCGCCGGCACCCCCGCCGGCCCGGCCTTGAACCCCACTCCCATCGTCAGCGCGACGGCAAAGACCACCAGGGCCTGGATCGCAGTCTGAACAGCCACGGCCAGCATCTTGCCCGTCACCACCGAACTCCGCACTATGGGGGCGGCTAGCAGCTTGTTGAGGTAGCCGAACCGCCGGTCCCAGACGATGGACATCCCGCCGAAGATGCCGCCGAACAGCGTCACCATGACCACGATGCCGGGTGCCATGTAGTCCAGGTAGCGGGCGGCGGGGAAGCCAGGGACCATGGCCACCCGCTGAAACATGTTACCCATGAACGCCAGCCAGATCAAGGGCTGGATGAGGGTGATGACGATGCGCACCTTCTGCCCCACGTAGTGCTTGAGCTCGCGCCAGGCCACCCACCAGGTGTCAACCCAGAACCGGCGCCACGCCCCGGCGGCCCGGAAGCCGGCGGCAGGGCGGCCCTCGGCGGTGCCGGCGGCTTCACCGGCTGAGTCGGACCGTTCTGGGACGGCGCCGGTCCCCGCCTCTGTGTCCAGGCTCATTGCCTTGCCCTCCTCAACGCCCGGGCGGTGCGGTAGAACGCGTCCGAACCCTCGTCCTCCCTGAGCTCCCGTCCGGTATAGTGAAGGAACACGTCGTCAAGGCTGGCCCGCTTGAGTGAGATGGCCTGCACCGGCCAGCCGGCCGCCGCCAACGTCTCCAGGATGCGGGGGACGGCCACGTCGCCGTCGCGGACCACAAGGCTCACGCTGTCCCCGCCCAACGGCCGCACCCGTTCCACTCCGGGGAGCGCGGCCAGCTCGGCGGGCGGCGGCGTCGCCGCTTCTCCGCCCGGCGTCCTGAACCCAAACTTCACGGTGATCACGTCGCCCCCCAGGTCGCGCTTGAGGTCGGCGGGCTTGCCCAGGGCCACCATCCGGCCCCGGTCGATGATGGCCACCCGGTCGCAGAGCGCGTCGGCCTCCTCCATGTAGTGGGTGGTGAGGAAGATGGTGACGCCCTCCTCCCGGCGCAGCCGCTCGATATACTCCCAGATGCGCCTTCGGGTCTGGATGTCCAGGCCCAGGGTGGGCTCGTCCAGGAACAGCACGGCGGGGCGGTGGATGAGGCCTTCGGCGATGTCCAGGCGCTTGCGCATCCCGCCGGAGTAGTGGGAGACCAGGTCGCGGGCCCGGTCGGTGAGGTCCACCATGTCAAGCAGCTCCCGGCCGCGGCTCATAATGAGGGCGGGGTCGAGGTGATAGAGGCGGCCCTGCAGCCACAGGTTCTCCCAGCCGGTGAGCGTGTCGTCCACGGCGATGTCCTGGGAAACGTAGCCCACGTGGTGGCGGACCTGGTCGGGGTTCCTGGCCACGTCGTACCCGCACACCCAGGCCTGCCCCGAGGTGGGTCGGATGAGCGTGATGAGCATGAGGATGGTGGTGGACTTCCCCGCCCCGTTCGGGCCGAGCAGCCCGAAGATCTCGCCCTTTTCGACGGAGAAGCTGACCCCGTCCACGGCCAGCACCCGCCGGGCGTACACCTTGGTGAGGCCGGAGACGGTGATGATCTCTGACACTGAACCACCTCCCAGGGTGCCGTGTGCGGCCCACGGCCTGGAACCACAATCAATTATACGTCGTGGCGGGGCGGTTGTCCACCTGGGCCAGGGGACGGCCTGTGAGTCAAGATCCTCGGGGGGAACGTCTGTTTGGGCTCGCTCTGGGGTTTCTCCGGCTTGGTCAGGGAGGTAGTTTGGGCAGGCCGGAGCAATCCGGCCGCCGGGTGACAGGCTCGATGGGCATGAGA
>JAIMBG010000169.1 GCA_023511555.1 Acetobacteraceae bacterium | reverse complement strand
TCTAGAGCGAGCCCTCTCTTCCCTCTCTTTCAGAGGGACCTGTCCTATCCCGCCCCCCGATAAATTTTACTCACATCTTAGTCCAAAAGAAATCTAAGAGGCCGCCCGCCCGAATCGCCGGAAGGGAGGCGGAGGCGGTGTGCCTTGCGTCCCGGCTGATCACGTACGTCGGTCCGCTGGCGGCGGACCCCTGCGACGGCAACTGTGAAGGCCTCTGCGGCGGTTGCTCCGGCTGGTGCGACGCGGAGTGCCGCGAATCCTGCTTCACCACCTGTCGCGGCGGTCAGTGCCGCGGCTTATGCGGTTCCTGAACGCCTTCCGGCGCCATCCCCTGCCGCGCGCGGTGCCAGGGGGAGGATGCGGCACACCTCACCGGCATTGTGGCCCCACGGTGCCGACGTAGCACGTCCCCAGCCCCATGCCCTCCGCGGCTATCACCATGTTCTGGGCCGCCAGGGCCATTCCACGGCGCCGAACAGCAGGGCGGTGTACCCGGCGATGCTCCGCCTTACGCCGAGGTGCGCCGCCCAGGTGTCAGTGCGCCTCAAGTCGCGCACCGAGGCCCGACGCATAATCGCCTGCAGCACGGGGCTTTCGGCCGGGCCGCCGGCCCGTCACCTGCTCCCGGCCCCCGGCCGGCCGCGCTCATCCTCCGGGGGCCCGTGCCGGTTCGCCGCCCCGGAACGGCTTCACCCTCCAGCCGCGCCCGTCAGTCCTCAGTATCACCGCCCCGTCGCGGTCGGTCCGGTAGACGCGGGCGGCGCTGAGCCGCTGGAGGAGGCGTGGGGAGGGCAGGCCGCGTCCCGTCCCCACGCTTATCACCGCCACCTGCGGGCAGGCCGCGGCCAGGAACTCTTCGCCGGTGGAGGTGGAACTGCCGTGGTGGGCCACCTTGAGGACGCTGCACCCCAACCGCTCCGTCCCCACGGCCCCCAGCAGCTCCCGCTCGCCATCGGGCCCCAGGTCGCCGGCCAGAAGCAGGCTCACTCTCCCCAGCCTCAGCCGCACCACCAGGCTCTCCTCGTTGGTGGCGGCGTCCTCGCCGCCCGGGCCGGCGGAGGGGCCAGGGACCCCGCCGGCCCCGGCGCCGGGGAGGCCGGCCGGCGCAGGGTGCAGCACCTCCAGGACCGCCCCGCCTCCCAGGTCCAGCGTGTGGCCCCGCGCCAGGGCGTGGCGGGGCACCCCCTTCCGCTCCAGGGCGTCCCACAGCCTCCCTAGGAGCCCGCCGCCGGCGGGCCCGGACGGGCCGGCGCCTCCTGCGGCGGCCGCCTGGGCCAGGGCCTGGGGGGAGCAGTAGAACGCCCCTACCCTCAGCCCCTCCGCGGCCGCCACCACCCCTCCCAGGTGGTCCTGGTGGGGGTGGGAAAGGATGAGGTAGTCCAGCCGGCGAACTCCCAGCCGGCGGAGGAAGGCCACGGCCCGGGGCGGAGGAAGTGGCGGGCTTCTCCGGCGGCCCGGCGGGGCGGCTCCGTCCCCCTCCGGCCCGCCCCCGGACCAGGGCCCCCCGTCGAGGAGCAGGGTGCGTCCCCCCGGCAGGAGCGCGAACACCGCGTCCCCGTTGCCCACGTCAAGGAAGTAACAGGTGAGCACGTTCAGCGGCCGGTACAGCGCCCGGTCCCAGACGCAGGCGCACGCCAGGCAGAGAAGGGCCGCGGCCAGGCGGCGGCCCAGGGCGGCCAGGGGGGGCCTCACCGGCCCCGGCGGCGCAGGACCGGGGCGGCCGGCCCCTTCGCGGCCGCACAATCGGCAGCCCGCCTCTCCGTCCCGGCTCCGGCCGGCCGGTACTCGGCCTTCCCCTCCCCACCCCCCCGGCCCCCACCCCCCTGGGACCGGGCCGGTGCCCGTACTGCGGGCTCCAGCCGCGCCCAGCAAGAGGAGCAGCGCCCCCGACCAGCCGGCCAGAGCCACGGGGCTGGGCCGGGGGGCCTCCAGGGAGGCGCCGGGCAGGCCGCCCACGGCCCGGCCCCAGAGGTCCAAAACGGCCAGGGCCGGACCGGCGAGCCGGTAGGCTAGGGAGGCTCCGGCGGGCCAGACCAGGCTCACGGCGGCCCCGATAAACCCCACCACGACCGCCGCCGCGGCCAGGGGCACCGCGGCCAGATTGGCCACGGGGGCCAGCAGCGACAGGCGCCCGAAGTGGTAGAGCGCCAGGGGAAGCGTGGCCGCCTGGGCGGCACAGGTCACCGACAGCGCCGAGGCCAGCGGCCGGGGCAGCCGGGCCAGCCCCCGCCGAAACCGCGGAGCCAGCGTCACCAGGCCGAACGTGGCCGCAAAGGAGAGCTGAAAGCCGGCGTCCCACAGGGCAAAGGGGTTGTGCACCAGTATGGCGCCCGCGGCCACAGCCAGGGCCCCCAGCGAGTGGCGGCCCCGCCCCAGGGAGGCGCCGACCACCGCCGACCCCAGCATCAGTGCCGAGCGCACCACCGGGGCCCGGGCCCCGGTGAGCAGGGCGTAAAACCCCACCGCCGGCAGGGCCAGCAGCGCCGCCGCCCGCCGGGTCAGGCGCAGGCAGCCCAGCGGCACGCTGACGGCCGCGAGCACGAAGCCCACATGGAGGCCGGAGGCGGAAAGCAGGTGAATCAGCCCGGCCCGGCCGAAGCTGTCCACCAGGTCAGGGTCCAGGCCCTGGCTGCCGCCAAGCAGGAGCCCGCGCAAAAGCGCAGCCCGGGCAGGGGACAGGGCCTGGAGGGGGCCCTCCACCCTGGCCCGGGCCGACCCCACCAACCGTACCGCCGCGGCACCGGGCGCCGGCCCGAGGGGGCGGGGCCCGTCGCCCCAGGCGCGGAGCAGGTAGCGGACCCCGCGAGCCGCCAGGTAGGCACGGTAGTTGAACTCCCCGGGGTTGCCGGGGGGGCCGGGCAGCTCCAGCCGCCCCCTCACCTCCACCAGATGGCCAGGGAACACCGACGGCGGGGCGGGGCCGGCGCTGCAACGCGGGGTCCAGCTCACCAGAACGGTGCCCGCGGCGGGCAGAAACCGGCCGCCATTCGGGACCGCCGCCCTCGGGGCCGTGGCGCCCTGGGCCTCCGCGAGCGGGGCAACGCCCTGGGGCGGCAGCACCTCCTCGATCCGCACCACCGCCTGTAGCTCCTCCCCCTTCGCCTCCACCCACGCCACCCGGCCCCGAAGCACCGTGTTCGCTACGCCCACCCAGGGCCCCAGATCGCCCAGGGCCCGGGCCTCCTGGAAGGGAAGGGCGGCCGCCTGGGCCAGGAGCACCAGGGCTGCTACCAGCCAGCGGCTCAGGCGCCAGCCCCACGCCACCGCCGCCGCGGCAAGCGCGGCCGCGGCCGCCAGCCCTATCAGCAGCCCCAGTCGCGGGGAGAGATGTATCCAGGCGGTCAGCACGATGCCGGCCGCCTGGCACAGCACGAGCACAGAGACAAAAGGCATGCGCCCGCTACCGGGCGCCGGCCCCCGCCCTCCGCCGGTGCCTGAGGCGTGGGGGCGAGAGGGGTAGCAGCTCACCGTCCTTTATCAGGAGCCTCCCGTCCACCTCCACCGTGGGCCGCATGATGAGCAGGTCCCAATGGAGGTTGGAGCTGTTCTGGCCCCCGAAGCTGAGGTTGTCCCCCAGGGCAAGGTGTACGCTGCCCCAGATCTTCTCGTCGATCGAGGTGTCGCCGGTGGGGGCCCTGAGACTGGGGTTGAGGCCGATCCCAAACTCCCCCACCCGGTCGGCGCCGCCGGTGGCATTTCTCAGCCGATCTAAGAACAGGGTTTCGTTCTCCGCCGCGCGAGCCCGCACCAGCCTGCCCTCGGAGAAGGTGACGTCTATGCCCCTGATGGGGTGGCCGCGATAGTATGCCAGGTCGAAAACCGCACGGCCGTTCACCGACGACTCCACCGGGGCGTAGAACACCTCGCCGCAGGGGAGGTTGTTGGTCACAAACCCCTGCGCCAGGTCCTCGTCGGAGATGACGCCGTCGTCCACCCTCGCCGTGCGGCCCAGAAGCGTGAACTCCAGGTCGGTCCCCTGGTCCGACCTCACCCTTACCGCGCGCCCCGTGCCTATGGCCTCGACCAGCGCCGAGCCGGCCGCGGCCATCGCCTCATAGTCCACGTCGAGCGCCCGCCAGAACCCGTCATGCAGCTTCTCAAAGTCTATGCCATAAAGCTGGGCCTTCTCCCGGGTAGGGTAGCCGATCCACAGCCACCTGATGCTGCGCTCCGCCCGCTTGCGGTGGATCGCCTCCAGGCCGGCGCGGCAGGCACTCACCCTATCCTCCGGCAGGTCCTGGAGGCACCTGGGGTCCCGCGAGCCGTCCACGTCGATGATCCCGTTGACCTCGTCCAGCCAGCGCAGCAGGTAGGAGGGGACCTCCCTCAGCGTGTTCACGTCGAGCTCTGACACCAGACGGTGGGTCAGGCGGTCGCTGGTGACGGTGATCACCGGAAACGCCCCCGCCCGTCTGATGTTGACCGCCAGGTCCTCGACCAGCTCAAAGTTGTGCACCCCGCCGGAGAGCATGATCACCTCCCCGGGCCGCACCCGCATACACGTCCTCACAATTCTTCTCGCTATGCTGTCGCTGCTCACCCGGAGCAAGAGCAGACACCCCCGGCCCGATCCTACGCCTTCCTCATACGCCTATACTCTCCCCCTTAAACAAAATCCTACCAGGATAGCAAAAAATTGTCGACAGTTTTCGACAGAACGGTGTCTAACCCACGTGGCTCTAAAAGCAGAGGACGAGGGCCAGGGTGCAGGGTGCTGACAGCAGCATGCCAGCCTTCCAGGTGGTGTTAAGTACGCGAGGGGCCGGGGCGGAGAGCCAAAAGTGTCGGTGGTCGCGGGTGCCGGCCGAGCCCAGACCGTTCCGCCTTCAGGAGCTCCCACGGGACAGAAC
>JAIMBG010000168.1 GCA_023511555.1 Acetobacteraceae bacterium | reverse complement strand
TGAGACTCAGCTTGCCCTCGGCTATCAGTTCCTTGATCCGATTACGCATGGGAAGAGAGGCCTCCTCTCCTTGGCAGCGCTTGGGTCACTACTGCCTTCTAGAGCGAGCCCTCTCTTCCCTCTCTTTCAGAGGGACCTGTCCTATCCCGCCCCTCGGCGAGGCGGTGGGCGAAAGACCTATCGCCGACCAGCAGCCAGTCCTCCCGCCGGATAGCCGCCAGGTATGGGCGACGAGCGGGACGGTGCTGCAGTACAGTCCAGGGAGCAAGACCTTCGTGCCGCGCGGGGTTGACGGCAAGTTCGCCCCTAAGAGCCTTACCGTAGCCAGCCAGCGGGGCGGCACCGAGGTGGTGGCCCCGACCGCGGCCGGGCCGAAGGTCCTGAGCCAGAAGTAGCAGGGCAACAATAGGTGCAGTTCCCAGCCTGACCGCCGCGACGGCGGTTTTTCCGTGCCCGGAAGGGGGTGGACGGATGCCATTTCGGATCAACCGCGACCGGCGTTGACACCTGGGCGAGGGCTCCATTATAATTAGGGGCGGGCAGACCCGGCCCGCCGCCGTGGAGCAGCGGGCGCCGGGTGCCAGGGCGCCCCCGGGTGGAGGACTGGGCCACCGGGGGCATGGTTTTGCCAGCCGGGCTTTCCGGCGCGGGGCTTTTGCGTCTGGACGCCTGACGCGACTCGGCCCCGGGGCGGTCCACCGGCGCAAGGCCGCCAGGCGGGGCCGGCTGGGGGGAGGTTGAGCGGCGGACATGGATCAGCGGCTGGCCCTGTTGCTCCTTCTGGCCTTCATGGTGCTTGCCTCAAAGCTGGCCGCCAGCCTCAGCAACCGGGTCGGCCAGCCCGCTGTGTTCGGGGAGCTCTTGGTGGGCCTCATACTGGGCCCCACCGTGCTCGACGTGATGGGCTGGCCCATGTTCTCGGGCGAGGAGCTGAAGGTGGTAGTGAAGGATCTCGCCGAGATCGGCGTGGTTCTGCTGATGTTCCTCGCCGGCCTTGAGACGGAGCTGGCCCAGATGCGGCGGGTGGGGCTGGCGGCGTTCAACGGCGCCGCCGGGGGCGTCGCCCTGCCGTTCGGCGTGGGTATGCTGGCGTCGCGGCTGTTCGGCCTTTCCTGGCGGGAGAGCGTGTTCGTAGGGACGGTGCTGACCGCCACCAGCGTGAGCATCTCGGCCCAGACGCTTATGGAGCTGGGCCAGCTCCGCAGCAAGGAGGGCACGACCATCCTGGGGGCGGCGGTCATAGACGACGTGATGGGCATCATAGTCCTGTCACTGGTGGTGGCGTTCTCCCGCCCCGGCCAGGCGGGGCTCGGGAGCATAGGCGGGCTGGTTTTAGGCATGGCGGCCTTCTTCGGCCTGGCCACCTGGCTGGGCTGGTCGTGGCTGGAACGGCTGACTGAGGCCGTGGAGCGGCACGTGCGGGCCAGCGAGGCGGTGCTGGCGTTCGCCATCGTGGTGCTCCTGGCCTACGCGTTTGCTGCCGAGGCGTTCGGCCGGGTGGCGGCCATCACCGGCTCTTATCTCGCCGGACTGCTCTACGCCCAGACCCGCTTCCGGGAGATGCTGCTCGAGCGCCTCAGGGTCATAGGCTACGGGTTCTTCGTGCCCATCTTCTTCGTGAGCATCGGGCTGGACGCCAACGCCCGCACCCTGGGGGCGTCCTGGGTGTTCACCGTGGTTGTCATCCTGGTGGCCGTGGCCACGAAGCTGGTGGGGGCGGCGGCGGGCGCCTGGCTCAGCCGCTTTACCCTGATGGAGTCGCTGCGGGTGGGGGTGGGGATGGTCTCCCGCGGCGAGGTGGCGCTGATCGTGGCCAGTATCGGTCTGAGCTCCGGCGTCATTGGCCGGGAGGTTTTTTCCATCATGGTGCTGATGACCCTGGTCACGACGCTCGTCACGCCGCTGCTGCTGCGGGGGCTGTTCCCTCGTGCGGACGCCGGGCCGGAGGCGCCGGGGGCGGCTTCCGTGGGGAAAGGGGGGCCGCCGCACCGCAGGGACGGGTAAGCGTGGCTGACGGGGGGTGAGGCTGTGATCGTCGTCAAGGGAGGCAGGGTGCTGACTCCAGCCGGGGGCTGGCTGGAGGAGGGCACGGTGGTGGTGGAGGGGGGCAGGATAGCGGCGGTCGGGCGCGGCCTCGACGTCCCGGCGGGGGCCGAGGTCATAGACGCCGAGGGCCGCTTCGTGACCCCGGGGTTCATCGACGCCCACAGCCACCTGGGGCTGCACGGGGAGCCCCTGGTGTGGGCCACCTCGGACGTGAACGAGCTCACCGACCCCGTGACCCCTCAGTTGCGGGGCATGGACGGCTTCAACCCCGACGACCCCTCCTTCCCCGAGGTGCTCTCGGCCGGGGTGACGGCGGCGTTCACCGGTCCGGGCAGCGCCAACGTAGTCGGCGGGACAGGGTTCGCCATCAAGCTGGCGGGCCGGACCCTGGCGGAGATGCTGCTGCCCGGGACGGAGGCCATGAAGATGGCGCTGGGCGAGAACCCCAAGCGGGCGTACGGCACCCAGACCATAAAGAAGATGCCGGCCACCCGCATGGGCAACGCGGCGGTGCTGCGCGAGGCGCTGGTGAAGGCGCAGAACTACATGGCCGGCCTGCCCGACGGGGAGGAGGTGGCGTCTGCCCCCGGCCGCCGGGGGCGGGACCTGCGCTGGGAGGCCCTGGGCCGGGTGCTGAGGCGGGAGATCAAGGCGCGGATCCATGCCCATCGCGCCGACGACATACTCACCGCGCTGCGCATCGCCGCCGAGTTCGGCCTGGACTGCGTGATAGAGCACGCCACCGAGGGCTACAAGGTGGCCGAGGCCATCGCTGGCCAGGGCGTCCCGTGCACGGTGGGGCCCATCTTCATCCACCGCTCCAAGATGGAGCTCCAGGGCCTCAACGTCGGGAACGCCGCGGCTTTGGCCCGGGCCGGGGTGAAGGTGGCGCTGCAGATGGACGGGGCCTCCCAGACCCGCTGGCTCCCGCTGGCCGCTGGGGTGGCGGTGAGGGAGGGGATGCCGGAGGCGGAGGCGTTCAAGGCCATAACCATCCACCCGGCCGAGATCCTGGGGGTGGCCGGGCGCCTGGGCAGCCTGGAGCCGGGGAAGGACGCCGACCTGGCCGTGTTTTCCGGGCACCCGTTCTGCACCTTCAGCCACTGCGACCTGGTCATGGTAGACGGCCGCGTGGTCTACCGCCGCACCGAAGGCGGCGGGCCCGGGTCCTGCTCCGGCGCCGCATACCCCCACTGATTCGGAGGGCATGCTTAGCCCCGGCAGGTATCCCGCCGGGGGGGCTTTGTCTTGGACCTGGGATTTCTGCATCCGGTGGACCGGCTGTCTGCGCCGGCGTTGATAGTGCGCAGCGTCATCGTATTCTTCGCGCTGGTCGCCCTCTTCCGACTGATGGGGAAGCAGGAGGTGGGGCGGCTGGCGCCGTTCGCCTTTGCCGTGGCCATCACCATCGGCACCGTCGCCGCCGAGCCGCTCACCGGCGGCCAGGTGCCGGTGGCGGTGGCTTTGGCCTCCATGGCCACCATGACGGCCGTCTGGGTGCTCTTTGCCGAGCTCGCCATAAGGAGCAACTACCTTAAGGACCTCCTGGGCGCAGAGCCGGTGATCCTGGTCGCGGGCGGCCGCGTGATCCGGGAGAACCTCCGCCGCGCCCACCTCAGCCTGGACAACCTGCTGAGCGACCTGCGGATCAAGGGCATCTCCGATATGAACGATGTCGAGTTCGCCATAATGGAGCCCCCCGGCCGGCTGTCGGTGATCAAGAAGTCACAGGCGCGCCCCGCCACGCCCCAGGACCTGGGGCTCGCCACCCCCTACCGCGGGCTCCCGGCGGTGCTGGTCCACGACGGGGTGGTGCTGAGCCGCAACCTCAAGGCCCTGGGCTTGAGCGAGAGGTGGCTTCAGGACCAGCTCGCCGCCCAGGGGGCGGCCAACCCCGAGCAGGTGTTCCTGGCCCTGCTCGACACCACCGGGGCGCTGTACGTGCAGAAGCGCTGACGGCGGCCGGGGGCTCAAAGGAGGCAAGGGCGGTGGACCTGCTGGGGCCCCATGCCTCCCTGCCCCTCCTGGGGTTCGTGCTCCGCACCGTGGTGGTGTTCGTAGTGCTCGTGGCCATGGTGCGGGTGATGGGGAAGAGGGAGGTGGGCCAGCTTTCCCCCTTCGACTTCGCCGTGGGCGTCACCATAGGCTCCATTGCCGCCACCCCCCTGGGCAGGGGGGAGGCGTCGGTGGCTGACGCGCTGATCTCCGCGGGGACCTTCACCTTCCTCCAGGTGGCCCTGGCGGTGCTGAGCCTGCGCAGCCGCAGGCTGGCGCGGTTCTTCAGCGGCGGCCCCAGCGTGCTCATCTCCGGGGGCCGGGTGGTGGAAAAGAACCTCCGGCGCACCCGGGTCAACCTGGAGGAGCTGTACTCGCTGGTGAGGCTCCAGGGGGCCCGGGACATCTCGGAGGTGGAGGTGGCGGTGCTCGAGCCGGACGGCCGGCTCAGCCTGATCAAGAGGTCTCAGCTTGAGCCCGTGACCCCGCGCGACCTGGGGGTGTCCACGGCCTACGAGGGGCTGCCCACGGTGCTCATCGACGACGGCGAGGTGAAGGAGCACGAGCTCAAGAAGCTGGGGCTGAGCCGGGCGTGGCTCCTGGGGGAGCTGGCCCGCCGGGGCATCTCCGACCCGGGGCGGGTGCTGCTGGCCTCCCTGGACACCGGCGGCCGCCTCATGATTCAGGGGCGCCGAGGCGCGCCCGGCGGCGGGCCCGGAGGGGGGAATCCCTCGCCCCAGACAGGGTCCGGCCCTTAAATCCGAAAATTTTTGCGGCCGGCGGGGGGCGAGGAGGAGTTGGCACCCAACATGTCGTAGGG
>JAIMBG010000167.1 GCA_023511555.1 Acetobacteraceae bacterium | reverse complement strand
ACAACGATCCGCGTTCGCAAGCTGCGTATTTCGCGCATCCAGGCAAATCCCCCCTAACCCGCTTGTTATCTATCGCGGAGTAGGCCTCGATCTCATTTGGAGGCCCACGACATTTCCCTCTAAATGAGTTTTCTCATGTGCTTCAAGGCCGCCTTTTCAAGCCTTGAAACCTGGGCCTGCGATATCCCTATTTCCTGTGCGACCTCCATCTGGGTCTTGCCCTCAAAGAACCGGAGCGTAAGAATGAGCTTTTCCCTCTCCCCCAGCTTGCGCAGCGCCTCCCGGATGGCGATCCCCTCCAGCCACTGACCGTCGTGGTTCTTGTCGTCGCTTATCTGATCCATCACGTAGATGGGGTCGCCCCCGTCGTGGTAGATGGGCTCGAACAGCGATACCGGCTCCTGGATGGCGTCGAGGGCGTAGATGACCTCCTCCCGGGGCATCCTTAGCTCCGCCGCCACCTCGCTCAAGGTGGGCTCCCGCGACAGCCGGCTGACCAGGGAGTCCCTGACCTGGAGCGCCTTGTACGCCACGTCCCGGAGCGAGCGGCTCACCCGGATGGGGTTGTTGTCCCTGAGGTAGCGCCGGATCTCGCCGATTATCATGGGGACGGCGTAGGTGGAAAACTTGACGTTCTGGCTGAGGTCGAAGTTGTCGATGGCCTTCATGAGTCCTATGCAGCCCACCTGAAAGAGGTCGTCGACGAACTCCCCCCGGTTGTTGAACCGCTGGATGCCGCTCAGCACCAGGCGGAGGTTGCCGTTGATCGGCCTTTCCCGGGCGCTCTTGTCGCCGCTGTGCATGTCCCGGAAGAGCTGCCGCATCTCGGCGTTGGCCAATACCGGCAGTTTGGATGTATTGACCCCGCAGATTTCGACCTTGTTGACCAAGGGACGACCACCCCCTGCCGGCCCGTCCACCTCATCTAGCATTATGTCCGGGGGAGGGTCGGTATATACACGATATGGAAACTGGTGCCACAAAAAGACAAACCGGGGCTCTGCGGTGCAGCCCCGGTCAGGATCCGTCACGTTTCGGGAGCAGATCCCGCTCCCTGAGGGGACCCCCCGCCTATGGGGCGCGGTCCCTACTCCATGCGGCAGATCTCCCTCCTCAGCCGCTTGATGATGCGCTTCTCCAGGCGGGAGATGTAGGACTGGGAGATGCCCAGGAGCTCCGCCACCTCCTTCTGGGTCCGGCCGGTGTCGTCGCGCAGGCCGAAGCGGAGCTCCATGATGCGGCGCTCCCGCCCGGTGAGCTTATCCATGGCGCGGCGGAGCAGGTCGCGGTCCACCTGCTCCTCCAGGCCCCGGTAGATGATGTCCCCCTCGGTCCCCAGCACGTCGGACAGCAGCAGCTCGTTGCCGTCCCAGTCGATATTGAGCGGCTCGTCGAAGGAGACTTCGGCCCTTAGCCGGTGGTTGCGTCTCAGGTACATGAGGATTTCGTTCTCGATGCAGCGGGACGCGTAGGTGGCAAGCTTGATGCGCTTTGAGGGGTCGAAGGTGTTGACGGCCTTGATCAGGCCGATGGTCCCGATGGATACCAGGTCCTCTATGCCCACCCCGGTGCTCTCAAACTTGCGGGCGATGTACACCACCAGCCTGAGGTTCCTCTCGATAAGCACCCCCCGGACGTTAAGGTCGCCGTCCCTGAGCCGGCCGATCAGCAGCCCCTCCTCGTCGCGGCTCAGCGGCGGCGGCAGAGCCTCGCTGCCGCCTACGTACCACGCCGGGGGGAGGATCAGCCCCACCCGCCGCAGAAGCCGGATCAGCAGGAGGCGGCCGCGCAGCCTGGCCCTGCTCCACCCGCTCACCACGACCTCACCCCTTTCCACCCCCTGGCTTCCGCCCCCCGGGCCGCGGCGCTCGGGCCCGGGCTCTGGCGGGCGCCCGGACCGGGTCCGCGTCCAGGACAAGGTCGGGCGGCACCAGCGCCTGGTAGGACCCGTCGGGCGACAGCGGCCGCGACTGGAGCGCGACCACGGCCCCACCCGCCTGCAGCCTGACCCCACCGTCCCAAACCCAGATGCGGTCGGGCCTAAACCCAAAGAGCAGGCCTTGCCCCCGGTCGATGGAACGGTAGGGAACGGCCCGGAACCGCGACGCCCAGGCCTCCTGACCGAGCCCGGCCTGGAGCAGCCCCAGGTCGAGGGCGGCAGCCCCTGCCAGGCCGGAGCCGAACAGGCCCCTCAGCCCCGGCGGGATGAGAGGCTCCACCGCACGGTACTCCGCCACCAGCACCGGCGCATGGGAAAACGGGTCATAGAGGCGGTTGCCGGTGTCCAGGAGCCCGGTGAGCCTGACCTGCTCCCGACCGCAGGCTATGTCCACCCGGACCAGCCACAGCCGCTCCCAGGCCCGGCGCCGGAACAGCCCCCCCGCCCAGCCGGCCAGCCCCAGGCCCGCGGCCAGACCGAAGCCCAGGGCGGCGGCGGGGAACGAGGCCGGCTCCGCGCTTAGAGCTGGCCTGCCCAGCCAGGCCGCGGCCAGGGCGCCGCCCGCGGCCACGAAGGAGGCGGCGTAAAACCCCGCCGCCAGGCGGAGGAAGGCGCGGACTCCCACGGGCAGGAACGCCGCCGCCAGCATGGCCAGCGACACCGCCACCCTGGCCGGCACCCCCGACCACCAGCCGGAGGGGAGCAGCACCACCAGGCCGTAGGCCGCACCCAGGGCCGCGGCCACCGGCAGGCGCCAGGGCGGGACCCTGCGGCCGGCCAGCCTGGCCGCCGCCCACAGCAGAGCCCAGTTCATGGCCAGGTTTACGCCCAGGAGCACGTCAAGGTAGACCCGAACCCTCACCGCGCGCGCCCCCCGGAGGATCCCCTCCCGCCGGGCCGCCCCCTACATAGAAAGTTACTGGCCCCGACGGCCCCTTATGATAGATTCTACCGCGGGCCGAGTGGGAAGGGTGTCGCAGGGGGTCGAAGGGGTTCTTGGCGTATGCGAGTGGGCGGCCAATCCCCGGCGGCCCCGCTGCCGCTGCTTGCCCTCGGGGCCACACGCAGGCAGAAGGGGCGACTGGTACCGGCGCCGCTCAACCCTGCGAGGGCGCCAGAGGCGCGCCGAGAGAAGGAGCCGGCTCACCGGTGGCGGTACCGACCGGGCAACGCGAGGTGAAGGGACGCGCAGGAATCTAAGCGTTTGACTCGAAATATGTGGATAATACCATGTGCCCCTCATGATCTTGGCTCCCTCATTACTGGCCCCGCCGGTCCGCGCCGAATGGCGGGAGGAGGCATCATGGACCTTCTAGCCGTGTGGGCCAAGCGAGACCCGAACTCAGGCCTGCACCACCCGCTCCTGTGGCATCTATTGGACGTGTTTGCCACCGCGCTGGCCCTGTGGGAGCAGGCGCTGGCGCCCTCACTCAAACGCCAGTTGGCTGCAGCGCTAGGGCTTCCCGAGGACGGTGCGGGGAGGTGGCTAGCGTTCCTCGCGGGGCTCCACGACATTGGCAAGGCTTCCCCGCCCTTTCAGGCGAAGTCCCCCGAAGGGCGGGCGTCCCTCCTCAGAGCAGGGCTCAGCTTCCCTCCCTATGCCGAGCCTGTACGTCACGAGCTGGTCACGGCGGCGATAGCCCGCGACTACCTCTGCCCGCTCGGTCTGGACCGAGCTTCGGCCATCGCCTTCGCCACCGCAATCGGCGGTCACCACGGGGTGTTCTACAAGCCTGAAAGGCGGGATTCGCTGGGAAGGAGGTCGCTTGGGGACGACCGGTGGGAGTCACTCAGGGCGGCCTTGCTCGAGCGCTACCAGGAGGCAGCGGGCGTGGGTCCCGGAGACGCCCCCCGGCGGGACGCCTCCCACGCTCACGCTCTGGTGATGATGGTCGCCGGTCTTACGACGGTGAGTGACTGGATCGGTTCAGCCGAGGAGTCCTTCCCCTACTCCACCGAATGCGTAAGCGAGAGGCTCTACCTTCAACGGGCGCTCCTGAAAACGCCGGTCCGGGGGACGGGAGGGCACCCTATCCACCAGCCCCGGCCCGCGGTCAAAACGTCGCCCCTCCTGTTGCTGCCGGGGGCGTTCCGCGTTCCGTTTTTTGTTGCTGTTCTTATTTTCTTTGGGCTTATCTGCCTTAGCCGGGGCCTGGGCCTGAGCCTGGGCTTGAACATTCCCGCCTTTTAACTCTGACAGCACCCGGTTCACCTCTGCATCCTGCAGGGTGGAGAGGGGCGACTTCACCGTAATACCCATATGGCTAAGCTTTTGCATCAGCTCCTTACTTTCTATGTTCAGTTCTTTGGCCAGTTCGTGGACTCGTTTTTTGACCATGCAAACACCTCCAGATTGGGTGGCTGGTGGTTAGTCATCAGTCGTCAGCTGCAGCTACCAGTCGCCACCAACCACCAACGACCAACAACTAACGACTAGCCACAATCTCCCCTTTCCAAATATTTTAAAATGCCTTGAGAAAAGTGTTCATCGGTAATAGCCATAACGGCACAGGTTGACCGGTTTAAGATCCGGCCCAATTCCTCCTTGAATCCCCAGGTAGCCACGGGAACCCCCGTAGAACGGGTCAGGAACAAAAACGTCCTTTTGGTACGCCCGGAAGCATTGGTAGCCAGCAGTACCAGTCTGGCGTGACCCCGCTGGATGGCCGCACGTACCGCCCTATCCCCCCCAACAACGCGCCCGGCACGCCGGGCGAGAAAAAGCATCTGCGTTACTCCCCCGCCCATTATTCCTTCAATCCCTCGGTCAGGGATTGAATAATTTCCGGGGCAATGGATCGCTGCAATGCCTTCTCCAAACGTTTGGCTTTAATGGCTTTTTGCAAACACTCCAGCCGGGGGCAAATATAGGCTCCGCGTCCGGAACGCTTGCCCGTGGGATCAATCTCAACGGTGTCCTGCGG
>JAIMBG010000166.1 GCA_023511555.1 Acetobacteraceae bacterium | reverse complement strand
GCGCCGGCCCCCTCGCCCTTGAAGTACTCCTCCAGCTCCTGCACGCTCCGGGCCATGCCCTCCTGATCCGCTACCGGCTCGAACAGGCTCTTCTCCGTCACCTTCTCGTCGAAGTTTATCTGGGCCGAGACCCGAGCAGCCACATTGGCCGGCCCGAACACCTGCTGCAGCAGCGTCTCAAGGCTCTCCGCCAACTGGCTTTCAAAGGCGCGGGCAACGTCCAGCTGGGTGAGGGCCACGCCGGCGGGTTGGCCGCCATCGCCCAGGCCGGCGCTCAGGATGCGCCCGTGAGTGTCAATGACGGTCACGTCGTCAGGAGACAGCGCCTCCACGCTGCGACTCACCAGGTGTACGATGCCCTGCACCTGCTCCCGCCCCAGCTCGACGCCAGGCCTCAGCCCGAGCAGGACCGCGGCCGTGGCGGGGCGCTTCTCGCTGATGAACAGGCTCTCCTCCGGCAGCACGATATGCACCCGGGCCTGCTCCACCCCGTTCACCCGCATAATGGTACGGGCAAGCTCCCCCTGAAGGGCCCGGAGGTAGCTGATGCGCTGCTCAAAGTCGGTGCTCCCCAGGCGGGTCCGGTCCATTATCTCGTACCCCACTACCCCGCCCCGGGGCAGCCCCCGGGCGGCCATGTCGAGGCGCGCGCGGTAGACCTGGGTCTCGGGCACGAGCACCGCCGTTCCCCCCGCGCCCAGGCGGTAGGGCACGCCGCTCGCCTCCAGCGTGGACACTATCTCGGCGGCGTCCTGGGGCTCCAGCCCGGTGAACAGCGGGGCATAGCGGTCCGGGGTAAAGACCCCTGTCCCGGCCAGCAGCCCGACCATCACGGCCAGGGCCACGCCGGCCACCGCCGCCTTCTGCCAGGGCAGAAGCCGCTTCCAAACCCCTGCTACCCTCTGCGACATCCTGTCGCCCTTCATCTCGGCCCCCCTCTAACCCCCGGCTGCCGCCCCGGTGCCCCCCGCCTCCCGCCGACCCTGCGGCTCGGGCGGCCGCCTAAACCTGCATCCGCATGATCTCCTGGTAGGCTTCCAGCAGTTTGTTCCTGACCTGGATGGTGAGTTCAAGGGCCAGGTTGGCCTTCTCCGTAAGGATCATGACCTGATGAAGGTCCTCGACTTCACCGTAGACCAGTCTCTGGGAGGCCTGGTCGGCCTCGAGTTGAATGCGATTGACCTCAGCCAGGGCCCGGCTGAGGAATTCGGCGAACTCCGGGCCTTTCGGCGCTCCGGCGCTGCGGCCCTGGCCCGGCCCCAGCAGGTTCGGCGCTGGGACACCGACCGCCTGGACCTTCATGGCCGCCTCCTTTCCCCCGGGGCTCCGCCCCGGGCCCCCGCCCGCCGCCGATCAGTGGGCGGCTCCGCCCCGGCCCCGTCCCTGGGACCGCCGTCCGGTGCCCGGACGCCCCGCGTCCGGGCCGGTCTAGGACCGGCCGATCTCCAGGGACCGTTGGGCCATCTGCTTGCCCGCCTCCAGGGCGGTGATGTTGGCCTCGTACGCCCGACTGGCGGCGATGAGATCCACCATCTCCTTGACCACGTCCACGTTGGGCAGCTCCACGTACCCCTGGGGGTTGGCGTCGGGGTGGCCGGGGTCGTACTTGACCTTGAACGGCGTGGGGTCCGGGACGATCCCCACCACCCTTACGCCCTCGCCCGCCGCGCTGCGGCCGCCGATGAGCCGGCCCAGAAAGCGGGCGAAGGCCGAAGCTCCCAGCCGCGGGGCGAAGACCGCGACCTGCCGCCGGTAGGGCCCGCCCTCGGGGGTGCGCGTGGCCTCGGCGTTGGCCAGGTTGTTGGCGATGACCTCCATCCGCAGCCGCTCGGCGGTCAGCCCAGAGGCGCTGGTGTCTATGGCGGAGAACAGCCTCACCCCTAGCGCCTCCCTTCCGTGATGGCCAGCTTCAGGCGGCCCAGCTTTTCTGAGACCAGGCGCACCATGGACTGATACCACAGCGAGTTCTCCGCCATCAGGGCCATCTCTACCTCGACCTCCACGTTGTTCCCGTCCGCCCGTCCCGTGGTGGACGAGTCTACCACCACCCGGGGCTCGAGTTCCCGCCCCGACGCGCCCCGTCCCCCGGCGCCCCCGGTGCCCAGCAGCCTGGCCAGTCGGCTGGCGAAGGTCACGTCCTGGCGTTTGTAGCCGGGAGTATCGGCGTTCGCCACGTTGTGGGCCAGCGCCCGGTGGCGCAGCGACGCCGCCTCCAGGCCGCGCTCCAGGGCGTAAAGCGTTGCATCCTCCCCCAGCACCCTGACCCCTCCTGCCACCCCCGCTCCCCCCTCCAAAACCACAGAGCCTGCCACCCGGTTAAACCGAGAGACAGGCTCCCTGGCCTCTAAAACACGAGCTCCGCCTTCTTCGGCAACCCGGCTGTCCTGACCGATCTCTCGGCCGTAGACCCGCGGTTTTGCGCCCCCGCCTTTCGACGGGTTTGCCCGTTCGGAAACCGGAGTCACTATGCGGTTGTCGACCCCATTTACTGGGTATTAGCTTCTATTCGACATGCGCTTGCATTTTCCTCCTGCATCGGAAAGAAATTTTTCGTCAGCTCTGGGCCCGGCGCCGGGCCAGCTCAGGCAGGAGATAGGGGTTGAGCACCTTTATGTGGGTTCCCTTCATTCCCAGGCTTCGGGACTCTATCACCCCGGCGCTCTCGAACTTGCGAAGCGCGTTCACTATCACGGACCGGGTTATGCCCACGCGGTCGGCGATCTTGGAGGCCACCAGCAGCCCCTCCCCGCCCTCCAGCCGCTCGAAGATGTGCTGTATTGCCTCCAGCTCCGAGTACGAGAGGGTGTCTATGGCCACCTCCACCGCCGTGCGCCTCCGGGCCCGCTCCTCCCGTTCCTCCCCCAGCTCCCGCATCATCTCCATGCCCACCATCGTGGCGGCGTACTCGGCCAGGATCAGGTCCCCGTCGGAAAACCTGCCATGATACCGCGCCACCACCAGGGTGCCCAGCCTCTCGCCCCCGCCGTACACCGGTACTATGGTGCTGATCTTGCCCTCGTGGATGCACGGGACCCCCTTCTTGAACACGCACTTGCGCCTCTCCTGCGTGATGTTGGGGGAGGTGTCCTTCATCTGCAGCAGCTTGTCGTTGTAATCGGCGGGGAACTGCCCCTCGCGCAGCACCTGGTCCACCATGATCTCGCACTCGAACTCCCGGATCAGGGCATGCCCCAGAATCCTGCCCCCGGCGTCGACCAGGTAGACGTTCCCTCCCAGGAGCTCGCAGAGGATTTCCGCCATCCTGCCAAAACCTATGGGGTATGTCTCGGCCTTCTGTATCAGCCGGTTCATCCGCCGGGTCTTCTCCAGAAGGTTGATCATCGCCCCTCCCGCCCCTCCCTTGCCAGACTGCCGGCCCACCCGGGCCCACGGGCCCGGGCAGGCTGCAGGCGCAGGGTCCAGGTGTCAGAGGATGTAGCGGCTCAGGTCATCGTTCCTCACGATGTCCGCGAGCTTCCTTCGCACGAACTCCCTGTCCACCAGGACACGCCCGACGCCGGTCTCCGGGGCCTCAAAGGACACGTCTTCGAGCAGCTTCTCCATGATGGTGTGCAACCGTCGGGCCCCGATGTTCTCCGTCTGCTCATTCACCTGGGTGGCCAGCTCGGCGATCTCCTCTATCGCGTCCCGGCTGAACGTCAGCTCGACGCCCTCGGTCCGCAGGAGCTCAATGTACTGCTTCACCAGGGCGTTCTCGGGCTCGGTGAGGATACGGACGAAATCCTCCTTGCGCAAGGGGTCTAGCTCCACCCGGATGGGCAGGCGCCCCTGAAGCTCCGGGATAAGGTCCGCCGGCTTGGACACGTGAAACGCCCCCGCCGCGATGAACAGGATGTGGTCGGTGCGCACCGGCCCGTACTTCGTTATCACCGTTGACCCTTCCACGATGGGCAGAATGTCCCGCTGCACCCCCTCGCGGGACACGTCGGGGCCTACCCCGTGCTCGCGGCCCGCGATCTTGTCGATCTCGTCCAGGAAGATGATGCCGCCCTGCTCGGTGCGCTCGATGGCCTCGGCCACCACCTGGTCCATGTCGATCAGCTTCTGGGCCTCTTCCTGAATCAGGATCTTGCGGGCCTCCGCCACCGTGGTCTTGCGGCGCTTGCGGCGCCGGGGGAGGATTCCGCCCAGCACGTCCTGGAGGTTGATGCCCATCTCTTCCACGCCGGCCCCGGAAAACACCTCCAGCATGGGAGGAGAGGAATCTTCCACCTCCACCTCCACCATTTCCCCCTCTATCTCCCCCGACTCCAGCCTGGCGCGTACCTGCTGCCTCCGCTCCCGGGCCGCGGCGAGCCGGTCGGCAAAGGGCTCGCCGTCGTCACGCTGCGGCCCGCCCATCCCGAACAGGGCCTCCAGAGGGTTGCGCGGCGCGGTCTCGCGCCGGGGCAGGGGCGCCAGAATGTCAAGCAGCCTCTCCTGGGCCAGCTCGCGGGCCTTTGCCTCCACCGTCTTTATCTTCTCCGCCTTGACCATGCGGATGGCGGTCTCCACCAGGTCGCGGACCATGGAGTCCACGTCCCGCCCTACGTAGCCCACCTCGGTGAACTTCGTTGCCTCCACCTTCACGAAGGGGGCGTTGACCAGGCGGGCCAGCCGCCGCGCGATCTCAGTCTTGCCCACGCCGGTAGGGCCGATCATGAGGATGTTCTTGGGGTAGACCTCATCCTGGAGCGCCTTGGGCAGCCTCCTCCTTCGGTAGCGGTTTCGAAGCGCCACCGCAACCGACCGCTTGGCCCTGTCCTGGCCCACGATGTACTTGTCCAGCTCCGCCACCACCTGGCGGGGCGTAAGGGGGGGGGGGGGGGGGGGGGGGGGGGGGGGGGGGGGGGGGGGGGGGGGGGGGGGGGGGGGGGGGGGGGGGGGGG
>JAIMBG010000006.1 GCA_023511555.1 Acetobacteraceae bacterium | reverse complement strand
GTTTCCGGCTGGGAGGTGCTGGTGGGGCCGCGCGAGTCCGCCGGCATTCCTTCTTTCGTGAAGCAGCGGTGGCTGGCAAGCCAATAGGGCACGGTTGATGGGGGATAGAATGTCCTTTCAGATAGCCGTGGCCGGCAAGGGCGGCACCGGCAAGACCACGCTGGCCGCGCTCACCGTGCGCTGCCTTCTCGATGCGGGGGCCGGCCCCGTCCTGGCGGTGGACGCCGACCCGAACGCCAACCTGGGGGAGGCCCTGGGGGTGAGGGTGGAGGGGACGCTGGCCGAGATCCTGGCCCAGACCAAGGAGCCCCGGGCGGTGCCGCCGGGCATGAGCCGGGAGGCGTTCGTGGAGTTCAGGCTGAGCCAGGCGCTGTCCGAGGCCAGGGGGGTCGACCTGCTCACCATGGGGGGCCCCGAGGGCCCGGGCTGCTACTGCTACCCCAATGACCTGTTGCGTAAGCATATGGAGACGCTGAGCCGGAACTACCGGTACCTGGTGCTGGACAACGAAGCGGGCCTGGAGCACCTCTCCCGCCGTATCGCCCGGGACGTAGACGTGCTTTTCGTCACCAGCGACCCTACGATGAGGGGGCTCACCGCCGCCCAACGCATCTGGCGGCTCGCCGGGTCGCTGGAGGGCACCCGGGTGAAGTCGCGGCTGCTGGTGCTGAACCGGGCCTCTTCGGAGGACGGGGAGGAGCTCTGCGGAGCGGCCGCCCGGCTGGGGCTGGAGGTGGGGGCGGTGGTGCCGAATGACCCCCAGGTGGCGGCGCTCGACCTCGAGGGCCGGCCGCTTTCCTCCCTTGCCGCCGGCTCTCCGGCGCTGGAGGCGGTGAGAGACCTGGTGAAGCGGGTGGCGCTGTAGCACCTCCGGGGCCGGCCCGGCCCAGGGGTCGATCACGGGTACCGTCAAGGAAAGGGGAGTGGCCATGGCGGTCGAAGTCATCAGGGACAGGTACACCGGCAGGGTAGGGGAGGTGACCCTGGGGGCGACGAAGGACCAGGGCGGCACCCGCATCCACACCGTCACCGTGGGCGGGGACTCCACGCTCCCGTTCCTTCAGTTTGAGGGCGAGGTCCCACACCGGCCGGTGATCGCGCTCGAGATCACCGACGTGGCGCCGGAATGGAGCGAGCCGCTCAGGGCCGAGTTGGGGGAGGTCTGGGGCGACCCGGCGGCGTGGGCCAAGAAGTGCGTGGAGTGCGGGGCCGACCTCGTCAGCCTCACGCTGATAGGGGCCGATCCTGAAAGGCAGAACCGCTCCCCTGAGGACTGCGCCCGGACCGTCAGGGACGTGCTTTCGGCGGTGGGCGTGCCCCTCATCGTAAGGGGCTGCGGCAACGACGAGAAGGACAACCAGGTGCTGCCGGCGGTGGCCGAGGCCGCGGCGGGGGAGAACGTGGCGCTGGGCACGGCGAAGCAGGACAACTACAAGACGCTCACCGCCGCCTGCATGGTGCACAAGCACAGCATCATCGCCCAGAGCCCCATCGACATCAACATCTGCAAGCAGCTCAACATCCTGATCAGCGAGATGAACCTGCCTTTGAGCCGCATCCTCATCGACCCCACCACGGCGTCGCTGGGGTTCGGCATCGAGTACTGCTTCTCCATCATGGAGCGCATCCGCCTGGGGGCGCTCCAGGGCGACAAGATGCTGTCGTTCCCCGTGATCTGCAACCTGGGCTACGAGGCCTGGCGGCAGAAGGAGGCCTCGGCTCCCGCGTCGGAGTTCCCCGGCTGGGGCGAGCAGCCCGCCCGGGGTGTGCTGTGGGAGGCCATGACGGCGGCGGCGGTGCTGGAGGCGGGGGCTCACATCCTCATCCTGCGGCATCCGGCGGCGCTCAGGCTGGTGCGGAGGCGGCTTGACGCACTCATGGTGCCCAATCCCATGTAGGCTGCGCCCGGCCGCGGGGCGCACCCGGCGCCGGGGCGGGCCGAAGGAGGAAGATCCCCATGATCCTTGTAGGGGAGCGCATAAACGGCATGTTCCGGGACGTGGGCAGGGCCATTGCCTCCGTCGACCCCCACCCCATCCAGGAGTGGGCCCAGAGGCAGGAGGCGGCCGGCGCCGACTACCTCGACCTCAACTGCGGCCCGGCGGCTGAGGACCCGATAAAGGCCATGCGCTGGCTGGTGGACACGGTCCAGGCGGTCTCCAGCCTGCCGCTCTGCCTTGACTCCACGAACTACGACGTCATCGAGGCCGGGCTGGAGCGCTGCAAGCGGCCGGCGCTCATCAACTCCTGCCCCGCCGAGCGGCCCAAGATAGAGCGCGTCTTTCCCATGGCCAAGAGGTTCGGGGCCAAGGTCATCGGGCTCACCATGGACAAGAAGGGCATTCCCAAGGACGCCGACAGCCGCACCGCGCTGGCCATGGAGATCGTGGCCGCGGCGGACGAGTTCGGCGTGCCCCTGGAGGACCTGTGGATCGACCCCCTCATCCTCCCGGTGAACGTGGCCCAGGACCACGTCGTGGAGGTGCTGGAGACCATCCGCCGGGTGAAGACCCTTTCCAGCCCGCCCCCCAAGACGGTGGTGGGGCTCTCCAACGTGTCCCAGAAGACGGTGAACCGCAGCCTGCTGGACCGCACCTTCATGGTGATGGCCATGGCCGCCGGGCTGGACGGGGCCATATGCAACGTGTGCGACGAGGAGCTGATGAACTCCGTCGCCACCGCCCGCATCCTGCTCAACCAGGACGTCTACGCCGACTCCTACCTGAAGGTGTTCCGGAAGCGGCAGTAGGGCGGGCGGCATCAGCCGGCATCGGTAGGCAAGATGGGGAGGCGAGGGATCATGGCGGTCAATCCTTCCGCCGCTGCCGTCACCTTTCCCCGGGCGGTGGAGCGGGACTCCGGCCAGCCGGTGGCGCGGTGCTACCAGTGCCAGAAGTGCTCGGCCGGCTGCCCGCTGTCCTTTGCGGCTGACCTCAAGATCCACCAGGTGGTCCGCCTGGTGCAGCTCGGGCTCAAGGACGAGGCGCTGAGCGCCCGCGCCATTTGGCTCTGCACCGGCTGCAAGACCTGCCAGGCGCGATGCCCCAACGAGATCGACGGGGCCAGGGTGACGGACGCGCTCCGGGTCATGGCGCTGAGGGAGCGGCGGCCGGCGGAGAAGGCGGTGAAGGACTTCCACTTCTCCTTCCTGCTCATGGTGGAGCTTCTGGGCCGGGCCTACGAGGTGGGCCTCATCCTGCTCCAGAAGCTGCTCACCCGGAACCTCACCCAGGACCTGGGCCTGGGCCTCAGGATGATGGCGCGGGGCAAGCTCCGCCTCCTGCCGTCCCGCGCCCCCGGGGCGCGCGAGGTCGCCCGCATCTTCCAGAGAGCGAGGGAGCTCCAGTGAAGTACGGCTACTACCCCGGCTGCTCGCTCCACTCCACGGGGAGGGAGTACGACCTCTCCACGCGGGCGGTGCTGGGGCGGCTGGGGCTGGAGGTGGAGGAGCTCAAGGGCTGGAATTGCTGCGGTGCCACATCGGCCCACTCCACCAGCGACTTTCTGGCCCTGGCCCTGCCCATGAGGAACCTGGCCCTGGCCGAGGCCCAGGGGCGGGACCTGCTGGCGCCCTGCGCCGCCTGCTACTCCGGCTTAAGGCAGGCCGCGGCGGCGCTGGAGGCGGGGGAGGGCCGGGCGCTTGTGGCGGAGGAGGAGCAGAGGCGCATCACCGGCAGGCCCTTTACGGGCAGGGTCCGGGCCCGCCATCCCCTGGAGGTGCTTTCTGTCCCCGATGCGGTGGCGGGGCTGAAGCGGGCGGTAAGAAGGCCGCTCAAGGGCCTCAAGGTGGCGGCGTACTACGGCTGCCTGCTGGTGCGGCCCCCCCGGGCGGCGGCGTTCGAAGACCCCGAGCAGCCGCGCTCCATGGAGAGGCTGCTGTCGGCGGCAGGGGCCGAGCCGGTGGAGTGGTCCTACCGCACCGACTGCTGCGGCGCCGGCCTGGCGTTCTCCCGCCCCGCCCTGGTGGGGGAGCTCTGCTCCAGGCTCCGGGTTGAGGCCCGGCGGGCCGGGGCTGAGGCGCTCAGCACCGCCTGCCCCCTCTGCCAGACCAACCTGGAGAGCCGGGGCGCGGAAGGGAGGCTGCCGGTCTTCTATTTCACCGAGCTCCTGGGTCTGGCGCTGGACCTGGGCGGGAGGGGCTCATGGTTCAGGCGCCACCTGGTGAGCCCCCGGCCGCTGCTTTCGCGGCTGGGCCTGGGCTAGGCAGGGGGGAGGGTGGAGCATGCCCCAGCGCAATGACGGAGCAGGGCCGCTGGGCTCGGTGCTGGTGGTGGGCGGCGGCATCGGCGGGATGCAGGCCGCGCTGGACCTCGCGGGCTCGGGGTTCTTCGTGCACCTGGTGACTGAGGAGGCGTCCATCGGGGGGAAGATGGCCCGGCTGGACAAGACCTTCCCCACCAACGACTGCGCCATGTGCATGCTGGGGCCCCGGATGACCGACTGCCAGAACCACCCCAACATCGAGATCAGCGCGCTGACCACGGTGGTGGGCCTGGAGGGGGAGCCGGGGCGTTTTAAGGCCCGGCTCCGGAGCCAGCCGCGGTACGTGGACGTAAAGGAGTGCACCGCCTGCGGAGGGTGCGAGGGCGTCTGCCCGGTGGAGGTGCCCGACGCCTTCAACCTGGGCCGAGGCACCCAGAAGGCCATCCACAAGATGTTTCCCCAGGCGGTGCCCAACGCCTACCTGGTGGAGAAGCGGGGGCGTCCGCCCTGCCGCTCGGGCTGCCCTGCGGGCTGCAACGTCCAGGGGTTCGTGGCCCTGGTTGCCCAGGGCAGGTTTGCCCAGGCGGTCGACGTGGTCCGCCGCACCCTGCCCTTCCCCGGCATCTGCGGCCGCATCTGCCACCATCCGTGTGAGAGCGAGTGCAACCGCAAGGACGTCGACGAGCCTCTGGCGATCTCTGCCCTGGAGCGGGCGGCCGCAGACTACGGCTGGGAGGAGTACTGGGCCCGCGCCCGGGAGGCCCGGGGCAAGCGGCGGCCCTGGCTGTCCCTTCCGCCCCCGGCTGAGCCCCGGGGCCAGCGGGTGGCGGTGGTGGGCGGCGGTCCGGCGGGGCTTACGGCGGCCCTGGACCTTACCCGCCGGGGCTTCGGCGTCACCGTCTATGAGGCCCTGCCCAGACCGGGCGGGATGCTGAGGTGCGGCATCCCCCGCTACCGGCTGCCCGAGTCCGTGGTGGAGCGGGAGATAGCCGCGATAGAGGGCGAGGGCGTGGAGATCCGCACCGGGGTGCGCGTGGGCCGGGACATCGGCTGGGACCGGCTGAGGTCGGAGTACGGCGCCGTGCTGCTGGCCGTGGGGCTGCAGAGGGGCTGCCCGCTCCCCGTGCCGGGCGTGGACGCCCAGGGCGTGGTGGAGGGCCTGGGGTGGCTGAGGGAGGCCGCCCTGGGCGGCCGTCCGCCCGTGGGGCAAAGGGTGCTGGTGGTGGGCGGGGGCTCGGTGGCCATGGGCGCGGCCGGGACCGCGCTGAGGCTGGGGGCCCGGGAGGTCCACGTGGCCTGCGTGGAGGGCCGGGACACTCTGCCGGCCCGCCCCTGGGAGGTGGAGCAGGCCCTGGAGGAGGGGGTGAAGCTCCACCCCTCGACGGGGCTGAAGCGCGTGCTCCACAAGGACGGCAGCGTCACGGGCGTGGAGCTCTGGCGGTGCGTTCAGGTCTTCGATGAGACGGGGCGGTTCGACCCCCGCTACCAGGAGGGGACGGAGGAGCGGCTCCAGGTGGACACCGTCATCCTCTGCGTGGGCCGGGCCCCCGAGCCGGGATTCCTGCCCGACGACGGTTCCATCCGCACCACCCCGGGCGGCCTGGTCGTGGCCGACAGGCTGACGAAGGAGACGTCCGCGCCCGGGGTGTTCGCCTGTGGCGACATCACCGGCCACGGGTCTTCGGTGCTGGAGGCCATCGTCTCGGGCCACGAGGCGGCGGAGTCGATCGACAGGTACCTCTCCGGCGGCGATCTCCGGGAGGGCAGGGAGGCTCCCGCCCCCGAGCGCCTTAGCGCGCCGGAGTGGGCCCGGCCCGTCCCCCGGGCGCGCGCCCGGCCGGGGCGGCTGGAGCCCAAAGGGGCGCTCTCGGGCTTCGACGAGGTCTCGCTGGGGCTCGACCGGGAGGCCGCGGTCTCCGAGGCCGCGCGGTGCCTGGCGTGCGGGGCGTGCAGCGAGTGCCTGCGGTGCGAGCAGGCCTGCCAGAGGAACGCGGTCCGGCACAGTGACGCTCCGGAGGAGAGGGAGGTGGAGGTGGGGGCGGTCATCCTCGCCCCGGGCTTTGACCTTCACCCTGCGGTGCGCGAGGGGGAGTACGGGTACGGGGTCTACCCCAACGTGGTCACGGCGTACGAGTTCGAACGGTTACTCTGCTCCACCGGGCCCACCCGCGGCCACCTGGTGCGGCCGTCCGACCGCGCCCTGCCCCGGCGCATCGCGTTTCTGCAGTGCATAGGCTCCCGTGACCTCTCCTGCGGGGCGGAATACTGCTCCTCGGTGTGCTGTCTCTACACCACCAAGGAGGCGGTGGTGGCCAAGGAGCACGACCCCCAGGTGGAGTCCACCGTGTTCTACCTCGACATGAGGGCCTTCGGCAAGGGCTTTGAGCGCTATGTGGAGGCGGCCAAGAGGTCCTACGGGGTGCGCTACGTCCGGGCGATGATCTCCTCCGTCAAGGAGGACCCCGCCACCAGGAACCTGGTGGTCCGCTACGTCGACGACGGGACGGTAAAGGACGAGGAGTTCGACATGGTGGTGCTGGCCACGGGGGTGAGGCCCCCCCGGGGTGCGCCCGCGCTTTCGCAGGCGCTGGGGTTCGAACTCAACCCCTACGGTTTCGCCCGCGTCGACGAGTTCAGCCCCGTGGCCGCGACCCGGCCGGGGGTGTTCGTGGCCGGCGCCTTCCGCGGCCCCCAGGACATCCCCGAGACCATCATGACCGCCAGCGCCGCGGCGGCGGAGGCAGCGGAGCTCCTTGCGCCCGGCCGCTGGAGCATGGTCAGGGTGAAGGAGTACCCGCGGGAGCGCGACGTGTCGGCCGAGCCGCCGCGAGTGGGGGTGTTCGTCTGCCGCTGCGGCATCAACATTGCGTCCGTGGTCGACGTGCCGGCGGTGGTGGAGTTCGCCAAATCTCTGCCCGGGGTGGAGCACGCCCAGGCGATGCTCTACAGTTGCTCCCAGGACAGCCTCAAGGACATCCGCCAGGTCATCGCCAAAAAGGGCTTGAATCGCGTGGTGGTGGCGTCCTGTACCATCCGCACCCACCAGGCCCTGTTCCGCGAGACGCTTCGCGAGGCGGGTCTGAACCAGTTCCTCCTTGAGATGGCCAACATCCGCGACCAGTGCTCCTGGGTGCACAAGACCGACCCCCAAGGGGCCACTAACAAGGCGATAGACCTGGTCCGCATGGCGGTGGCTAAGGTGAGGGAGCACCGGCCGCTCTCGCTGCACCCCGCGCCCGTGGTGCAGAAGGCCCTGGTCCTGGGGGGCGGCGTGGCCGGCATGACGGCGGCGCTGGCGCTCGCCGACCAGGGCGTGCCCGTCTACCTGGTGGAGAAGGAGTCCGAGCTGGGCGGCAACCTGCGCCGCATCCACCGTACGCTTTACGGCGGCGACGTGCGGGCGCTGCTGCGCCGCCTGGTGGGGCGGGTGAGCTCCCATCCGCTCATCACCTGCCTCCTTGAGGCCAGGCTGGAGGAGCTCACCGGCCGCCCCGGCCACTTCATAAGCCAGGTCTCGGTGGGAGCCGGCCCCGGCCCCGGGCCGCGCCGCCTGGAGAGGCTGGAGCACGGCGCAGTGGTGGTGGCCACCGGGGCCCAGGAGCTGGTGCCCGACCGGTACCTCTACGGCCAGAGCCGTCGGGTGGTCACCGGCCTGGAGCTCGAGGCCATGCTGCATGAGGGATCGCCGGCCCTCGACGGCATCCGCGAGGTGGCGTTCATCCAGTGCGTGGGCTCGCGGGAGGAGGGCCGGCAGTACTGCAGCCGCACCTGCTGCGCCGAGACGGTCAAGAACGCGCTCCTGCTCAAGGAGCGCGATAGCGGGCTCCGGGTCTACGTCCTCTACCGCGACATGCGCACCTACGGCTTCATGGAGGCGCAGTACCGGCGGGCCCGCGAGGCCGGGGTGCTGTTCGTGCCCTTCCCCGAGGACAGGCCCCCGCGGGTGGAGGAGCGGCAGGGCCGGCTGGAGGTCGAGGTGGCCGATCGCGCCGGGGGGCTGGAGCTCCTGCTCAAGCCCGATCTCCTGGTGCTGGCCGCGGCCACCGTCAGCCCCCCGGGGACGGCGGAGCTGGCCAGCCTGCTCAAGGTGCCGGTCAACGAGGACGGGTTCTTCCTCGAGACCCACATCAAGCTGGGGCCTATGGACTTTGCATCGCAGGGGCTGTTCCTCTGCGGCAGCGCACACGGGCCCAAGTTCATCGAGGAGGCCATATACCAGGCCAAGGGCGCGGCGGCCCGGGCCATGCTCATCCTGAGCCGGCCCGAGCTCTGGGCGGGCGGGGTGGTCGCCGCCGTGGACGAAGACAAGTGCGCCGCCTGCCTGACCTGCGTGCGGGTCTGCCCCTACGGCGTCCCCCGGATAAGCCGGGAGGGGGTGGCGGTGATAGAGGCCGTCCAGTGCCATGGCTGCGGCACATGCGCCGGCGAGTGCCCGGCCGGGGCCATCCAGGTCGGGTTCTACGAGGACGGCCAGGTGATGGCCAAGCTGGGCGGGCTCTATGCCCTGGCGGGACGGAGGTGATGGGGGTGGCGGAAGGGTTCGAGCCCAAGATCGTGGCGTTCAGTTGCTACTACTGCGCCTATGCGGCGGCGGACGTGGCCGGCTCCATGCGGCTGGAGTACCCGGCCGCCGTGCGGGTGGTGGAGCTGCCCTGCTCGGGGAAGATCGACCCCGTCCTGCTGCTGCGCGCCTTCGAGGAGGGGGCCGACGGCGTCTACGTCGCCGGCTGCCTGGAGGGGGACTGCCACTTCCAGCGCGGCAACCTGAGGGCCAAAAAACGGGTGGCGAGGGTCAAGGCCCTGCTTGACGAGATCGGGCTGGGCGGGGACAGGCTGGAGATGTTCAACCTCTCCGGCTCCATGGGGCCCCGGTTCGCCGAGATAGCCCGGGAAATGACGGAACGGGTCCGCCGGCTGGGCCCCAGCCCCATCCGGGAGCGGCTTTCCGCCCGGGGGGAGGCCGCGGGGACCAATCCTGGGAGAGAGGGTGACCTTCCGTGATCGTGGCCGAGCGCAAGCCCATGGAAGCGGTGGCCTCGCTGGTGGCGCCGTACGAGCGCATCCTGGTGGTGGGGTGCGGCGAGTGCGTCACCGTGTGCATGGCCGGCGGGGAGAAGGAAGTGGAGGTCATGGCCTCCGCGCTGCGGCTCATGAGGGGCAAGGAGGGGCGGCCGGTCACCGTCGAGACGGAGACGGTCCAGCGCCAGTGCGAGCCCGAGTACCTCGTCCCCCTGGACAAGAAGGCCGAGGCAGCCGAGGTGATCCTCTCCATGGGCTGCGGGGTGGGGGTGCAGTTCCTGGCGGAGAGGTTCGCCCAGCGCTGGGTGGTGCCGGCGCTGGACACCAAGTTCGCCGGCGGCGTCAGGGAGGCGGGGGTGTGGGAGGAGAGGTGCGGGCTGTGCGGCGACTGTGTGCTTCACCTCACCGGCGGCATCTGCCCCGTCATCCGCTGCTCCAAGAGCCTGCTCAACGGCCCCTGCGGGGGGTCGCACGGCGGGAACTGCGAGATAAAGCGGGAGACCAGGTGCGCCTGGCAGCTCATCTACGACCGGCTCAAGGGCCTGGGCCGGCTGGAGCTTTTGACCCCGGTGCTCCCGCCCAAGGACTGGTCGACCGCCCGCGACGGCGGGCCTAGACAGGTGGTAAGGGAGGATGCCCGGCTATGAAGGCAGGCGGCAGGCTGGAGGCGCTCCTGGAGAGGGGCGAGTTCGTGGTGACGGCGGAGGTGGGGCCGCCCAAGGGGGCGTCGAGCAAGGGCATACGCTCCCACGCGGCCCTGCTCAAGGACTTCGTCGACGCCATCAACATCACTGACAATCAGACGGCCATAGTGAGGCTGTGCAGCCTGGCCGGCGCGCTCCACGTGCTGGCCGAGGGCGCCGAGCCGGTGATGCAGATCACCTGCCGGGACAGAAACCGCATCGCCATCCAGAGCGACGTGCTGGGGGCGGCCAGCCTGGGCATAAAGAACATCCTCTGCCTCACCGGGGACCACCAGTCGTTCGGCAACCACCCCGGCGCCAGGAACGTCTTCGACCTTGACTCCATCCAGCTCATCTCGATGCTCAAGGGCATGAGGGACGAAAAGAGGTTCCAGTGCGGCGAGGAGATGAAGGTGGAGCCCCGCATCTTCATCGGGGCCGCCGAGAACCCCTTCGCCGACCCCCTGGAGTTCAGGGCGGTGAGGCTGGCCAAGAAGGTGGCGGCCGGCGCCGACTTCATCCAGACCCAGGGCATCTTCGACCTGGAGCGGTTTCACCGCTTCATGGAGGCGGTGCGGGAGGCCGGGCTGCACAAGAGGGTGGCCATCCTGGCGGGGGTGATCCCGGCCAAGTCGTTTGGGGCCATGAAGTACATGAGCACCGTCCCGGGGATGAGCATACCCAGGGCCCTGCTCGACCGCATGAAGGCGGCAGAAAAGCCGGAGGAGGAGGGCGTGAACATCTGCGTGGAGCTCATCCGGGAGCTCCGCAAGGTCGAGGGCGTGCGCGGCGTCCACATCATGGCCGTAGCCTGGGAGAGCATCGTACCCACCATAGTGGAGCGGGCAGGTCTGCTCCCCCGGCCCCAGGCGGCGCTGCCGGCCTAGGCCGGGGGTGGCGGGCGCCCAGAGGGCCGAGATGCCCGGAGGCATGGGGTGTGGCCTGGGCCGCGCCGCCGGTCGGAAGGAGGGGTGCGCCGTGAGAGAGGTAGATGTCTCGCTGGTAACCGCCGCCGTCGACAAGCTGTGCCGCTCCGCGAACGAGGTGCTGGGAGAGGACGTCCTCCAGGCGTTGCGGGCGGCGCTTGATTCTGAGGAGTCGCCGGCGGGGCGCGAGGTCATCGGGCAGCTTCTCGAGAACGCGCGCATCGCGCGTGAAGAAGGCGAGCCGATGTGCCAGGACACGGGGCTGGCAGTGGTGTTCCTTGAGGTCGGCCAGGAGGTCCGCCTGGTCGGGGGTGACATCGAGGCGGCGGTGAATGAGGGGGTGCGGCGCGGGTACGTGGGGGGCTTCTTGCGCAAGTCGGCGGTGAAGGACCCCCTGGACCGCAAGAACACCGGCGACAACACGCCGGCCATCATCCACACCCGCATCGTCCCCGGTGACAGGGTGCGCGTCGTCGTGGCGCCCAAGGGCGGCGGCGCCGAGAACATGTCGGCGCTCAGGATGCTCACGCCGGCCGATGGCCGCGACGGCGTCAAGGCCTTCGTCGTCGACGTGGTGCGCCGGGCGGGGCCGAATCCCTGCCCGCCGGTGGTGGTCGGCGTGGGGCTTGGCGGGACGTTCGAGAAGGCAGCGCTCCTGGCCAAGGAGGCGCTCCTGCGGCCCCTCGGCCAGCACCACCCCGACCCGGCCGTCGCCGCCCTGGAGCGCGACCTTCTGACGGAGATAAACCGGCTGGGCATCGGTCCCCAGGGCTTCGGCGGGCGGGTCACGGCCCTGTGGGTGAGCGTCCTCACATACGCCTGCCACATCGCGTCGCTGCCCGTGGCGGTGAACGTTAACTGCCATGCCCACCGGCACGCGGAGGCGGTCGTCTGAGGATCGAGCGCGACTGAGGCGGCGCGCGCCGCCTCGTCTGGTGCGAGGAGGGAGGGGCTCATGGTGGAACTTAAGACGCCGCTGGACGATCGGGCGGTTGCCGCGCTCTCCGCCGGTGACCGCGTCCTCATCACCGGCCACCTCTACACCGCCCGCGACGCCGCGCACGAGCGCCTGGTCAAGGCGCTGGAGGCGGGCCAGAGGCTGCCGTTCGACCTCGCGGGCCAGATCATCTACTACGTCGGCCCGTCGCCGGCCAAGCCGGGGCGCGTCATCGGCTCTGCGGGGCCGACCACCAGCGGGCGCATGGACCCGTATACGCCGGCGCTGCTGGAGCGCGGCCTCAAGGGCATGATCGGCAAGGGTTCGCGGTCGGCGGCGGTGCGTGAGGCCCTCAAGAAGTACAACGCCGTCTACTTCGCCGCCGTGGGGGGCGCCGCCGCGCTGATAACCAAGTGCATCGTGGGCTGTGAGCTGGTGGCCTACGAGGATCTTGGCCCGGAGGCCATCCGGCGCCTCAGGGTGGAGCGGTTCCCCGTCGTGGTCATCAACGATGCGAGAGGCGGCGACCTGTATGAGGAGGGGCTGAGGCAGTACTCGCAGGCCGGGCCGGCCTGAGCGGGGGGATAGAGCGATGGAGACCAGGGCTTGCGCCGGCCCCGGGGAGCTGGGGGCCGGCGGCGCGGGGGCGCGGGTCAGGCGCGTAAGCCCGCTGCACCCGGCCAACGCCGGCGTCGGCATGTACGCGTTCCTTCTGCACCGGATAACGGGACTGGCCCTCGTGTTCTACGTTCTCTTGCACATCCCGGTGATCAGCTCGGCCATGCTCGGGGCGGCGAGCTTCGACGGCGTGATGGCCCTCCTCCACACGAAGTTCTGGGTGGTCCTTGACGTGGGGCTCCTGGCGGCGGTCATATTCCACGGCCTGAACGGCCTCCGCCTCCTGTTGTTTGACCTCGGCCTGCTGGTCAAGCAGCAGAAGCTGGTGTTTTGGATCATCTTCGCCCTGTCGGCGGCGGGCGTCGCGTTCTGCTTCTGGATAGTCCTGCCGGTGATCACGGCTTAGGGGGGTGGCGGGCGTGAAAGGGCTCTGGCCCTGGTTCTGGCAGCGGGCGACCGCGGCCGCCCTGGTCGTGGCGCTGTTCTTGCATCTCTGGGCCACGCACTTCTCCGACCCGGGCGCCGAGATCGCGTTCGCCGGCGTGACGGTACGGGTCAAGACGGTCCTGTACATGGCGGTAGACTTCAGCCTCCTGGCTCTGGTCCTGTTCCACGGCCTGAACGGCCTGCGCAACGTCCTGCTCGACTTCGGCGTGCGCCGCCGCGGCGCTCTGTGGCTTACCGTGGGGCTGAGCGTCATCGGCCTGGCCTGGCTCGTCCTGGGCGTCTTCGGGCTGATGCCGTTCATCGCCGCGTGAGGGGGTGTGGGCCATGATCTACCATCAGGTCCTGGTGGTGGGCGGCGGCCTGGCCGGGCTCCGCGCGGCCATCGAGGCGGCCGACAGCGGCCTCGACGTGGCTGTCATCTCGCGGGTTCACCCGGTGCGGTCGCACTCGGGGGCGGCGCAGGGCGGCATCAATGCGGCCCTGGGCAACGTTGAGGGCAGCCGGGACGACAGTTGGGAGAAGCACGCCTTCGACACGGTCAAGGGCTCGGATTACCTGGCCGACCAGGACGCGGCGGAGATCCTGGCGCGCGAGGCGCCGGAGCGGGTGTACGAGGCCGAGCACTGGGGCTGTCCTTTCAGCCGCACCGACGAGGGTAAGATCGCGCAGCGGCCGTTCGGCGGCGCCGGCTACCCGCGGTGCTGCTACGCCGCCGACCGCACTGGACACGTTCTCCTGCACACCTACTTCGAGCAGACAGTCAAGCGCGGGCTGAAGGTCTACGAAGAGCGCCAGGTGCTCGAGCTGGCGCGGGGGGACGACGGCGCCTGCCACGGCGTCGTCTGCCTCAACCTGGTCAACGGCTCGCTGGAGGCGTTTGGCGCCTCGGCCGTGGTGTTCGCCACCGGGGGCTTTGGGCGCATCTACGCCCGCTCCACCAACGCCCTCATCAACACCGGCGGCCCCCTGGCCGTGGCGTTCTGGGCCGGGGTCCCCCTGAAGGACATGGAGTTCGTGCAGTTCCATCCCACCTCGCTCTGGGGCACCAACATCCTCATCACCGAGGGCGCCCGCGGCGAGGGCGGCTACCTGCTGAACTCCCGGGGCGAGAGGTTCATGGCTGCATACGCCCCCAAGGCAATGGAGCTCGCCCCGCGCGACATCGTGTCGCGGGCCATCGAGACTGAGGTACTGGAGGGGCGGGGTTTCGAAAACGCTTACGTGCACCTTGACCTGCGGCACCTGGGGGCCAAGAAGATCCTGGAGCGGCTGCCCTCCATCCGCGAAATCGCCATGGACTTTGCGGGGATCGACCCCATCGTAAAACCCATCCCGGTGCAGCCGGCCCAGCACTACGCCATGGGCGGCATCGACACCGACGTCGATGGCGCCACGGCGCTCCCCGGCTTCTTCGCCGCCGGGGAGTGCGCCTGCGTGTCGGTGCACGGCGCCAACCGCCTCGGCGGGAACTCGCTGATGGAGACCATCGTCTTCGGCCGGCGGGCAGGGGCCGCGGCGGCCCGCTACGTGGGTGGGCTCGAGAACGGCGACGGGCGGGGCCGGGCGCGGGCGGCGGCCCTCAGGGCGGCCATGCTGCGGGCCGAGGGGCGCGTGTTCAACCTCCTGGCCGGCGAGGGGGGCGAGGACCCTGCCGCGCTACGCAAAGCGATGGCTGTGGCGATGTCCGACAAGCTGGGGATATTCCGCAGCGAGGGCCCGATGCGGGAGGCCGCCGCCACCCTGGCCGAGCTCAAGCAGCGGGCGCAGCGCGTCTGCGTCAGGTCGCGCGAGCGCCGCTACAACCTGGAGCTTGCCACCGTGCTGGAGCTTGGCGGCATGATTGAGGTCGCCGAGACCATCGCGCTGGGCGCGCTCGCGCGCCGGGAGAGCCGCGGTTCACACGCGAGGACCGACTTCAAGGAGCGCGACGACCGGAACTGGCTCAAGCACACCGTGGCCCACTGGACGCCTGAAGGCCCGCGCTTCGATTACACGCCGGTGCGCATCACCCGCTGGCAGCCCGAGGCGAGGAGGTATTGACATGGCGGCCACGAAGAACGTCACCCTCAACGTCTTCCGGTTCAACCCGGACGTGGACTCGCGGCCACGCTACGACACGTTTTCCCTGGAGGCCAGGCCGGGCATGACGGTGCTCGAGGCGATGTTCGAGGTGCTGGAGAGCCTGGACGGGTCCCTGGCCTTCCGCTACTGCTGCCGCGGCGCGGTCTGCGGCGCCTGCGCCATGTATATAAACGGCGCCCATCGCCTGGCCTGCAAGACGCAGCTCGACCTGGTCGGGCCCACCGTCACCGTGAGCCCGCTGCCGTTCATGCGGGTGATCAAGGACCTCGTAGTGGACATGTCGCCGTTTTGGGCGAACTACGAGAAGGTCATGCCCTACCTCATCGAACGCTCGCAGGCCCCCGGGGGCGAGCGGATCCAGAGCCCTAGGCAGCGGGCGGTGTTCGACGACGCGACCTGCTGCATCCTTTGCGGCTCATGTTACTCCTCCTGCCCCTCGGTGTGGACCGGGGGCGGCCAGTTCCTCGGGCCGTCGGCCCTCAACAAGGCGTGGCGGTTCATCGCCGACTCCCGGGACGGGGGGGCGGCCCAGCGGCTGGCCGTGGTGGCGAGCGAGAACGGCCTGTGGCGGTGCCACACCGCCTTCAACTGCACCGAGGCGTGTCCCAAGAACACCAACCCGACACAGGCTATTCAGAAGCTGAAGGGTCGCGCGGTCCTCCACGCGCTCACCGGGCGCGGCCGGGGTTAGGGCCTCGCTGGCGCAGCGGCGCGGCTTAGAGGCAGACAGGAGGTTCGCTGGATGGATATCCGTGAAGAGGCCCTCAAGCTGCATCGGGAGAACGTCGGCAAGATAGAGTTCGTCAGCAAGGTGCCCGTGCGCAACAAGGAAGAGCTGAGCCTGGCCTATACGCCGGGCGTCGCCGAGCCGTGCAAGGAGATCCACAAGAACGTGGACGCCGTGTGGGAATACACGGCGCGCAGCAACATCGTGGCCGTGGTCAGCGACGGCACCGCCGTCCTGGGGCTGGGGGACATCGGGCCCGAGGCCGGGCTGCCGGTGATGGAGGGCAAGTGCGTGCTGTTCAAGTCGTTCGCCGGCGTGGACGCCTTCCCGCTGTGCGTGGCCACCAAGGACGTCAAGGAGATCGTGCGCTTGGTACAGCTCATCGAGCCGACCATCGGCGGCGTGAACCTGGAGGACATCTCAGCGCCGCGCTGCTTTGAGATCGAGCAGGAGCTCAAGCGGACGACCTCCATCCCCATATTCCACGACGACCAGCACGGCACGGCCATCGTGTGCGGGGGCGCGCTGTTCAACGCCCTCAGGATCGTCCAAAAGCGCATCGAGGACATCTACGTGGTGATAAACGGCGCCGGCGCGGCGGGCATCGCCGTGGCCAAGTTCCTCCTGGACGCGGGCGTGAGAGAGCTCGTGCTGTGCGATACCAGGGGCATCGTCTGGGCCGGGCGGCCGGAAGGCATGAACCCGTTCAAGGAGGACGTCGCCCGCCGCGGCAACAAGCGCAACCTCAAGGGCGACCTGGCCGTGGCCATGCGCGGCGCCGACGTGTTCATCGGCGTGTCGGCCGCCGGCGCGGTGACGCGGGACATGGTCAGGTCGATGGCCGGCGACCCCATCGTCTTTGCCATGGCGAACCCGGTGCCGGAGATCATGCCTGAGGAGGCCAGGGCGGGCGGCGCGGCCGTCGTGGGCACCGGCCGCTCCGACTTCGCCAACCAGATCAACAACGTGCTTGCCTTCCCCGGCGTCCTGCGGGGGGCGCTGGACGTCAGGGCCAGGGACATCAACGAGGCCATGAAGCTGGCTGGGGCGCGGGCCATCGCCTCCCTCATCAGCGACGCCGAGCGCTCCCCGGACTACGTGATACCCAGGCCGTTCGACAGGCGGGTGGCCCCCGCGGTGGCGGCGGCGGTCGCCGAGGCGGCCATGTCCAGCGGTGTGGCGCGGCTGAAGGTGAACCCCGAGGACGTGGCCGAGCGCACCAGGAAGCTTGTGGAGCGCGTTCAGGCGGCCTGGAGGTGACCGGCGGGAGGGGGGCAGAGCGTGGGGGGCGTTGCTCAGCGCCTTCACGGAGACGGAGCCGGCACCGACGCAGCAGGTGAAGCCTGCCCCGTTCTACCCCCGTTGCTGGGACGGGTGGCTCAAGACCGACTGGGGGTGCTGCCGGGGTGAAGCTCTATGAGTGGGCGGCAAAGGACATCCTCAAGAGGCGGTATGGCATCCCGGTGCCCGACGCACACCGGGTCCAGACCCCAGATGAGGCCCGGGTCGCGGCCGAGGATCTCGGCGGGGCGGTGGTCGTGAAGTCCCAGATACTGTCCGGGGGCCGGGGCAAGGCGGGCGGCATCAGGTTCGCCGCCTCGCCCGACGAGGCCCACGGCCTGAGCCTGGACCTGCTGGGGCAGAGGATACGGGGCCTGGAGGTGAGGGACCTCCTGGTAGAGCGCAGGCTCGACATCAGGGACCACCTGTACCTGGGGCTGGCGGTCGACGGCTCCGCCCGGCTGCCGCTGCTCATCTTCTCCACCCGGGGCGGCGTGGACATCGAGGAGGTGCCCGACCGGGAGATCTTCAGGCGCCCGCTCAACCTGGAGGAGGCGCAAAGGCCCGGATTCTGGCCGAAGCTCATGGCGGAGGCGGCAGAGGGGCGGGGGCTTTCGGCAGGGGTGGTGGCGAAGGTCGCTGGCGTGGCCGAGGCGCTCTACCGCGCTTTCGTGGAGAACGACGCCGAGCTCTTGGAGATAAACCCGCTGGCGGTGACCCCGGAGGGTGAGGTCTGGGCGGTCGACGCCCGCATGACGGTGGACGACGACGCGCTGTGGAGGCACCCCGAGCTGCCCCGGTTCGAGGAGGGCACCCCCCTGGAGCAGCGGGTCAAGGCCCTGGGGCTGTCGTTTGTGGAGCTCGACGGCGACATCGCCGTCATGGCCAACGGCGCCGGCATCACCATGGCCACCATCGACGTGCTGGCCCGGTTCGGGGGCCGGGCGGCCAACTTCCTCGACGCGGGCGGCGGGGCGGGCGTCGAGGCCACGGCCGCGGCGATAGAGGTGCTGCTTGGGACCCGGCCCCGGGCCATACTCATCAACATCTTCGGCGGCATCGCCCGCTGCGACGACGTGGCGCGGGCCGTGGTCCAGGTGAAGGAGCAGAAGGGGATACCCGTTCCCCTGGTGGTGAGGCTGGCGGGTACCAACCAGGAGCAGGGGGTGGAGATCCTCCGGCAGGCCGGACTCATGGCCTACCAGACCATGGAGGAGGCCGCCCGGGCGGCGGTGGCCGCGGCGAGGGGAGGGTAGGCCGTGGCTATCATCGTAGGCGAGGCAACGCGGCTGGTGATACAGGGCATCACCGGGAACCAGGGGCGGTTCCACTGCGCCCGGATGCTGGAGTACGGCAGTCGGGTGGTGGCCGGGACCTCCCCGGGCAAGGGCGGCCAGGAGGTGGAGGGGGTCCCGGTCTACAACACGGTGCGGGAGGCGGTGGAGCGCCACGGGGCCAACGCCTCGGTGCTGTTCGTCCCTGCCCGGTTCGCCCTGGACGCGGCGCTGGAGGCCATCGACGCAGGGATCAAGGTGCTGGTGGCCATCACCGAGCACATACCCGTCCACGACGCCATGAAGCTTCTCTTCCGGGCCCGGTCCCGGGGCACGGTGGTGGTAGGGCCCAACACCTTCGGGGTGATATCGCCGGGGAAGTGCAAGGCGGGCATCATGCCCGGGGCGATCTACTCGCCGGGGCCGGTGGGGATCGTGGCCAGGAGCGGGACCCTAAGCTACGAGATAGCCAACCACCTCACCCTCGCCGGGCTGGGACAGTCCACCGTGGTGGGGCTGGGGGGCGACAGGGTGGTGGGGCTCTCGTTCGTCGACGTCCTGGAGATGATGGAGGGCGACCCCGAGACCCGGGCGGTGGTGCTGGTGGGTGAGATCGGCGGCACCGCCGAGGAGGAGGCGGCGGAGTACATCCGCACCCGGGGCAGGAAGCCGGCGGTGGCCTATCTGGCGGGGCATGAGGCGCCTCCGGGCAAGCGCATGGGCCACGCCGGCGCCATCATCGAGCGGGGGAAGGGGACGTTCGCCACCAAGGTGGAGGCGCTGCGGTCCGCGGGCGTGCCCGTGGCCGACACCCCCGACCAGGTCCCGGAGCTGGTGAAGCGGGCTTTGGCGGGAGGGGGCGGGTGAGGGCTGGGGCTGGGGAGGGCGGTAAATGGCGAGGCTGCGGAGTGCGGGCTGCGCCCGGGGCTGATACCGGGGGCGAGGCTGGGTGGCAGGCGTTGAGGGCGGGCGGCTGAGGGCCCGGGGGGCGGGGCGGGATCCGCCCTGGGCCCGGGGATGGCGGACGCTGAGGCGTTGGGGGAGGGGGACGAGCAAGTGATGAAGGGGTTTTCGCTCTGGACCAGGGCGGTGCGGGCCCCGTTCTTTACGGCCAGCGTGGTGCCGGTGCTCCTGGGGGCGGCGGTAGCCTGGTACCAGGGCTGGAGCCTTTCCTGGGGCTGCCTGGCGCTCACGCTGGTCGGGGCGGTGGCGGCGCACGCCGGCGCCAACCTGGCCAACGACTTTCACGACCACGTCGGGGGCACCGACTGGATAAACCGTTACCGCAGCCCGTTCAACGGCGGCGCGGGCCTGATCCAGGAGGGCCGGCTTTCGCCCCGGACGGTGGCCCTGGCTGCAGGCGCGGCGTACCTGGTGGGGGCGCTGGCGGGGCTGGCCCTGACCTGGCTCAGGGGCTGGCCGGTGCTGGCGCTGATGCTGGCCGGCGCCGCGCTGGGCGTGTGCTACACCGCCCCGCCGCTGAGGCTGTCCTACCGCGGGGTGGGGGAGCTGGCCGTGGGCCTGGCCTTCGGCCCGCTCCTGGTCCTGGGGAGCTACTACGTGCAGGCGGGGCGGTTCTCCTGGACGCCGGTGCTGGCTTCCCTTCCCGTGGGGTTCCTCATCACCGCCGTGCTCTACATCAACCAGTTCCCCGACGTGGAGCCCGACCGGGGGACGGGCAAGGACAACTGGGTGGTGAGGCTGGGGACGGCGCGGGCCTTTTGGGGCTACTGCGTCCTGGTGGCCGTGCCGTACCTTGCCATCCTGGGGACGGTCCTCAGCCGGACCCTCCCCGTCCCGGCGCTGCTTGGGCTCCTGAGCCTTCCGCTTGCAGCCCGGGCGGTGGCGGTGGCCCGGCGGCACCACGCCGACCCCAGTCTCATAGTCCCCTCCTGCGCGCTGACGGTCAACACGCACCTCGCCACGGGGGTGCTGCTGGCCGTGGGGCTCGTGGCCGGGAGGTGGCTGGGGCCCGTGGTGTGGTGGCTGGGGCTGGGAGGGTAGAGGGAGGGGGACGCAGGGCCCGTTCGCGCGGTGCGGCCGCTTTATCCCCGCGACCGGCCCTGAGACGGGGGGCCGATGCGCCCTGGCACATCGCCGTCAGGCCTGGCGGAGGTCCTTCGCCATCACCAGGGTCGGCCCTTCAGAATCGGCGGCCCGGCCTATGACCTTGAATCCCAGGGACTTATAAAGGCTCAGGGCAGCCACATTGTCGGGGCGCACCTCCAGCCGCACCCGGCGGACGCCTGCCTTGCGCAGCCAGTCCAGAGAGTCGCACGCCAGCCTCCTGCCCACCCCCTGTCCGCGAACCTCCGGCGCCACAGCTACAGAGAGAATCTCACCGCCCGTCACTGCCACCATGGAGGGGGACAGCCCCATACGGACCTTGTCCCAGGCCAGTCTGGCCACCGAGGCCGGCCGCACACCGTATGTCCCCAAGAGTAGGCCGGCTATGAACTTGAGCAGGTAGGGGCTGGAGACCGCCGCCCGGACCAGCCGGCTCACCGAGGACAGGGCCACCGCGTACCCCACCACCCGCCCCCCGGCCTCCGCCACGCGGAACCCCAGGGGCTCGGCCCGGTGCAGAAAGGCGAACAGGTCTGCGAAGGCGGAGGGGCGGGGGATGGTGGCCCCGAAGTAGTGGCGGAGGGATCCCGGGAACGCGCGCACGAAGACATCAGCCACCGATAACAGGTCCGCCTGCCGAGCCGGTCGCGTCTGCACATCCGGGGGCGGGGGACGCAGGCCCTGCGATGGGGTCTGCGCGCCCGCCCCGCCCGTCCCCGTGGCCGTCGACGCCCTACGATCCACACGTTCCACCCCCGCGCTTCCGGACCCCATGCCGTGTCGGACAGCCGGTCCGGTGCGGGCCTGAGGGAGCAGGCCTGCCTCGGTGGTTGTATTCTCAAGGACGGCGTGAAACCCTTCCCGAGGCCGGGGCCACCGGGGGCCGGCGCCGTGGCCGAGCCAGGGGGCAGGCGGAGGCGGACGGGGTTGACGGCTGCACGGGAGGGAAGGGGGTGTCATCATAGCTGGCTGAAGACCACCCCAACGCCAGCATGGCCGTGGCTATGCCGGTACCGGGCTGCGCGTTATCCAGTCTGTGACGCGGATCGACTTCTCCGCCGGGCTTGGGGTTATCCCGGCTGGCAGTGCCTGGTAGTAATGAATATGGTTAATTTATAATTCTTTCCGAGCCAGAGGAAGGGCTTACCCTATGTCGAATTGATACCCCAACATGCCATAGAGGAGGGCTGCGGAGACTGAGTTTCGCAATGTGGGCGTACGTACCCGTGTTTAGCCCACGGGCTTTGGCACTGCTCTGCCGCCCGCTCCGTCTCTTACTTCATCCGAGGGTGGTTCAGTTGACGGTGTTCACCGCCGCGATAGTTTTGGGTCTTTCGTGGCCTGCTCTTGGGGTTGGGCACCGGTACCGTCGCCCGCCACATCGGCGCCTGCCGCCCCAATGCGGTCGTTAGCGCTGTCGAGATCGACCCGCTGCTGGCGCGTCTCGCGCGGGAGGCGTACGATCTGCCGACGCCAGTGAAGGTGTTCGTGGACGATGCCAGGTGCTACATGCGTGAGGACCACGGTCGATACGATCCAGATCCCGTTCCACGTGGCGACGGTCGAGTTCTTCGCGGATGTCAGGCGGTTGTTGACAGATGAGGGGGTGGTGGCGGTCAACGTAGGCTCTCCTGCTTCCTCCCGGCTGGTGGCGTCGGTCGCGAAATCGACCATCGAGTGGATGACCCAGGAATTGATAGGCCAGCTGCTGGACCGCTATCTGCCGGCGTTGAAGCTCAGGTCCGAGTTGGGGGGGGAACAGTGATCGCCCTTCTGGAGGCAAGAGGCATAGTTAAGGAGTTCCGGTTCCGTGACCGGTGCATCACCGTTCTCAAAGACGCCAGCATATCCGTGCAGAAGGGAGAGATTGTGGCTCTTCTCGGCCCGTCCGGCTCCGGCAAGACGACATTCGTCTCGATTCTGGGCGGCCTGGATCGCCCCACGTCCGGCTCGGTGTGGTTGGAGGGCACGGCCATTACCGCACTCGCCGAGAAACGCCTCGCCAGGCTGCGCAATTCCCGGATCGGCTTCGTATTCCAGTCCTTCAACCTCATCCCTGGGCTTACTGCTCTGGAGAACGTGGAGCTGCCTCGGTGCTTCGGCCATTGCCCCGAGGGGGTAAGGTCTGCCCGAGAGTGGCTGGAGCTTCTCGGCCTTGGCCACCGGCTGAGCCATTTCCCTGCGGAGCTTTCAGGTGGAGAGCAGCAGCGGGTGGCGATAGCCCGCGCCCTCGTCAATGACCCTGCTGTGGTTCTGATGGACGAACCCACGGGTAATCTGGATAGCCTTACGGCAGAGGAGGTGCTCGACACGATCCTCGACCTGCGGCGCCGGTCGGGCACCGCCTTCGTCGTCGTTACCCATAACCCGGCGGTGGCCTCCAGGGCCGACCGAGTTATGCACATCCGGGACGGAGTGGTGACCGCCAGTGCGTGAGCGGGCGAGCCCGGGAAAGACGGCCGCGCGTCTGCTCTGGACCCTGGCCGCCCGAAACGTACTGGGGCTTGGGGTCCGTTCCCTCCTCGCCGTCGCCGGCGTGGGCGTGGCGGCGGTGGTGGTTGTCCTGTCGCACGCGGTGTACACCCGTACGGTGGTGGCGCTCAACCACCACGCTCTGGCGCTGAACGGCGGCGATCTTTCCGTGACCACGCTCACTGGGCCCCAGCCTGTCGAAGACCTGGAGCCCGCCTTCGCGTTGAAGGAGCGAGGCGTTGTCACGAGAATCGCCCTGAGCCTCTCTGGCCAGGCCTGGGCCTCTTCGCCCGCGGGCCAGGCGCTGGCCTACGTCAGGGGGATCGTTCCTGGGGATTATCCGCTGGTCCCGTCGCCCGACGTCCTCGAACCCGCGGGCGTTGCAGTCGGCGGTCTGCTGCGCTCTGAAAGCGACTGCGTCCTCAAGGTCAACCTGGCCCGCCGGCTGGGGGTCGGCGTGGGCGACCGGGTGCGGATCCTGAGCCTGCAGGAAGGCGTGCCGGTGGAGCTCTGGGTGGCCGGGCTCGCCGAGCCGTTCAACGAGCGCCAGGGGGACATGAGCTTGCGAGGCTTTGCATTCGTGACCTATGAGCGGGCACTCGCCACGCTCGGGTACGAGGAACCCATGTTCACGGAGGCGTTCTTGACGGTCGCGCCTGGGCAGGACGTGCTGGAGATAGCCGAGGCGCTGCGCCGGTCCCTGCCGTTCTGTGAGGTGTTGACCCCGTCCGAGGCGGTGCGTGCGCGCGGGGCGGGACTGCAGGTGTGGGAGGTGCTGCTACTGGTCCTCGTGATTGCCTGCACGGGCATGGCAGCACTATCCGTGAACGGCACGGTCCACTGCATAGCCGCCAGGATGAAGCTGGACCTGGCGGTCATCAAAGCCGTAGGCGGTTCGCCCTCGCACCTGGTGATGTTGTTCGGGTTCATGGCACTGCAGCTTGGCGGGACGGGAGGTCTTGTGGGCTCACTCGCCGGGTGCGGGGTCGTCGGCATGCTTTCGCCGCTGCTGAGGCCCGTTCTTGGTTTTCCGGTAGGCTCGATACCTCTCTGGCAGTCGGGCGCAGTCGGCTTCGGGCTTGCGCTGACCGTGGCCCTCGGCTCAGCGGTTGCCCCCGCGCTCGTCGCCAGGTCGATCCCTCCTGTACGGCTGCTGCGGCCGAGCGAGGAGGGCGCCGTCCCGGTCGCGGCGATCCGCTGGGCGTCAGCGGCTCTGGTTCTGAGCGGCTGCCTGCTGCTGGCGCTCGCGACGGGTCGGCCGCTGTCGGCGGTCGCCGTTCTGCTGGCCTGGGGCGCATACTCCCTGGCTGCACTGGTCACCTCGCGCCTGTTGTCGGCGATGGCCAGGACTGCGGGGCGGGGGGCCACCATCCGGGGCCTCGCCGTCCGGCTGCTGCCCCGCGATGCCGGTGCAGCCCGCATACTGGTACTGATTCTCCTGACGACGCTCCTGGGCGGTGCTGGTGCTTGGTTCGTGGGAGGACTGCAGGGGGCCGTGCAGACCGCAGTGGCTACCCAGTTTGGGTCGGACATCATGCTCACGGTCTCCTCGGTCGGCTGTGATAGGGTCACCGAGCAGGTCATGACGGTCAGGGGCGTCACCGGCGTCCGGGGGCTTCACACCATCCCGGTGGAGTTGCACACCGTACAGGGGGGCGATTTCCTGCCGGCGCTCCAAAGCCGGCTGCGGGAGGACCCGGTCCTTCGGTCGTGGTTGGCGACTGCAAACGGGTTCAGCCTCGCCGGTATAACCTCGCCGCCGCCGCCCCAGCTGATCCAGTCCGGGAGGACGCTCACGGGTGAGGACCGGGGCCGGCGGCGGCTGCTGGTGCTGGACCTGGTGGCCAACGCGCTGGGGATCGTGCCGGGGCAGACCGTCGGCTTCGACATCTCCGGCGTACACCACCAGTTCGAAGTGGTCGGGGTGGTGCGGCGCCAGATGGTCAGCTTCGGCAGCTTCATCACGACGGAAGCCGACGTCCGGGCGGTGGCTCCGGGACGCTACCCGGTGCTGCTCAATATCGCAGCAGACGATGGCAGGCCAACGGCGGAGGTGATCTGCGAACTGCAGCGGGCCGTCCCCGAGGGCATCCCTATCCCCGTCGGGGACATCCTTCAACCGTTCCGCCGGACAACGTCGGCGGCCGTCACCATCTTCGCCGTCCTCCTAGCCATCCTGGCGGCGGGAAATGTGATGAGCGTTGCCGACTCGGTGAGCTTGATGCTTGAAGAGCGCCGCTGGGAGTGGGCGGTGATAAAGGCCGTCGGCGCCGCCCCGGCGCAGACGGTTGGGCTCAGCCTCTGGTACTACCTCACCATCGCCGGCCTTGGCATCGTCACTGGGGCGGCGGGCGCTGCGATCCTTGGGGCCGTCCTCCTTTACGGCATGTCCGGCGGCGCGGTGGCGGGTGCTGTCTCAGCGGCCGGGCTTGCCTCTGTCGTTCTGGCGATGGCGGCTGTCGTGGCTGGAACCGTGTACGCGGGAATGCAGGGGATCGCGCGCCGGCTGCCGGCCGAAGTCGCCCGCCTGGGTGTGCCGGGTGGGCAGTGACCGGGACCGGGTCAAGCCAGACTCGGCGTCTTCCTCCCACGGATGGGTGCCGCCAAGTCTCTGGACGATGGCTCATTTCTTTTCGGCGCTCCAGGTTGCCCCACGCCCAGCGCACGAGGCCCGCCGGGCGGCCGGCGACGGGTCGCTTCTCTGGGCCCGCCGCAGCGAGGCGGGCAGCCAGGCCGACATCTTCTCCCGCGAGGCGTTCTGCACTCAGTACTACGGGTACACCAACGAGGAGACAGCCCTGCCCGACAAGTACCTCAAGTGGGCCAACCTGGGCTGGGACTACACCTACCCCAACCCGCCCTACACCGCCGATCTTTACCTCAGCCGGACTAACAAGTGGGTCAACGGCGTGCTGGTCAGGGAGGTGGGCCCCTGGAACATCGACGACAACTACTGGGACTCCAATCGGCGCATGTGGAAGGACCTGCCGCTGGGCAAGCCCGAGCCGAGGCGGCCTACTACAACGGTTACAACGGCGGCAAGGACCAGTTTGGGCGCACGGTCACCGTTCCTTGCGGCTGCGACCTCACGCCGCCCATCGCCGGCAGGCTGGGGCTGGGGTACCTGGAGAACGCCTGGGTCCGGGTGTACTTCTACGGCTTCCCCTAAAACCCGGGGCGCCGCCGACGATGCAGAAAGTGGGGGGCGCGCGACCGGCGCGCCCCCCTGAGCGAGGGGGCATTGCGGGTGTTCGGAACCCGAGGCTTTAGGACATGGCGCATGGTGGCGCGGGCGACCTCCCTGGCCGTGGTGGCGGTTATCCTCGGGGCCTGCGCCGCCGGGGGCTGCACTCGCCCGGGGGGCGGCGAGCCGGTGTCGCCCGGGCTAGACGGGGGGACTCCACCGCCAGCGGGAGTGCCGGGTGGGGGCGCCGCCCCGCCGCAGACCGGCACGACGCCTCCGGCCGGGGGGCCGCCGGCCGCCCCGCCCCCCGCCGTGAAACCAGCGCTGGCCTGGGTGGAGGTCCGGCGCGACGCGGCCGCGCTGCGGGAGCTCCAGGCCGCGGTTGACGCCGGCCACCGGCCGGGCCTGCTCGACCCGCAGGACGTGGCCTTCGATTTCGCCGCCCAGGAGCTCAAGGTCAGCGGCCGCATGTCCTATGAGGGCTCCTCGGCGCGGGACGACGGCAGCCTGGAGGCCGTGGTGGTCACGGAGAAGGGACGGCTGCACCTGCTGCTGGACAAGCCGGTAAGACCGGACCCCACGGGGATATGGTCGGTGCGGAGCTACGCCTGGGAGGAAAACGAGTAGGCCGCGCCGGGTGCTGCCAGATGACCGGGCGCCGGGCGGTGCGCCGCGACAGAGCGGGGGAGCTGATGGCAAGGGGGGGCCCCGTCAGCATCCGCCGTTGCGCTTCTCACCGCGGCCCCGATCGACTCGTCCCTGCCCCGCCCGCCTTCCTGCCACCGGCTCTCTCCGACCCGCCGGGGATAAAGCCGGCAGCGCGGCGCCCCCAGCGCCGCGCACACCGCCCGCGCTGACACACCTCCTCCCCAGGGGCTCTATCCCCCTAGATTACACCCTGACCTGGCTGACCCTCCTGGGGGTCCAGTATAGATGTTGAGCCAGACCTCCTCCTTGAGGGTCCTGAAGGATATAGGCGTTCCGGTTGGGGGCCTGGATGTTGGTGTGGGCCAGTTCAATGCCCAGGGTGCGGGCGGCGGCCACGAACGGGCAGGTTGGCAACCGCTGTCGACCCGGAGGCAGAGCCTCTCGGCAGCCTCGCGACCGGGCCGTGGACCTGCTTTACGCCCGCAAGGAGAGGATCGAGGAAGCGCTCTACGGTCGGCTGACCGACCTGTTGTCCGTGGGCGTGGGCGTGATGTTCTACGACACCACCCTGGCGGCCATGACGGGGAAACGGGGGAGTGATGCAGTATCGAGCCACGCACGACCCCGCCTGCCTCCCGCTTTCCCGCTGCGCACCGCTTGCTGCTCGCCTTGTACGTGGCAGGGATATCCGTGCTTGCGTAGAACTAGTCACCAGCCGAGGCTGACTCTGGAAGGGAGGCGCAAGGATGGCCGGGCGAGACGGTGATCGGCCCGTTCCGGCGGTGCGCAAGCTTGAGCTCCAGCTCGTCACCGCCTGCAACCTGCGCTGTACATATTGCGCCAACGACCCAGACGTCCGGGACGCTCCCCCTCGGTTCATGCCGCTGGAGATGGTAGAGCGGTGCCTCGACCGGCTGCGCCCCGAGATCGTCTCTTTGACCGGCGGCGAGGTGGCCCTGGCCGGAGACCGGGTCCTTTCGGCGCTCGAACTGGCCCGCCGCTACGGCGCCCGGCCGGTCATCAGCTCGAACCTCACCGTCTTCCGTCCCGCCGACCTGGACCGCCTGGTGGAGGTGGGCGGCGTCACCGGCTTCTTCTCCTCCTGCAACGACCTCGACGACGCCATGACCCTGGCGGTGCGCGGCGGCCGGCCGGCCGAGCGCCGGCGGCTGTTAGAGAACCTGGCCCACATAGCCCGGCGGGGCTGGCCGCTCAGCGTGGAGACCATCCTGCTCCGGGACACCGTGGGGCGGCTGGTGGAGCTGCACCGCCTGCTGGCGGACCTGGGGGTCCGCCAGCACCGCATCGAGTTCCTTACCCCCGTCGGGCACGCGTCCTGGGGCCTGATGCCGGACTTCGAGGAGGTGGCTGACGCCCTGGAGCGGCTCTACGCCCAAAGGGCCAGGGACTGCCACCTGGAACTGACCTGCTGTCCTATAACGCCGTGCTCCCCCCTGGCAGAGAGGCTCTTCCCCCGGGACGACCCTGGGGTCTCGGCCTACCACTGTACCGACGGCAAGGACCTCTGCTACGTGACGGCCGGCGGCGACATGGTGCCCTGCTACGCCTTCACCTGTCGGCCGGCGCCGGGCAACGTGGGTCGCGAGGATCCCCGCCGTATCTGGGAGGAAAGCCCGGTCTTCCTCCGCGTGCGGCGGGAAGCGCCGCCGGCCTGCGAGGGGTGCCGCATCGCCACCAGCCGGCCGGGGGTCACGTGCACGAATGGGTGCTGGGCGATGCTTCTCATGGGCACGGGCGGCTTGACCCAGTTGTGCTGGGAGTTCGCGGTGGCGGCGCGGGAGAGCGCGCTCTCTGGTGCGGGGCCGGGCCGTCTGCCGGTGAGGAGGCTGGAGGAGGTTGCAGGCACAGGGGCCCACCCCTGAGATACGGGGCCTGAATTTCAGCCGCGACCGGATTTACGCCGCCCGAAGGGCGGGGAGCATGCTGCTGCTCACCCTCTACGTGGGCCGCGCCTGCAACCTGCGCTGCCCTTCCTGCTTCATCGAGGACGACGGCCGGCCCGAACTACCCCCCGCGGTGCGGCGCGAGGTGCTGCGCCAGGCCGCCGCCCTGGGAGCCTTGAGCGTGCGCGTCTCCGGCGCCGGCGAGCCGCTGCTCCAGCCTGACCTCCTGCCCCTGGCCGGGGAGGCTCGGAACCTGGGGCTGGATTTCGTCCTCTACACCAACGGCACCGTCATCGGCGAGGACTCCCTGGCCCGGCGGCTTCACGGCAGGGACGGCCCCTCCCTGGCCCGGGAGCTCTTCAACCTCGGGGTCTCGGTGGTCCTCAAGATGAACAGCCGCAACGCTGCCGTCCAGGACCGGCTGGCCGGGGTGAGCGGGGCGGCGCCCCTCATCTGGCGCGGCTACGAGCGCCTGCTGGAGGCGGGCTTCGCTGCCCCGCGCCTGGCGGTGGAAACCATCATCAGCCGCGACAACCTGGAGGAACTGCCGGAGCTTTACCGGTCGCTGCGTCGGGACGGCGTCACCCCTTACTTCGAGACCGTGCTGCGCCGGGGCCGGGCGCGGGGCGGGGCCGGACTGGCACCCGAGCCGGAGCGGGTGAGGGAGGTCTTCTACGAGCTTCTGCGCATAGACGAGGCCGAGTTCGGGCGCACCTGGTTCCCCGCCCCCTCGTTCGTCGGCTTCTTTTGCACCGAGCTCCTCTACGGGGTGATGGTTGACGCCGGCGGCACCGTCTATCCCTGCGCCGGCATCGGCGCCGCCGTCGGATCCGTCGCCGGCGGCGGCACGTTGGAGGAGGTGTGGCGCTCCTCTCCCCTGCTCCGCTCCCTGCGGGCCGTGGAGGAGCACATCGGGGGCCGGTGCCGGGACTGCCGGCACCGCGGCGACCCCTGCTTCTACGGCTGCCGCGCCGAACCGTTCATCGCCACCGACGACCCCTTCGGCGATTACGAGGAGTGCTGGCATGGAGCCCCCCGCTCCGGAGGTGACCGCGAATGACGTGGGACGGGAGCCCGGAGAAGGCCCAGAGCGTCTTCGATTACTTCAACGGCGGCTCGGTCGACCTGCTCCTGGTCCAGCCCCCCGTCTTCCCGCCGGGTACGCCGGTCGACGGCGTGGGAGAGCCGATCGTGCGCCGCTACTGGGAGCTGCTCTACAGCCTGGACGAGCGCCTTTCCGACCAGATCACCGAGCCCAACATCGGCTTGCTCACGGTGGCCTCGGCCGCCCGCCGGGCTGGGTTGAGCGTGCAGTACGTAGACCTGCACATTCTCGACCTGGCCCTGCGTGACCGTGAGCGGCGGGGCATCGCCGAGGGGGACATCCGCCGGGCGCTGGCCGGCTGGCGGTCCCCCCTGGTGGGGCTCAACGCCATGGCTTCCAACTGGGGCTGGGCCCGCCGCACGGCGGCCATCGCCCGCGCCGTCATGCCGGAGGCACTGCTGGCCCTGGGCGGGGTCCACGCCACCCTGGTGGGCGGCCGCTGCCTGGAGGAGTGCCCGGAGCTGGAGGTCGTCGCCAGGGGCGAGGGGGAGGAGACGATCGTGGACCTGGCGTCTGCGGCGCAGGGCGGGTGCCGCCGCCTCCCCGACGCCCTGCGCGGCATACCCGGCACCGTATATCGGGCAAAGGACGGATCCATCGTGGAGAACCCGCCCCGGGAGGAGATCGACCTCGATGCCGTGCCCTACCCGGCGTACGACCTGGTGCCGCGCGAGGCTTACCCCATCGTGTTTCGCGTCGCCGCCAACCGAGGCTGCAGCGGCACCTGCAGGTTCTGCTCCATGCGGGCATTCTGGGGCGGGCGCGTGCGCCGGCGCGACCCGGTGCGGGTGGTGGACGAGATAGAGCACTGGCATCGGACCGCGGGGTGCCGGCGGTTCATGATGGGCGACCTTACCTTCATGCAGCATCCCGAGCACAGCCGGGCGGTGTGCCGCGAGCTGGTGAGGCGGCGGCTGCCGGTGGAGTGGTGGTGCCAGGTGCGTTCCGGGGAGCTCAGCCGCGAGGACGCTGAGCTGTTGCGGGCTGCCGGGTGCACGCAGGTAGCCTTTGGGGTGGAGGCCGGCGACCAGGAGCGGCTTGACGCGGTGCGCAAGAACATATCGGCCCAGGACGCGGCGGGTTTCTGCCGCATGCTCAAGGAGCTGGGCTTCTTCGTCCAGGCATACTTCCTCCTGGGCCTGCCCGGCGAGACCCTGGACTCGGCGTTGCGCACCGTACGCACCATAGACGAACTGCTGGCCTCGGACACCCTCGATGTAACGCACATCTCCTTCCTGGTGCCCTACCCCGGGACCGAGCTCTACCGCGACCCCGGGCCGGGCCTGCAGGTGCTGAGCCACGACTACGACCGCTACTTCAGCGGCGTGTCGCGGCTGCTGTCGATGATGCCGGTGATAAGCACGCCGGAACTTGACGCCCATCGGATCCGGGCGCTGTGGCAGCTTGCCCTGGCGGTGGCCTCATCCCACTACGCCCGGCGCATCGAGGCGCGCCGGGCGGCCGGCGGTGGGGGGGTGGCCAGGGCGTGACCCGCCGCGAGGTGGCCAACGTGTGCCTGCTCACCGCAGGGCAGGCGGTCTCGACCCTGGGGGACTACGTGGCCCGCGTGGCGGTGGCCCTGCTGGTTCTGGAGCGGACCGGTTCGGCGCTGCAGGTCGGCCTGGTCTACGTGGTGCTGGTGGCGCCCAACCTGTTCGGGCTGGTGGGCGGGCCGCTGGTCGACCGCTGGTCCAGGCGCGGCACCATGATCGCCTGCGACCTTCTCCGTGCCGCCCTGGTGTTTGCGCTGCCCCGTTTGGCCCGCCTCCACCTGGGGTGGACGTACCCGGTCATGTTCCTGGTCACCACGCTCTCGGCCGCCTTTCAGCCCGCACGCCTTTCGCTGATCCCGGACCTGGTACGGCCCCAGCACGTGGGGCGGGCCAACGCCGTGGACCAGATTGCCGACCCGGTGGCGGCCATGCTGGGATTCGCCCTGGGCGGGGCGCTGGTGGGAGCGGTCGGCGCCGACCTGGCCTTTTACCTGGACGGCGGCACCTTTCTGGTCTCGGCGGCGGCCGTCTCGCTCTTGATGCCGCTGGTGGCGGAGGGGGCGCGGGCGCGCGGCAGGCGCGGGGCGTTTTGGGCGGAGCTGGGGGAGGGGTACGCCTACGTCCACCGGCGGCCGGCGCTGTGGTTCAACACCCTGGGCATGGCGCCGGCGAGCATGGCCATCGGCGCCGTGGACGCCATGCTGCTGGTCTTCATCGCCGACTCTCTGGGGCTGGGGGCGGCCTGGTACGGGCTTCTGGTCGCCCTGGGCAGCCTGGGCTCGGTCCTGGCCGGCGCCTGGCTGGCGGCCTGGGGGCAGCGGGCGCTGTCCGCGCCCTCCCTGGCCATCCTGGGCGGCCTCTGCGCCCACGGCACCCTGGTGGGGGTCCTCACCCTGCTCCGGGGCCCCGCCCCCTTGGCCCTCACCATGTTCGTCATCGGCGTGGTCAACATGGTCTGGGTGACAGCGGCCAGGGTGCTGATCCAGGCGCTCACGCCCCCGGGCCTGAGGGGGCGGGTGTTCGGGCTCAAGTACGGCCAAGCGCGGCCGCTCAACACCGTAGGGGCGGCTCTGGCCGGGTGGTTGGCCGACGCCGCCGGCGTGCGGGCACCCCTGGCCATAGCCGGCGCGCTCATCGCCGGACTGGGGCTGGCGGGCTGGGCCTGGCCCGCCGTCCGCCGGACGAAGGCCGAGGCGGGGCGGCAGGCGGCCGCCGGGCAGAGCCACGCGGCCGCCGGCTCGGGATGCGGGGGGGTGTGATTATGGAGCACTACGCCGCGACGACGGGGGTTCATCTCGAGCCTCATCCCTCGCATCCCCCGCTGGCCCGGGACCTGGCCTCGTGGCTGGCCCTGGCCTGCGTCCCTGGCGGCCGGCTGCCCCACCTGGCCGGCGGGCGCATCCTGGGTCCCCTGGAGCGGGAAGGGGTGGAGCCGACCGGCCTGGAGGAGGCGCTGGCGCTGCTTCTGCGCTCCGGCGCCCGGTCCGCCCCGGTGCCCGACGGCTACCCCGGTCCGGCGGAGTTCCCCGCCCTGTTCTATGCGGCGCGGCGGGAGGGACTCACCCCCGATCCGGCTGCGGTCGCCGACTGGCTGGAGTGGCGCGCCGGGCGCGCCGTCCCAGGAGCCCGGTCGGGGAGGGCCGCGGCTGAGGCGGAGGGGCGCGGCATCAGGCGGGCCGGCGCGGGGGTGGGCGCCACGGGGCCGGCTGCGGACGGTGGGCGGACGGG
>JAIMBG010000165.1 GCA_023511555.1 Acetobacteraceae bacterium | reverse complement strand
GCACCCTCCTGACCGGCCCGGAAAACCCCCAGGAACGAGCCCGAAGGGACGCTCCCCACGAACTTGTTGACACACACGCATTTAGTTCAAGACTTGCCACCACTTGCAAAATGTGTTATTATGTTGGTAGGTATAGTGTACGTATGTTCCAGCTTCCCGTCCTGCCTTCTCTCCTCCCACTGCCGTAGCATTCACCGGCCTCTCGACTGCGACGCGCTCCCTCTCCGGCAGTGTGAGGGCGCGGCGGCGCGCGACGTCCGCAAGGACAAAGTCGACTGCCTTCTGGCTTGGGGGGATGGCCGGCGGGCAGGAGGCTCCGTATTTCTGCGGCAAGGAGGTGAACGACTCTGACCGACGAGGGCAAGAAGGAGTTGGCCCGTCTTGAGGAACTGGAGCTGAGGGTGTCTGCGCTGGAGGCGCCCGCGGCGCGCCGGCGCGCTGTGGGGATGGCGGTCGCGGGCGTCACGGCCGCGGGGATCACGGCAGCCGGAGTGACGGCCGCGGGAACGACCGCGGCCGGCGCGACTGCCGCGGGGACGACGGCGGCGGGCACGACCTCCGCCGGTGTCACTGCGGCGGGCATAACGGCGGCCGGCGTGACGGCTGCAGGGATCACCGCCGCTGGGGTCACCGCCGCAGCGGCCAGGGGGCGGGGCAAGGGTCCGGCGCCGCCCAGGTAACCCGTAAGGGCCGCTGACGTGGCCAGCGGCCTTAAAGTCGCATATAGAGCATCCCTACTGCGGCGACCGCCGGCCATCCCCCTCGTTGTCCCGTCTGCGGCCGACAGCGAACCCAGGGAGGTGACCCCGGAGATTGAGGGTGCTGTTTATTCACCAGCCGTATCGGTTTGACATCGACCCTGCGGTTTCACCCATTGTCGTGCCACGGAACCTTCTCCTCCTGGGGGCTTGCCTCAGGCAGCACGGCATAGAGGTCAAGCTGTTGGACATGCAGCCTGACGCCCTGGGGCCTGAGGCCATCGCCCCGGTGGTGGAAGACTATGCCCCCGATCTGGTGGGCCTGCACATCCACGCTGCCCCCTACCTGCCTGGGGCGGCCCAGTGCGTGGCGGCGGTAAAGGCGTGCCGCCCCGGGACCACCGTGGCCGTGGGGGGTATCTTTCCCTCCATACTGGCCGAGGAGCTCTTTCCCCACGTCCCGGGCCTGGATGTGGTGGTCCTGAACGAGGGGGAGGAGACGGTCGTCAAGCTTGTCAAAGCGCTGGGGTCAGGCAAGTCCCTGGCCGACGTACCGGGGATCGTATACCGGAACGCCGAAGGGACGCCCCGGCGGACCGCCGCAACTGGCCCCCTCGAGAACCCGGGCAGCTACCCGTTCCCCGCCTATGACCTTCTCCAAATCGACAAGTACCGGCTGCCAGGCCGCCTGCCGCCCTACGTCGAAACGCAGCGGGGCTGTCCCTACGCCTGCAAGTTCTGCGGGGTGCACTATCCCAACTGGGGCCATACTGTCCGCTACTTCCCCCCTTCCCGGGTGGCGGACGAGGTGGAGCTGGTGGTGCGGGGCCACGGCTTCGACCAGTTCTTCGTCGCCGACGATACCTTCACCACCGACCGCCGCCACGCCCTGGCGGTGTGCAGCGCCCTGATCGAGCGTGGGCTCCACCGGGAGGCGGCCTGGTCGGCTTACACCCGCGTGGACCGGATCGACCCCGAGCTCTTGGAGGCCCTCTATGAGGCGGGGTGCCGCAGCCTTGCCATCGGGGTGGAAGCAGGGTCACAGAAGGCCCTGGACTCCATCAACAAGCGGGCCACGCTGCAGCAGTATGCCGAGGCCATCGCCATGATCAAGGCCGCAGGCATCGCGGTGCACGCCCTGTTCATACTCGGGTTTCCGGATGTGGATCACGACGACACGGCCGCCAGCGCTCGGTTTCTGAGGGCCACCGACCCCACTATCACCCAGTTCTTCATCTTCCACCCCACCCCGGGTACTGAGTTTTGGGCCTGTCCTGAAAAGCATGGCATCCAGTTCAAGGTCGAGCAGCCCTCCGACTGGTATCGCTTTGACTTCGTCGAGGAGCCGCTGTCCTCTACGCGTCACCTGGACAAAGGCGAAATCATAAAGTACCTGGCCCTGTTCAACCTGGCCTTCCGGTCGGTGGCCGACCCCACGGAGGACGTGGAGCTGCAGCGGCGGCTGGAGAGGAACGCCCTGCCGCGCAAGCGCAAGGAGGTATGCTTTGGCTGGACGGGGGACCGGGGGTTCTACTACAACCCCGATCTGCCGCCCGGCGTGCCCCGCATGGACCTCTTTCGCAACTGCCTGCGCCTCACCGCGCTTCAGTACGAGGTTCTCCTGCGCTGCAACGGGGACCACACCATTGAAGAGATAGCCGCCGTGGTTGCCCGCCTCTTCGACCTGGAGGCTCCGGAGGCGCTGTCTGTAGTGGTCGATATCCTGCGCCGCTTCGAGGAGCTGAGGATCATACATCCGCTCGCGGCGCTGGCCGAGTACACCGGGGAGGCGGCGTCCCCAGGGGGGGCGCCCGCCGCAGCGGGGGGCGGGGATGGCGGGCCTGCAAGGGCCGAGGGCGCCGGGGCCGCGGCCAGTCCCGCAGCTCCCGGCACGCGGTGCGGCCCCTGCCCCGCCGGGGTCCCTCCCGGGGCCCGGTGATGCCATGCGGGTGGGGTTGGTGGGGATCTATCCATACTCTCCCGTGGGTCTAGCCCCGGCCACCTTGAAAGCATACTGTGACGCTACCCCATCGCTCTCCGGCGTGTCCGTGGAGATCGTAGGGTTCTTGGTCGACGCCCCAGCGGCTGAGGTGGCCGATGCCCTGGGCACCCTGGGTTACGACGTGGTGGGGTTCTCCACCTATGTGTGGAACGCCGGGCTGGTTCTGGAGGCGGCCCGACGTCTCAAGGCGTTGGCCCCAGGGGCGGCGGTGGTGCTGGGGGGCCCCGAGGTGGCCGGGTGGTCGCGCGAGCTCCTGTCTGCTCACCCCTCCGTGGACTTCGTGGTGGCGGGCGAAGGCGAGCTTACCCTGGCCGAACTGCTGGCTTGTCTCCAGAAGGCTGGGGAGGGGGACGGCTACGCCGGGGTCCGGGGCCTCGCCTACCGTTCAGGCGGAGGCCCCGCGGTCAACCCGCCGCGGCCGCTCATCGAGGACCTGGGCAGCCTTCCCTCGCCGTTCTTGGCTGGCGTCCTGGACGTGGATCGGGTCGGCCCCTATCTGTTCGCTCTGGAGACCTACCGCGGCTGCCCCTTCGGCTGCCGTTACTGTTTCTGGGGCAAGCACCGCCGGGTGCGGTATTTCCCCCTGGAGCGCGTGGAGGCCGAGCTTCGCCTGATCCTGAAAAGCTCGAACCTCCGCCGGGTGTTCTTCTCAGATTCGGTCTGCAACCTCGACCTGGGCCGCTTCAAGCGCGTCCTGCGGCTGCTGGCCGACGAAAACCCTAACGGCATCATCTTCGACTTCGAAATGATCCCTGACAAGCTGGACGAAGAGACTCTGGGCCTTCTGGGTAGGCTGCGCGACGGCTACGTGGCCTTCGGCCTGCAGTCCACTACTCCGGCGGCGCTGGAGCAGATCGGCCGGCGGTGGCGAAAGGCGGCGCTTGAGCGTGGGGTGCGGGCCCTCCGCGCCAGCGCGGGCCGCCTCAAGCTTTACATCGACCTCATTTACGGACTGCCGGGCGACACCTATCGGGGCTATCTGGAGTCCATCCGCTACGCTATGTCGCTCTTGCCGGACAAGGTTCAGCCCCACCCCCTCCAGGTGCTCCCCGGTTCCGAGTTCTGGACGGACCCGGGACGCTATGGGCTGGAGTTTCAGAGGGAAGCGCCCCACCTGGTGGAGAGGAGCTCCACCTTCAGCGCTGGAGAAGTGCGGCGGGCAGCCGCCTGGACCACCCCCCTTTATGTCTACTTCAACCCCGCGGTGCGCGCCGCCGTGGCGCTCTTGACCGCCCGGCCGGGGGCGGTGCCCGAGGATCCGTTCCGTCTGTTCGTGCGGCTCTTGAGGTGCCTCCGCCGCGTGGTAGACCTCTACCTGGTGGCTCGGGAGGTGGACGTAGACGCGGCTGCCGCGTCCAGGCTGGGGGCTGTTCTGGACGCCTTCCTGCGGGGCGAATTGAGGTCCCGAGGAGTGCCCGCGGAGGCGGCGACGGCTATCCGGGACGCCGTTCGATTCTACGTCCTTTGCACCACCATGGCCTCGGTCCCGCCGGACTGGCAGCCGCCGGCCGGGCTTGTGCCCCTGCGGCCGGGGGATGTGGTCGCGGTCTCGCCGTCATGCCCCGTAGCGACCTTCGACTTCGACGTCACCGCCCTGGATGGGTTGAGCCCGGCGGCCGACCCCCGCCGCTCCGACGCCCTGCCGCGGAGGCCTACCACAGTAGCCTTCAACCGGCGGCTTAACCAGCCGCAGCGCTTGTCCCCCGCCCTGGCCGAGCTGGTGGCGCTGTGTGACGGGAGCCGGACCGCGGGGGAGGTGGCCTCGGAGTTCGCTGCCCGCCATGGGTTTGTTGTCCTGGAGGTGGTGGTGCCGCGCCTCCTGGAGGCCCTGGGGGACCTGGTCAACCAGGGGGTGCTGGACGTGGTGGCGAAGGGGGCGAGGGAGGCCGCATCGTAGGGTGTGACCCAGCTCCCGGAGCAGCACCCCGCAGTTGCACCTGGGCTGTGCCCCGGATGGGCCGGTCCCGGCCCTTGAGGCCGTAGATGTGTCTCACTTTCCCCTTCCAGCATGGGAGCTCGACACCTCTTGTTTGGAGGGCGGCTCAATTCGTTCCGGCGCCTCGTCATTTGCACCCGGCGATGACGGGGCCCGCCCCGGCCCCGTGAGCCCGCAGGCTGCCCACCCTGACCGGTCCCCAAACCCCAGGAGCGAGCCCGAACAGTCGTTCGCCACGAACCTCTTGACTCACACCCCCTGCCCTATGTGAGTAAAATTTATCGGGGGGCGGGATAGGACAGGTCCCTCTGAAAGAGAGGGAAGAGAGGGCTCGCTCTAGAA
>JAIMBG010000005.1 GCA_023511555.1 Acetobacteraceae bacterium | reverse complement strand
GCCTACGAGGACATGGGGGTCGATTGCCTGCAGGTGGGCGAGCCGAACTCGAAAAATCAGGCGCTGCTCAACCGCCTGCGTGAGACGCCGCTCCCCGTGATCCACAAACGCGGCAACTCGCTCGACGTTGAGGCCTACCTCTTATGGGTCGAGCGGGTGATGGCCGGGGGCAAAGAGAATGTCATTCTCTGTGAACGTGGCATCGTGAGCCCGAACCGCTATACGCGCAACACGCTGGACCTTGGCGGCATCGCCGCCTTTTACTACCAGCTGTCCTGCCTCCCGGTCGCCATTGACGCCTCGCACGGCACCGGCATTCGCGACTTGGTCCACCCCATGACCCTGGCCGGGATCATGGCCGGGGCCTCGGTCGTGCTCGTCGAGGCGCATCCCAACCCGCTGATCGCGAAGTCCGACGGTTTCCAGGGCCTGTTCCCCGAGCAGCTCTCCCGCTTGGTGACTGCCTGTGAACAAGTCTGGGAACTCCGCCGGCGCATTGAGCCGCTGTACGTCCCCAGCGCCCTGCTCGAGCGGGAGTATGAGGCGCGGGTGGCGGCCGATAAGAAACGGTTCTTCGGGGCCGCGTAGGACATGACGCCCCCCCGGAAACCCCCCCCCCCCCGCCCGGGGGACGCGCCCGGGGTCGTCTCCCCCGCAGCTGCGGTAGAAGCGGAGCCGCTGCGACGCGGCTGCGAGGCCATCGAGCGCCTCGGGTTTCGCGTGCGGGTGGGGGCCCGCGCGCTCAACCGGCATCGCTTTCTTGCCGGGACCGACCGCGAACGAGCCGCCGAGCTGATGGACATGTTCCACGATCCTGCAGTCCGCGGCATTTTTTGCTCCCGCGCCGGTTACGGTTCAGGCCGCTTACTGCCGCTGCTCGATTTCTCGCAGCTCGCCCGGACCCCCAAGGTATTTCTCGGGTTTAGTGACGTCACCCTGCTGCTGAACGCTTTCTTCCAGCGTGCCGGCCTTGTCTGCTTTCACGGCCCGGTGGTGGCCGGTGAGTTCGCCAAGGGGTTTTCCGCGCGCCCGCTGGCGCACCTGCTGAATCTCTTGACGACAGGACGCGGCGAACCTTCCCTTCCCGTCCCAACCGCCCTCCGTGAAGGGGTCGCTGAAGGCCAGCTGGTCGGCGGATGCTTATCCCTGTTGGTTGCCACGTTGGGGACCGCTTTTGCCGTGGAGACCAGCGGCGCGATCCTCTTTCTTGAAGACGTGGGAGAAAAGCCGTATCGTGTGGATCGCATGTTGACCCAGCTGAAGCACGCGGGCAAACTGGACGACGTGGCCGGGGTGGTATTCGGCGAGATGGGCGGCTGCTTCGGGGACAGCAACGACCCTGCCCTGCTGATGTCGGTCCTCACCGACATCTTTGCTGACTACGCGTACCCGGTGGGATTTGGGCTGCCCGCCGGACACGGCGGAGATAATTTCGCCCTTCCCATAGGCGCCCGTGTCCGGCTTGATACGGTCAACCGAGACCTGACTTTTCTTGAGCCTGCGGTCGAGTGACACCCGGTATGGATTTTTCACCGATAGACAGAGAGCTCGCCGCGGCCGTGGAGCGGGGAGTTTTCCCCGGCGCGGTCGTCCTCGTCAACCGGGCCGGGACGGTGCTGGGGCAGTGGCAGGGTGGGAGGCTGGAGACCGTGTGGCCGAGGGAATACGCCTCAAAGGAATACGTGTTCCCGGTGCCGGCCTGGTCGGAGCGTCCGGCCGGGCGGTGACCGTCGGGGCTGGGCCTGGGGGTGGGGGCGGTGAGGGCGGGTCGGGTCGCAAGGCAAGAGGCCTGGGGGCAGGGAAGGTACCGGGAGGTGGATCTCAGCCCGTACCTCAACCACAGTTGCGCCTCCTTTGACCAGGACACCTTTGCCTCGCTGGGGTTCTGCTCCTTTCCCGCCGAGGAGCTTGCGGCGCTCCCGCGGCCATTCATCGCGGACGGGGTCCCTCTGCGGCTTCCGCCGTTCCTGCCGGGAAGGCCCGACAACCTGATGTGCGAGGGGCAGAAGGTGGGCGTCCCCCCAGGCCGCTACTGCGCCCTGGCACTGCTCGGGGTGGCGGAGATGGGAAGCTATGTCGAGGAGATGCGCCTGCGCTTTGAGGGCGGGGCGGAGCAGGCCCGGGAGCTGGCTCTCACCCGCTGGACAGACAGGAGGCCGAGGTTCGGGGAGGCTCAGGCCTATACCGTGACCCACGTCCACGGGCCGGGGACGCAGGTGGTTGGCCAGCAGGCCAGCCTGTGGCTCAAACTCCTGGTGGTGGATCCGGCGCGGAGGTTGAGGGCGGTGGTGTTCCCCAACAACATCTTCCTTCACTTCCTGGCGCTAACCCTCATCGTGCCGCCCCGGGCGCCCGGGCCCTGCCCGTCCCGCTGCCCAGGGCGCGCCTCCCCGGAGGTGACACCATGCCCGGCGAGGACCTGAGGCGGGTCGCCCCCTACATAAGCGACTACATCTCCTGCGAGACCCAGTGCGTCGCCGGGGTGCTCCAGCACCTGGGCCAGGGCCCGCTGGAACTGCTTTACGGCAAGGACTGGGCGTTCTACCACTGGCAGGCGCCGGGGCCCGACGGCGAGCACTTCGTGCTGGCCTCCTGGAGGAAGCCAGACGAGGACTTCAGGGCGGAGCACGGCATCCGGCTCAAGGTAAGGCGCACCCGGGATGCCCGGCGGGCATGGAAGGGGGTGCAGAACCTCCTCGACCGCGGGCGGCCGGCGGTGGTCCTGGCCAACACCTACTACCTTCCCCAGGCCTCGGGGTACGGCGTACGGCACTCGCTCCACTTCCTCATCGTAAACGGCTACGACCCGGAGAAGCGGGAGGTGTACGTGGCCGACGGGCTGTTCAACTTCGTGGGCGCCCTCCCTTACTCTGTCCTGGCCGAGGTGCGGGGCCGGGCGGGGGATGGCTGCGACCCGGCCAACAAGTGGCTGGAGATCGAGCCTGCCACCGGCCCCCGCCCCGACCTCAGGGCCCTGGTGGCAGGTGCGCTCCGACGCAACCTTCGGGCCATGCTGGGCTCCCGCCCCCCGGCGCTGACAAGGGCGGTGCGGGAGCCCCTGGACCGGCGGCGGGCACGCCTGGTGGGGGCCGGCCTCGGCGGCCTCAGGGCCTTCGCGCGCATGATGGGGGGCTGCCCCCTGCCTAGCCAGAAGGTGCTGATGTCCCTGTTCAACCAGTTGGTGGCGTTCTGCGAAAAGCGCATGTGGCACTCGCAGTTCCTGGCCTACGCCGGGAAGGAGCTGGGGCTGAGCCCGCTGGTCGAGGCGGGCCGGGTGCTGGCGCCCCTGGCCCAGGGCTGGATGGTGGTGAGGAACCTGATCTTCAAGGCGGCCCACGCCCAGCAGGTCTCAGACATCCAGGGGCGTATCGAGGGACGCCTGCTGGACATCGCCGACACGGAGGAGAGGGCGTTGGGGCTAGTACAGCTAGCGGCCCGGGAGCTGAGGGAGGCCGGCCGCTGACGGGGGACGGCCTGCCAGGAGGAAGGGGGAGTGGGGCAGTGCCAGCAGGGCATAGGGCCACTCAGGGTTGGAGCTTGCCGGATGATGGGGCGGGCTGCTTCAGCCGAGGCCGCTACCTGGGGGTGGATCTACGTCCATTCCTTAACCACGCCTGCGCCTCCTTTGACCGGCGGCCGTTCGCTGCCCTGGGCCACAGCTCTTTCCCCGCTGAGGAACTTGGTTCGCTCCCCCGGCCGTTGGTCGTGGGGGGCGTGCCCCTATGGCTGCCCGCGTTCTGCGACGGGGAGCCGGACAACACCAGGTGCGACGGCCAGCGGTTGGAGGTGCCCCCTGGCCGGTACTGTGCCCTGGCGGTGTTGGGCGCCTCGGAAATGGGTAGCTACAAGGAGCAGGTCTGGCTGCGCTTCGACGCAGGACCGGAGGCTTCGAGGACTCTGGGTCTCACCCGCTGGATACTGCCTGAGCCCCAGTTCGGGGAGCTGGCGGCTTACGCTGCGACCCACTGCCACGCCCCGGGGAGACAGGTGCCCGGCATCCAGCCCCGCCTGTGGGTGCAGTTCATCGTGCTGGACCCTGACCGGGCGCTGATCGCCCTGGTGCTTCCCGAGAACATACTGATGCACGTCCTGGCCCTGACGCTCATCCGGCCTCCCCGGGGACGCGCAGTCGGGAGCCTGAGCCGGCGGGGACGGCCCCTCGGGGGGCTGGATCCGAGACCGGACCCGTGCTGCCCCCCCGGGTGCCCGGCCGGTCCGTCCAGGGGGGTGGTCCCTTGTCCCGTCCCAGCCTGAGAGACGTGGTGCCGTACACCAGTGACTACCTGTCCTGCGAGACCGAGTGCGTAGCCGCGGTGCTGAAGTACCTGGGGCTGGAGCCGCTGTGTCTGCTGTATGGCAAAGACTGGGCCTTTTTCCACTACTGCATCCCGGAGGCCGAGGGGGCCGACCTGCTGCTTTCCTCCTGGAGGCGGCCGGAGGAGGACTTCTGGGCGGAGCACGGGGTGAAGCTCAGAGTGAGGGCCACCCGGAACCCAGAGCGGGCCTGGAGAGGGGTGAAGGCTCTGCTGGATCGGCAGCTTCCGGCGGTGGTGTTGGTCGATCCCTTCTACCTGCCCCACTCCTCGGGGTACGCGATAAGGCACAGCCTCCACTTCCTCATCGTGAACGGCTATGATCCTGCAAGCCGCGAGGTCTACGTGGCCGATGGGCTGTTCCAGTACCGAGGGCCACTCCCCTTTTCGGTCCTGGCGGAGGCCCGGGCCGGGGGAGGCGACGGGTACCGCCCGGACAACAAGTGGATAGAGATCGACCCCCCCTCTGGCCCGGCGCCCGGACTGGCCTCGCTCGTGGCCCGGGCCCTGGACCGGAACCTGAGGGCCATGGTGGGGCCGAGGCCTCCCGCGCTCAGCCGGCTGATGCGGGCGTCGCTGGAGCGCTGGGGAGCGGTGCGCCTGGGAGTGGGGCTTTCGGGAATCCGGGGGTTTGCCCGAAGGCTCGTCGAGGCACCCCCTCCGGCGGGCCGTCTGGATGCCTTGTATAACCAGACTATGGCCGTTGGTGAGAAGCGCGCCTGGCACAGTCAGTTCCTCGTCTACGCCGGTGAGACCCTTAGGCTTCCAGGGCTGGTCGAGGCCGGCCGGGTGCTCGAGCCCCTGGCCCAGAGCTGGTCGGTGGTCCGGGCCCTGTTCTTCAAAGCCGCCAGGGGCGATCCAGCGGCCGAGATCTTAAGGCGCGTCCAAAAGCGCCTCTACGACATCGCCGATTTGGAAGAGCGCGCCCTGGAGATCGTGGCCCGCGCACAGCGGGGGCTGGCCGGGTGAACCGGAGGGGGCCAAGGGACCCTTTGGGGGGTGGGGAAGCTGCAGGCGACGCTGGTCTTCACTGAGGCCCTCATAAACGGGGTGCTGGTAGGCGGGGTGTACGCCCTGGTCGGAACCGGCATGGCCCTGGTGTTCGGGGTGATGAGGTTCATCAACCTCTGTCACGGGGAACTGGTGATGGTGGGGATGTACCTGGGGTGGGGCCTGTTCACCGTGGCGGGGGTCGACCCCTGCCTCTCCGCCCTGATCTGCCTTCCGCCCCTGTTTTGGGCGGGAAGGGGGCTGTACCGCCTGGTGGTCCGGCCGCTGGAGCGGTCCCGGGAGCAGAGCCAGGTGCTCTTGACGCTGGGTCTGGGCCTGGTGCTGTCCAACGCCGCCCTCCTCATCTTCTCCGGCGACTACCTGGCGGTGTACACCGCATACAGCGACCTGGTGTTGAAGGCCGGGCCGCTGCGGGTAAGCGTCCCGTACCTCCTGGCGTTTGCCCTGGCCTGTGTCTTTACTTTGGGGGTGTGGGCCTGGCTGTTTCTTACCGCCGCCGGCCGATCGATAAGGGCGACGGCTCAGCACCGGGAGGCGGCGCTGGCAGCAGGGATAGACACCGGCCGGGTCTCGTCCCTGACCTTCGGACTGGGGACTGCGCTGGCGGGAGCCGCCGGCTGCCTCCTGCTTCCGGTCTACTACCTCCACCCCGGCATCGGGGGGCTGCTCACCGGCAAAGCCTTCGTGGTGGTCGTGCTGGGCGGCATGGGGAGCTGCGTGGGGGCGGCCCTGGGGGGGTTGCTGCTGGGGGCGGCGGAGAGCCTGGGGGCGGTCTACCTGTCTGCGGCCTGGAAGGACGCCATAGGTCTCCTGGCTTTCCTCCTGGTCCTGGTGCTGAGGCCCTCGGGTCTGGTGGGGCGTTCCCGGGTGTAGCCCCGCCGACGGGGCCGCCCTGGGGCGGAGGCGGGAAGGTTCAGCGGCGGGGGAGGCAGAGGAAGGGACGGCGTGGCAGCAGAGGTTCGTGGAGGGGGTGAGGCCGTTGGGGGAGAGGGAAAGGGGGGTCGGCGCGCACCCAGCAGCGCGGCGGGGGCCGCCGCCCTGGACGGCTATGACGGGAAGACGCGCCGGCGCACTGGCCTCGAAGGCCCTGGGCGCGGCAGGTCTCGCCCTGGGGGCGGCGCTAGCGGTGCTGCCCCTGGTTTCACCTTCGCCCTACCTGAGCCACCTGTTCGCCACCTTCTGGCTCTGGGCGGCGATGAGCCAGGCCTGGAACCTGGTGGGCGGGTATGCCGGGCAGTTCTCCCTGGGCCACGCCGCGTTCTTTGGGGCAGGCGCGTACGCAGCCGCCCTGGCCTGGACCAACGGACTGGGAGCTGCAGCCGGGACGGCGCTGGCCGGGCTGGCGGGGGCGGTCCTGGCCCTACCCGTGGGCTGGCTGTGCTTCCGCCTCCGCGGGGCCTACTTCGTTCTCAGCACCCTGGCTGCGGCCGAGGTGGTGCGGCTGTGCGCCCTGAATCTGCGGGGGATCACGGGAGGGGCAGTCGGCATCCTGCTGCCGCCGCTCTCCGGCGGCCAGCGGGCGGCCTGCGCGCTGGGGCTGGCGCTGTTCGGGCTCGCCACCCTGACCTCCGCCCTGGTGCGCGGCGCCCGGCTGGGCTACCGGCTCAGGGCCCTTAGAGAGGACGAGGACGCCGCGGAGGCGGCGGGGGTGCCGGCGCTGAAGAGCAAGCTGTGGGCGCTCTCCCTGAGCGGCGGCCTTTGCGGGCTGGCTGGGGCCCTGTTCTGCGCCCAGACCTCCTACATTGACCCCGGCAGCGTCTTTTCCCTGGCGGACGTCTCCATACCCGCCGCGCTGGGGGCGCTGCTGGGCGGCTGGGGGGCTCTCTGGGGCCCCCCCGCCGGGGCGGGCGGGGTGGTGCTGGTTGCCGAAGCCATGAGGGTCCTGCTGGGCCGGGCCCACGGCCTGGCCTATGGGCTTCTGCTGGTGTTGACGGTCCTGCTCGTGCCCCAGGGGTTTTGCGGGCTTCTCGCCGCCCGCAGGCGGGCGGCAGGGGGTGAGGCGGGTGCTGGAAGGCCGTGAGCTGCATAAGAGCTACGGCGCGGTCCAGGCGCTCAAGGGCGTAAGTCTCCGTGTGGCGCAGGGGGAGGTCGTGGGCATCATCGGGCCCAACGGGGCGGGGAAGTCCACGCTGCTGGCCCTGCTTGCCGGCGGGACCCGCCCCACCCGGGGGCGGGTCACCTTCCTGGGCAGCGACATCACTGGCTGGCCGGCCCACCGCGTCTGCCGGCTGGGGTTGGCCCGCACCTTCCAGTACCCCCGACCTCTCGCCTCGCTCAGCGTGCTCGAGAACGTGATGGTGGGGGCGTTCGCCCGGCTGGGCCCCCTGGCCGTGCGCCAGGCCCGGGAAGCCGCCCACGCCTGCCTGCAGAGGGTGGGCCTGGCCGATGCCGCCGGCGCCACTGCCGGCGAGCTCTGTGCCGCCGACAGAAAGCGCCTGGAGCTGGCCCGGGCGCTCGCCACCGGCCCCCGGCTGCTCCTGCTCGACGAGCTCATGGCGGGGCTCACCCCACGCGAGGTGAAGGACGCCATGGGCCTTCTCCTGGAGCTGCGCCAGGACGGGCTCACGCTGGTCCTGGTGGAGCACGTGATGGAGGCGGTGATGGCCATGTGTGACCGGCTGGTGGTGCTGGACAGCGGGTGCAAGCTCTGCGAGGGTCCGCCCGCCCGGGTGGGGCGGGACCAGGCGGTGATCCGGACCTACCTGGGTGAGGCCTATGCTGGAGGTTGAGCTGCTCAGGGCCGGCTACGGCCCGGTGGAGGTCGTTTGCGGCGTGAGCCTCAGGGTGGGCACGGGGGAGACTGTGGCGCTGGTGGGCTCCAACGGCGCGGGGAAGAGCACCCTGCTCCGCGCCGTGGCCGGGCTAGTGCCGCTTATCGGCGGCACCATCAGCTTTGAGGGCCAACGGCTCGACGGCCTCCCTCCCCATCGCCGGCTGGAGATGGGGCTGGGCTATGTCCCCGAGGGCCACCCCGTCTTTCCCTTCATGACCGTCCAGGAGAACCTGGAGCTGGGGGCCATGGCGCCGCGGGCCCGAGCCCACCGGAGGCGCAACCTCGACCGGGTGATGGAGCTGTTCCCGGTGTTGGGCCGCCGGCGCCGCGCCCTGGCAGGGACGCTGTCCGGCGGGGAGCAGAGGATGCTGGCCATCGCCCGGGGGCTGGTCGGCGAGCCTCGGCTGCTGCTGTTGGACGAGCCTTCCTTCGGGCTGGCTCCCCTGGTGCTGGCCCGCATCTACCGGTGCCTTGCCGAGGTAGGCCCGTCGGGGGTGGGGCTTCTGCTCGCCGAGCAGCACGTGGCCCGGGCTCTCTCGCTGGCCCGCCGCGGCTACGTGCTGAGCCAGGGCCGCGTGGTGCTGGAGGGAGGATCGGAGGAGCTCCTCGGCCATCCCCAGGTTCGCCGGGCCTACCTGGGACTGTAGGTCCTGTCAGCAGTCTATGGCTTCTGTCGACTCCTGGCGGCGATCACGGCCGTGGCCGGCTGCAGTTGGTAAGCGGTCCCGCCAACGTCAAGCAGTACCGCGCTGCGCTGCCCGGAGGCACCGGTCGGCGGCCTCGACCGCGTCCCGCAGGGCGTCGGCGATGCGGTTGCGCTGCCGCAGGAGGTCGGTGAGCAGCGTCTCGGCGGCGTCCGTCCCCCGCTTCATCGAGGCCATGGCGGGCGCGGCCGCCAGCCCCGGGATCGGCCGCGAAAGGACGCTGAGCCCGTAGCTGTCCTGGCCATAGCGCCCCGCGACGGTGTAGGTCGCGTGCCCCAGGACGCGGCTCAGCCTCATCAGGCAGCGGTTCACCTCATCCACCCGCTCCTCCCCGGGGCCGGCGCCGGAGTTGGCTACCTCGCCATCGAGGCTGCGGCGCAGCGCCTCGAGCGAAGCCGCCTTTCTCTCCAGCTCCCCGGCCAGGGCGGCCAGGGGCTCAAGGTTGAGCTCCGCCGGGGATCCCGCGGCGTACCCGGCCAGGGCCTCGCGGAGGTGGCGGGCGTAGCCCACGAAGGAGAAGGGGAGCACAGGGGAGGTGAGCAGCCGGAAGATGTAGGCGGCGTATACGCGCAGCTCACGGGAGAACGCCGCCTCGTCCACCTTGTCCAGGGTGTCGGCCGCAGTGTGGTTCCACCAGCCGAACACGGCGCCGTGCGTCCGCTTGAGCTCTGAGGCGGGAAAGGGCGACCTGCCCGCCAGGGCGGGAACGCCCACGCCGAAGAAGGACTGGTCCCCGATGCGGCCCAGCGGCTGGCGCGGGCCGGCGGAGCCGAGCACGTCCCGCTCCACGGCCTGGTGGAAGTCTGCCAGCTCAAGGGTGCTGGCCGCCGCGTGGTGCTCTACCCCACGCAGCCCCGGGGAGTCGATGTTGAGGTAGGCGACGCAGTTCTGGCTCACCTCGTCCCACATGCGGTCGACGAACCAGGTGGACCCCGCTGCCTCGGCGACCTCGTGGCCGTTCCAGAACGCGAAGACCAGGCTGCGGCCGAGGTGCTCCCGGAAGGCGCCGAATACCCTGGCCAGCTCCAGCATGAGGCCGTTCCCGGTGGCGTTGCAGGTGACTCCAGGCTCCCAGGCGTCGAGGTGGCCGCTGGCCAGAAGGAACTGGCGGGGCCAGCGGGTCCCCTCCAGTCGCCCTACCGGCTGGACCACCGGCCGCCACTCCCGCGTGGAGGCGGCTTTCATCTGGACGACGGTGCGGCCCCGGGCGCAGAGCCGCCTCAGCCGCTCGCCGTCGGCGCGGCTTACGCTCACCGCGCTGATCTGGGGTATCTCCCCGAAGGTGACGGGCGTGGGGTTGCCCCAGACCATCTTCAGCGCCCGCATGGGGATCTCCGTCTGGTCGGGGAGTCCCCAGTTCATAAGCACCATGCCCCGGGCGCCGGCATGCACCGCCAGCCGGGCCTTCTCCGGGGGCGCGGGCGCGTAGGAAACCTCGCAGAGCACGATCCTGCCGGAGACCTCGGCCCGGGCCAACTCCTCCTCGGATCCGCCGCCGGCGTCCACCAGCTCCGCCGTGATGCCATCCTCGGGCGTGGGGGCGATATGGCAGCAAGGCTGGCAGGCCATCTCCCCGAGCGCGGGCTCCACCACGTGCAGCGAGGCCGCTTCGGGGAAGCTGCAGTAGGTGTAGAACTCCTGGAGCTCGGCGCTGAGGCCGGCCTCAGCCAGGCGGTCGCGGACATAGAGGGCCGCGGTTCGGTCCTGGCCGCCGCCGGAGATGCGGTAGGGGGTGTGCTCGGTAAGCCACCGGGTGTGAGCCAGGGCGCGGTCCGGGGAGAGCGCGGAGAGAAGACGGGCTTCGAGCTGAGCCGGTCCGCCGGTGGACATGGGTGATCCCTCCTTGTCCTGGATGACGCCAGGCGACGGACCGGGGCGGGGGAGGGTTGCCTGCAGGCGGCCGCGAGGGGCCGCAGGCCGCGTCGCCAGGTCCCCGGGGCGTCTGCCCGGCTGATATATGGCCTTATTGGCCGGGCAGGGGGCGGGTTCCTGCCGGGAGACGCGGGGGGGTCGCGGGTACTGCTGGAGATGGGGCTGGCGCCGAAGCCGGCGGCCTGTCCTGGGGGCAGTGGTCGCAAATACCAAGGCCGGCCGGCCTCCCTTTGGCCCAGCCGGCCTTGCGTGGCTCCTTGCGCGGGTGCGTTCAGGGCCTCTGCTCAGGGGCGGGGTATACTTCCTTCGGCGTTGGTCTTCATGAGCCGGCCGCCCTCAGCGGCCCCGAAGGAATCAGTGCAGCCGGCCAGGACGCAGCCGCCGTCGTCCCTCGGTTCCGCCCAAAACAGTTCCTCAACGTAGCAACCTCCCGATGTATCTCTCGATTCACCAGCCTCCTCTCAACTCCTGCATTTCTGGCTGGCGAATGCCCGCCGTTCCAGCTCATTGGGGGCTGTCGGCCTGACGAACTTCAGGCTTCCTCCATCACTCCCCCTCGAACACCCTCCCCGCGGCGTCGGTCTTGATCAGCCAGGCGTCGCCGTCGCCAGCCCCGAAGGACTGGGTCTCGCCGGCCAGCACGAAGCCGCCGTCGGCCGCTACAAGCACGGCCCAGGCCCTGTCCTCCCCGGTTCCGCCGAAGGTTCGGGACCAGATCTGCCTGCCGTTGACATCGGTGCTGATGAGCCAGGCGTCGGCTTCACCGGCGCCGAACGACCGGGTGTAGCCCGCTACTACGTAGCCGCCGTCCGCCGTAGGCTGGACGCTGTTGGCCTCGTCGTCCTCAGGGCCCCCGAAGGTCCGCGACCAGACCTCTTTGCCAGACGAGTCCAGCTTGATGAGCCAGGCGTCGGCGCCCCCCGCGCCCGTCGACTCGGTGCAGCCGGCCACGATGCAGCCGCCGCCGGCCAGAGGACGCACGCACCAGGCCCGGTCGTCCCTTGGCCCCCCGAAGGTGCGGGACCAGGCCTCCCTGCCCGCGGTGTCAATCTTGATGACCCAAGCGTCGCCGTCTCCCGCCCCGAACGACTCGGTGCGGCCGGCCAGGATGTAGCCCCCGTCGGTCGCCGGCTCGACCCAGTTCAGCCAGTCCCAGCCAGGGCCTCCGAAGGTGCGGGACCACACCTCGTTGCCTGCGGGGTCGGTCCTGAGTAGCCAGGCGTCGGACCCCCCGTTCCCGGAAGACTCGGTGTAGCCGGCCACGAGGTAGCCGCCGTCGGGTGCCTCCAGGGCGCAGTAGGCCCAGTCCTTGCCGGCCCCGCCCAAGGTGCGGGACCAGACCTCTCTCCCCGTCGGGTCGGTCTTGATGAGCCACGCGTCTTTCCCGCCCGAGCCCGAGGATTCGGTGCCGCCGGCGAGGAGGCAGCCCCCGTCCCTGGTCGCCGCCACGGCGGAGGCCCCGTCCGAGCCGGCCCCGCCGAAGGTCCGTGACCAGACCTCCCTCCCCCCGGCGTCGGTCTTTATGAGCCATGCGTCGTCGCTGCCCGAGCCACGGGAATCCGTCCACCCGGCCAGGACATAGCCTCCGTCGGGGGCGGGCTGAAGGCCGGTGGCGCAGTCGCTTGCCGGACCGCCGAAGGTAGCGGCAAAGGTCACCCGGGGGGTGATCACGGCCCGCAACGCGTCCCAACCGGCCGGAGAGAGGGCCCCCGCGTCCTGGGGGGCGTACCAGTGAACCGCTACCCCTCCGATCCTGCCCACCTCGGCGGCCCTCAAAAGCCCCGCGGCCGCGGCTACAGGGTTCTCCACGGCGGGGTCGTGGCCGGGCGTGGCGGCGCAGGCCGGGATGCCGACCACCAGGCGGTTCCCCAGGGTCAGGGCCAGTGCCTCGACCATGTCACGGGTGAGGCAACTGTAGTCCTCCGCCTTCCTGAGCGCCTTCCCCCAGTCGCGGTTCATGACCACGACGTAGTCGGCCGGTCCCAGCCGGCCCAGGGCGGCCTGCCCCCACTGCCATTCAGACTCCTTACCGTCCCAGGCCCACCTGGGGGCGGCGACCCCCAGCTTCTTTTGGGGGGGCAGCTTCTCGCGCACCTTGCCCAGCAGCTCCAGGAGACCCTCGAAGGCCGGACCCTCCGGCCTGAGCCCCTCTACGCAGAGCTGGACTCCGGTCACCCCCCTGGGGGCGGCGGCTGCAAGCTCCAGGATAGCGTCTTTGAGCCTTCCGCGGGTTTCGGGTGAGGCCAGGCTGGTCCCGCCGGCCCCCACCCCGCCCACCACCAGGTGGACCTCCACCCCGCGCCTCTGGGCCCACCGAGCCGCCCCCGCCAGCCGGGCATCGGCGAGGCCGGAGGTCGGGGACGAGAGCCTGCCGCCCGCCTGGACGTTGCAGAAGTAGACGAAGATGTGGTTCAGCTCCCGGCCCGGCGCGGCAAAGGCCAGGGCCTCGGGGTGGCTGGCCAGAGACAAGAAGTCCGACGGCCCCGTGTAGACCGCCACCACGGCGTCCTGGCTCAGCCTGCCCACTCCGGCCGCCTCCCAGGGACGCCGGGGGCGGTAGGCCCCGGCGCCGCCCGTCTGGCACCCCAGGGAGGCGAGAACCAGGAGGCAGAGTCCCCCGGCCAGCAGGCCCGTTATAAGACGACTGCCTCTGCGGTTGCCCAACGTCGAACCCTCCTATCCACTTTCTGCTTTTTGCTATTTCTACTATCCTGTCGTCCACTCCTCCCAGACCAGAGTGTCTGGGTCTGGGACCCTTCCGCTCACGTCTCCGACTGAGGCAGCCCTTCACCCGGCCCCATGCACCCGCAACGGCTGTGAAACCGGGGCCTACACGGCCCCCAGCACTGTTACGCTCGGCGAACGGCCCCGGGCAGCCACCCGGCGCGCGCCGCCCCGGGACGGGGTGCAGTTCGGGAGAGAAGATTTTTCCCCCAATACCGGAAGGACCCTTCGGGGGCGGTCTCGAATCCTCTCCTCGGACCACCGGGGGAGGGTACCCCGGTGGCTGTCTTTCTCCGGGCGGCGGGCCTGCCGTCCGGGCACGGGGGAGAAGGGGGGGAGAGGTCGTGCCGGAGGAGTTCACGCTGCAGACGCTCGGCACCCAGGCGGGGGCTGCGGCGGCGGTGGGGCTGGTGGTCCAGTTAACCAAGCCCGCGCTGAAGCGCTTTCCCCACTGGATCATCCGGCTGTACGTCCTGGCCTGGTCGTGGGTCGTGGTCTTCCTTGCGCTGGCGGCCTCGGGGGGGCTGACCTGCCAGACGGCCCTGGTGGCGTTCTTCAACGGCCTTCTGGTGGCGGTGATGGCCCTGGGGGGCTACGAGGTCGCAAGCGACCCGGCCTGCCGGAAGCACCACCGGCCGCCGGGCGAGGAGCCCGGAACGGGGGCATAGCCGAAGGGCAGCCACAGCCGGGGCGGCGCCCGCGGCGGCGTGGGGGATCCCAGGCCGCTGGGGCTGCCGCCCCTGCTTCCCCCTATCTCTTCCCGAACCGCCTCGCCAGCCCCGCACCGATCCCGGGGACCAGCTCCAGCTCCTGGCGGCTGAATCCCCTCATCACCAGCATCGCGGCGGCGTACACCGCCGACCCCACCACCACCGCCAGGAGCACCCCCACCCCCTGCCCGAGAGTCCGGGCCAGGGCCGGGTGCGCCCTCTGCACCGCCAGGGCCATGAGCCAGCAGGCGATGAAGGGTTTCGCCGCCGCGTCCCCCAGGGCCGGCCAGAACCCCGGCCGGCCCAGCAGGCAGGCCAGGTTGACCCCCACTGCCACCGCGTACCCCCCCACCACCGCGCCGGCCGCGCCGGCGATGCCCAGGGAGGGGATCGCGGTGAGCCAGTAGGCCAGGGCGGCGTTGGCCAGCCCGCCCAGGACCATCCCCACGACCGGCACCACGGGGCGGCCCAGGCCCTGCAGCAGGCCGGTGGTGGTCTGCTGTAGCGCGATGAGCAGCGCGGCCGGGGCCAGGGGGGCCAGCGCGGCCCCGGCCTCTCTAACCCCGAAGAGCAGGCCGCAGAGTGGCGCGGCCAAAAGATACATCCCCAGCGCCGCGGGGAGCGAGCCCACCACGGTGAGCCGCAGCGAAGAACGGGCGTACGTGGCGGCCCGCCGCAGGTCTCCGGCCGCCACCGCCCCGGCCACGGCGGGGACCAGCGCCGCCGCCAGGGCGGCCGCGGCTATGGCGGGCAGCGTGACCAGGGAGTAGGCCAGGCCGTAAAGCTCCCCGTAAAGGTGGGTGGCGCCAAGGGAGGTGTAGCCCGCCGCCTGGAGCCGGGCCAGCACGATGACGGCCACGGCGGCCTCGGTGACCGGCAGCACCGCGCTCCCAGCCGACACCGGCGCTGCGGTTGCGGCCAGGCTCCGGAGCAGCGCCCCGGCCCCCGGCCCGCGCCCCCGCAGCCGCCAGGCGGGAGGAGGCGCCGGCGGCGGGGGGTGCCAGGGCACCGGCCTGAGCCGCCCGCGCCGCCCCGGGGTTCGGCGGGACCGTACTCCGCCCCCTCTCCGGCGGAACCCGCCGTCCGTTCCTCCGCCCAGGCGGCCGCCGATGTGGTACAGCCAGCCCACCACCAGAAGGGCGGCAAGCGCCCCCAGGGTGCTGCCCAGGCTGGCGCCGGTGACGGCGGGAACCAGGCCGCGGGGGCGCAGGAGGTAGGCCAGCGCCAGCATGGCGGCGACGCGGACCGCCTGCTCGGCGAGCTGGGAGACGGCGGTGGGGATGAGCCGGCGGTGGCCCTGGAAGTAGCCGCGGTAGGCGGCGGCCAGCGCGACCAGGAGAACGGCGGGCGCGGTGGCCTTAAGCGGCCCCGAAACGTGAGGGTTGCGAAGCAGGGCGGCCACGCCTGGGGCCCCGAAGTAGAGAGCGGCCGAGGCCAGGGCCCCTATCGCGAAGAGCAGGGCGTAGGCCAGCCTGAACCCCGCCCGCGCCCCCGCTGAATCGCCCACGGCCGTCCTTTCGGCCACCAGCTTGGAGGCTGCCACAGGAAAGCCCGAGACCGCCAGCGCCAGGGTGAGGCCGTAGAAGGTGAACGCAAGCTGAAAGACGCCGATGCCGTGCGCCCCCAGCATCCAGGCCAGCGGGAGCTTGGACAGGCCGCCCAGGAGCTTGCAGCCCAGCCCCGCGGCGGCCAGGATGGCGGTCTCCCGCAGCAGACGGCCCGACCGCATGAGCTACCCCTCCGGCCCGCAGCCGGCTACGGGGTATGCTTATTCGCGGGCGCGGGGGGTGATGCCCCGTCCTCTATGAGGCGAGGCCCCGCAGGCGCGGCGGCGGGGCGGAGGAGGTGGAGTAGCGGAGGATGAGGATGGGCGTCTGCTCGTCGCCGTTGCCCCAGGGGTTGGTCCTGAACACCTCCCGGAGGTGGGCCCGGTTCACCCCGCGGGTGGCCGCCACGATGCTCACCCCCCCCAGGTCGTTGGCGTCGATGACCGCCGCCTCAGACCCGGTCCGGCGCCTTATCTCCTCCACCACTCTCTGGGGGTCCTTGGGGCCCAGCACGATGTGCTTGTCGTAGGGGGGGAGCGTCCCGGTGACGTCGTCGACCAGGGAGGCCTGGGGGCCGGCGATGCGGTAGAGATCCCCGGAGCGGCCCAGCAGCAGCCGGGTTATGACCCCCACCAGGAAAGCCAGAGCCACGCGGGCCCGGCCGTGCTCCTGCATGACGAGTTGCAGCGCAAAGGGCGAAGACAGGCTTCCGGTCCGGCTGACGAACCGGGCCAAGAACCGCGCCAGCGGCCCCGGCCGCACCCGCTCGGGGCGCACAAACCGCCCCTGCAGTATGGCCAGGGCGGTCTCGGACACCGCCACCACGCTGCCCCGGCCCAGCAGGGGGCCGGCATACTCCCTCAGCACCTGGATGAGGTCGTCGTCGGGGGTCAGTATGCGGGTGCGGATGGGGAAGGCCTGGGGCTTCAGGTCCCGGCGCCCACCCCAACGAAGTCCGAAGGGTTTAGCACCAGCTCCGCCAGCCGCCATTCGATCTGCTTCCTCCCCACGAACTCGAAGTAGATGGCGAGGGGTATCCTGGGAAGGGCGGCAGGCAGCCGGTCGCGCGCGGGATCCCCGGTGTGGAGCTGCACCTCCAGGAACACCCGGGCGGGCAGCGCCTCGCGGCGCCTGAGCAGGGCGGCCCTCCAGTAGCCGGAGCCTTCATCGTCCTCCCCCCAAACCGCCCCCGCCCTGATGCGCGCCCGCCCTTTGAGCTGGCCGACGAACCCCGGCCGAACCAGGAACTCCAGCACCATGCCGTCCTGCTTCCCCCGGTTGAACAAGGGGACGGCCAGCTCGAACCGCGCCTGCCCGTCGGACACTGTGAGGTTCCTCGGCTGGGCGTTCTCCACCTGGAGCACGATATCGGCGTCTCCCTGCCAGCTCAAGAACGCGGCGTAGAGGAGTGCGGCCGCCAGCACCCCCGTCACGCTGCCCAGGACGGCCTCCACTGCCCCTCACCGCCTTCCTGCTTGCCGATTCAGTATATGGCCTGGGCCGGGCCATGGGTTACCCGGGCGGGCGGGTCGCGGCCGCCGCCGGCCGGCCACGGGCGCGGAGGCACCCCCCGGCCATAGACTGAGGGTGAGGTGAGGCGGGTGCTGGAGGGGATGAAGGGCTTCGTTGTGGTGGCGGGCTCGGGGGAGGGAAACTCGGAGCTCACGGCCTTCGACGCGGCGCTGATCAGGGCGGGCATAGCCAACTGCAACCTTCTGAAGCTGAGTAGCATACTGCCCCCGGGGCTGGAGCCGCGGGAATCTGTGGAGCTCCCCCCCGGGTCGATGCTTCCGGTGGTGCTGAGCGCCCACGCCAGTTCCAAACCCGGCGAGGTGATAGCGGCAGCGGTCGCGGTGGGGTGGGGCCAGGCCCCGTACGGTATCATAATGGAGAATCGGGGGGCGATGGACCGCTTCCGGGCGGAGAAGGGGGCCGTGGCCAGACTGCGAGAGGGCTTTGCGCTCAGGGGCCTGGCGCTGGAGCGCTACCTGGTGCGGTCTGTGGATCACCAGGTCCGGCGGCTGGGGTGCGTGGTGGCCGCAGTCGCGTTCGTGCCCTGAGCTCCGGCGGCCGGGGGGCGGGCGCGCCAGCGCCTGAGGGCGGGACTGAGGCCCGGCCCCCTGCCGACGGAGCCGTGCGGCCCTCACCGGGGTCCACCGAAGTTTGACCCGGCGCCGCGGCATCGGCTAGACTGGGAGGCGCGGGGCCGCTGCCACACGGGGCGGCCCCAGGGCGCGCGGCGTCAGCCTGCGGGGCGTCCCCAGGCCATCCGCCAGCCGTGCGCTCCGGGGGAGGGCTGGGCCATCGGCGCGGGCGGGGAGGGCGGCGGGGTCGGACGGCGGGGCCGGGTGGCCCGGGTGCTGGGCTGTGTACTGTGGGGGGTGGAGGGCCGGCCGGTGGACGTGGAGGTAGACGTGTCCGCCGGGGTCCCGGTCTTCGACGTGGTGGGGCTGGGAGCCCCGGCGGCGAGGGGGCTGAGGCAGCGCGTCCGGGCAGCCCTGCGCAACTCGGGGTTTCCCTTCCCTCTCCGTCGAGTGACCGTGAGCCTGAGTGCGATGGGAGGGGGAGAGGAGCCGGAGGCCCTGGACCTTCCGGTGGCGCTGGGGGTGCTGGCCGCCAGCGGGCGGTTGCCCGCAAAGTCTTTGGAGCCGCGGATGGCGGTGGGCGGCCTCTCGCTGGGGGGCGAGGCCCGGCCGGTCCGGGGGGCCCTGGCTCTGGCCCTGGCCGCAGGCCGGCTGGGGCGCCGCCTGGTTCTGCCAGCCGCCTGCGCCCCGGAGGCCGGCCTGGCCGAGGGGCTGGAGCTGGAGCCGGTGGGAAGCCTGGCCCAGGCGGTCCGGCTGCTGGGGGGCGCACCCCCGGAGGGCGGCTGGCCGGGTGAACCGTGCCCCGGGCAGCCGCCGGCGGAGGCATCGGGCGCCCCGCCCTGGGCCGATGCGGCCTGGGGTGGAGGGACGCCGGGCAGGGAGGAGGACCTCTCTGAGGTGAGGGGGCTTTCCGCCGCCCGCCGGGCGGTGGAGGTGGCTGCGGCCGGAGGGCACCACCTCCTGCTGGTGGGGCCCCCCGGGGTAGGGAAGACCATGCTCTGCCGCCGTCTGGTGGGGCTGCTGCCGCCGCTTTCACCGCCGGAGGCCCTGGAGGTGGCCTGTATCTGGGGGGCGATGGGAGGGCTGACTGCAGGCCATGCCCTGCCCCGGCGCCGTCCGTTCAGGGCTCCCCACCACTCCTGCTCGGTGCGGGCGCTGGTGGGGGGCTGGTCAGGGGACCGGCCGCGCCCGGGGGAGCTGACCCTGGCCCACCGGGGCGTACTGTTTTTGGATGAGCTGTCGGGGTTTGAGCCCGCAGCCCTGGCCGCCCTCCGGCGGCCGCTGGAGGAGGGCCGCATACTCCTGGCAGGGGCCGCGGGCGGAGCCTCACTGCCGGCGAGGGTCCTGCTGGTGGCGGCCATGAACCCCTGCCCCTGCGGCCATCGGGGGGACCCGCTGCACCCCTGCGCCTGCACCCCCGGACAGGTCCGCCGCCACCTGGGTCGGGTCGGCGGGCCCTTGCTGGATCGGCTCGACCTGCAGCTCGAGGTAGCCCGACCCTCCCTGGCCGAGGCGGAGGGAGGCCCTCCCCCCGAGCCCAGCGCGGCGGTGAGGGACAGGGTGGCCCGAGCCAGGGGCGTGCAGGCTCGGCGGTCTGAGGCCGCAGGCCTGGGGGGGCTGCTCAACGGGGAGCTCAGCGGCAGTTTGGTGGAGAGGTTTTGCCGCCCCGACCGGACCGGCGCCGCCCTGCTGGCCGCGGCGTTCGAACGCCTGGGCCTCAGTCTCAGGGCCCGCGACGGGGTGCTGCGGGTTGCCCGGACCATAGCCGATTTGGAGGGGTGGGAGGGCGAGCTCAGGCCCAGCGACCTGGCCGAGGCGCTGCAATACCGGTGTCTGGACCGCGGGTTGGCCGGGGCCGGAGAGGGGTAGGCGGTGCGAGCCGGCGTCCTCGGGCGCACGCAGGGCCTGCCCGGGGTTGCCTTGCGGGCTGGCAGGTGGTATGATAGTCTCTAGAATTCAAAGTAAAACGATAATTATTCCTTGGAGAGGCAGGTATCTTGGTGAGGCTGTCGACGAAGGCCAGGTACGGCGTCCGGGCGCTGTGCGCCCTGGCGGTCATGTCCCGAGACGGCGGCCCGGTGTCGCTGGCCCGTGTCGCTGAGAGAGAGGGGATATCGCGGCCGTACCTGAGCCTCATCTTCCACCAACTGAGGAAGTCAGGGTACGTTCAGGCCTCCAGGGGGCTTCGCGGCGGCTACAGGCTGCTTAAGAGCCCCTCCCGGATAACCGTCGCCGGCGTGGTCCGCGCCCTGGAGGGCCCCATCGCCCCTGTAAAGTGCCTGGTGCCGGGCGAAGGGCCGGCGGGCGGTCGGTGCCGCAGGCAGGGAAGCTGCCCCAGTCGGCCGGCGTGGGTCCGGCTCCAGCGCCAGATGGAGGCGGCGCTCGAGGCCGTGACGCTCCAGTCGCTCATTGAGGGGCGGCCGGCCGGGGCCCGCGGGGGGCCGGCGGAAATGAAGGGGGCTGAGCCATGTCGGGGCGCATGCGGGAGGACATCGCTGTCGTCTTCGAGAGGGACCCCGCGGCCCGGAGCTGGATAGAGGTGGTGCTCTGCTATCCCGGCCTTCACGCCGTATGGCTCCACCGGGTGGCCCACCGTTTGTATCGGGCCCGCCTGTACCTGCTGGCCCGGCTGGTGTCCCATCTGGGCCGGTGGCTTACCGGCATTGAGATCCATCCCGGAGCCAGGCTCGGCCGGAGGGTGTTCATAGACCACGGGGCGGGCGTGGTCATCGGCGAGACCGCGGAGGTCGGGGACGACGTCACCCTCTACCAGGGGGTCACCTTAGGCGGCACCGGGAAGGAGAAGGGGAAGCGGCACCCCACCCTCGGAAAAGGCGTGGTGGTCGGCGCGGGGGCCAAGGTATTGGGCCCCATCCGCGTCGGTGACGGCTCCAGGATAGGGGCCGGCGCGGTGGTGATCTCGCCGGTCCCGGACAACTGTACGGTGGTAGGTGTGCCGGGCCGCATCACCGCCAGGCAGGGGGTGAGGGCCGATACTCTGGATCACGGAAGCCTTCCCGATCCGGTGGTGGAGGCGCTGTCGGGGTTGGCGAGGCGGATCGAGGCCCTGGAGCAGCAGGTCCGGGCCCTCGGGACGGGGGGGGAGGCGTAGGCGGCGGTGGCGGTGAGGAGGCGGATAGCCCGGGACGTGACAGAGCTTGTCGGCGGCACCCCCCTGGTCCGGCTGAACCGGGTGACCCGGGGGTGCGTGGCGGAGGTCGCCGCCAAGCTGGAGTCGCTCAACCCTTGCGGCAGCGTCAAGGATCGCGTCGGGGTGGCCATGGTGGACGCCGCGGAACGGGCGGGCCTCCTGGGGCCGGGGGCCACTCTGGTCGAGGCCACCAGCGGGAACACCGGCATTGCCCTGGCGTTCGTCGCCGCCGCCAGGGGCTACCGGCTCATACTTACCCTTCCCGAAACCGTGTCGCTGGAGCGGCGTAAGCTGCTGAGCGCCTTGGGCGCCGAGGTGGTGCTCACGCCTGGCGCGGACGGGATGCCGGGTGCAGTGAACAGGGCGGAGGAGCTGGCGGCGGGCATCCCCGGCGCATTCATGACCCGGCAGTTCAGCAACCCCGCCAACCCCCGGATCCACGAAGAGACCACGGCGGTCGAGATCTGGCGGGACACCCGGGGCCGCGTCGACATCCTGGTGGCGGGCGTGGGCACCGGGGGCACGATATCGGGCGTGGCGGCCGCCATCAGACGTCGGAAGCCTGGGTTCAGGGCCGTCGCCGTCGAGCCAGCGGAGTCGCCGGTGCTCTCCGGCGGCCGTCCGGGGGCCCACCGCATCCAGGGAATAGGCGCGGGGTTCGTCCCGCCGGTGCTGAGGCGGGATCTCATTGACGAGGTGGTGAGCGTCCCGCAGGAACAGGCCGAGGAGATGGCCCGGCGCCTGGCCAGGGAGGAGGGACTGCTCGCGGGGGTGTCGTCCGGCGCCGCTGCCTGGGCGGCGGTTCAACTGGCGGCAAGGCCGGAGAACAGGGGCAAACTGGTCGTGACGATACTCCCCGACACCGGCGAACGCTACCTCTCCACCGGACTTTTCGGCTGAGTGCGGCCCCGCCGGCCCCCGGCGACGGGCCGGAAGGAAGGCCGTCGCCGCCGGCGAATCATCATTATCTGGTGACGAGCGAGCGCCGGAAGGGGGGGCGGCGATGGATGCAGCGGTGCTGGCCACGGTGGTGGGCCTGATCGCGGGGGTAGGGGGGACCGGCCTGGGGGGCGTTTTGGCCCTGGTGTTCCGCCGGCCGGGGCCCTCCGCGGTGAGCGTGCTCCTGGGCCTTGCGGCGGGCGTGATGCTGGCGCTGACCGGCTTCAGCCTCATGCCGGAGTCGTTTGAGGCCGCAGGGCTCGTCCCCGGCATGGCCGGCTTTGTGCTGGGCGTAGGCCTCCTCTTCCTGGCCGACCTCTACCTGCCCCACTTCCACTTTCACAGCCCCGGCCGGCCCGATCCGGGCCGCGGCCAGTTCCTGTTGCACGCCTCGGAGGGATCCGAGGCTGTAGCTCCCGGCTTCGTCCGGGCGGGGATCCTCGTGGGCCTGGGCGTCGCCATGCACAACCTCCCCGAGGGCGTGGCCATCGGCGCGGGCTACGCCCACAGGGAGCTGGTGGGGGCGGGGCTGGCCTTCGCCATCGCGCTCCACAACGTCCCCGAGGGGCTGGCCATGGCGCTGCCCATGCTGGCTGGGGGGCTGGGGGCCGGCCGAATCGCGGCGGCCTGCGCCCTGGCGGGCCTGCCCCAGGCCCTGGGGGCCCTGGGGGGCGCCTCGCTGGCCGCCGTTTCGCCGCTTTTCCTGGCCCTGAGCCTGGGGACGGCCGCGGGGGCCATGCTGTACGTGACGGCTGACGAGTTGATCCCCGCGGCCAGCCGGCTGTCGCGGGGACACTCGGCCACCGTGGGGCTGGTCTTGGGAATGGTAGTGGGAGTCTTCCTGTCCCGGGCCGTGTCGGGGTAGGTGCCGCGAGGGGCGGGGCCTGAGGGGCCGGTTGCCCGGCATCGGGGGACCGGACCCGGAGCCCATGGCGGGGGGAGGGGGTCGCTGGAGTGGAGGGCCTGACGCTGGCCGCGGGCGCTCGGAGGGTCATCCAGGTTTGTGCCGGGGTGCGGCCCGGGGAAACCGTGCTGGTGCTTTCCGATACCGCGCGGGACCCCGAAGTGGCTGCGGCGCTATACTTGGCCGCCGTGGAGGCGGAGGCCCGGGCGCTCTCCGTGACGATGGCGCCCCCGACACTCCCGGTCGGGGAGCCCCCGGCGCCAGTGGCGCTGGCCATGGCCGCCTCGCAGGTAGTGGTGGGCGCCACCACCTGCACCATCTACCACACCCGGGCGGTCCGCCGCGCCCGGAAGCGCGGGGCGCGGGTGCTGTCTATGCCGGAGTGCACCCCGGACACGCTGCGCTCTCCCGCGCTGGCGGCCGACTTCGACGCGCTGCTGCCGAAGGTGCGCGAGGTGGCCCGGGCGCTCCGGGGGGCGCGGGACGTCCTGGTCACAGCCCCCGGCGGGACGCGGGTCCGCCTCTCGCTGCGGGGGCGCTCGCCAGCGGCCAGCACCGGCCTGGCCCGGACGCCGGGGTCGGCCACGGGTGTTCCTGATGTGGAGGTGCTCGCGGCCCCGGTGGAGCGGCTCACCGAGGGCGAGCTGGTGTGCGACGGAAGCGCCTCCATCCTGGGGCGGGTGCAGGCGCCGGTGCGTCTGATCGTCCGGCGAGGCCGCGCGGTGGAGGTGCGCGGTGGGGAGGAGGCGCGGCGGCTTAGCGCCGTGCTTCAGGCGGCCGCCAGCCCCTCGGCCTACGTGGTGGCGGAGTTCGCGCTGGGGCTGAACCCCCTGGCCCGGGTGGTAGGGAGCATCATCGAGGACGAGGGCGCATACGGGACCGGCCACTTTGCCCTGGGTGACAACTCCGCCTTCGGGGGCAGGAACCGCGCCCCCATCCACGTGGACCTGGTGTTTTGCCGGCCCACCGTGACAGTCGACGGCCGGCTGCTCATGATGGACGGCTGCCTGGTCGGCGGGTGAGGGACCTGCCTAGCGGATGCTCCAGGCCAGGCCCAGGTGCTCGTACGGGGTGTCCAGCCGGGTGGCGCTTATCACCGTCCGGTAGGCCCCTGTCGCAGGGGCCACGAACTCGACCAGCTCGCAGTTGTTGTCCCAGGTGTAGGCACCGGCCACATACTCCCCCGTGGGGCCGTAGATAGTGAGGTCGAAGTCGGCGGTCAGCCTCTGGCCGGAGGGGTCAGCCGGCCAGTTGGGGTCGTTGAGCCAGGCCAGTGCGACCCGGACCCTCTGCCCCGCGGAGAGCTGCAGGGGGTACTCCCGGGGGAAGTCCTGCCGGTACCCGGAGACGAGGGCATAGTCGTCCCTGGCCAGGAGCCTCATCCCCTCGTCCACCTCCAGCGTCCCCGCGCCCTCCTGGTCGTGCAGCCGCCCCTCACTGCAACGCCCGTAGGTGGTGCGGCCGGCCGAAGCCAAAAGCACCGCCCGGGTCAGCTCAGGCCAGTACGCCAGGAACGGCCGGTACTCGGTGTAAAGGGCCACCGCGCCGCTGACCAGGGCGGCGGCGTAGCTGGTTCCCGCCGCCGGGGTGGACTGGGGGGTTATCCAGGAGCCGCCGGAGTCGAAGGCAGCCTGGGTTTGGGTGGTGTGGATGCCTTGGGCCACCGCGCTAAGGTCGGGCTCGCTGCGGTCGCCGTGGGTGGAGGGGGGGTCCCGGAAGCTGGAGAGCGGGTACCTCGAGTCGTCGGTGGCGTACGGGCCGGTGTTGTTGTCGAAGGTGCCGCCTACGGTCACGGGGTTGTAGCCCAGACCGGGGCTGGTCACGTTGCCGGTGTCGCCGGTCCCGCCGCAGTTTCCCGCCGACTTCACCGCCAGCCGCCCGTGCTCCCGGGCCAGATGGTCGAAGAACCTGTCGAGGGCCTGGGGCCTGAGCCCCGTGTCCGCCCCGAACCCCAGGTCGAAGACCGCTGCCCCCACCGCCAGGGCCCAGTCGGCCGCCGCCACCAGATGCTCGTCGCTCCAGGAACCGGCGTTGGCGCTCAAGAGCGTGACCCCAGGCGCCAGGCCCCGATAGGTCTCGTGGGCGCAGGCTATGGCGCCGGCCACGGCGGTAGCATGGGCCCCGGGCGCGCCGGCGGGGCTGAAGGTGAGCCCCTTGGCCAGGAACGGGTCGGCCCAGTCAATGCGCTCGGCGTCGATCACCGCCACCGCCACGCCCTCGCCCGACAGCCCCAGTGACCAGGTCCAGTCGGGCTTGAGCGCGGGCGAGGCGGTGTTCAGCTCCGGCCGGTACTGGCGGGAGGGGTACACCGCCGCCACTTCGGGCCGCATGGCCAGCCGGCCGAGGAGCCCGACGGCCACCTCGGCGAAGACCAGCGGGGCGCTGCGGCAGACGTAGGTGACCCGCTGCCCCTGGCAGGCCAGCCAGTCCACGAGCGGTGCGGCGTTGGCCAGGTAAGCCGCCTCTTTGGCCTTGAGGCAGTCCTGGTAGAAGGCCCGGTAGCGGACGAGGCTGCAGTCGGGCAGAGGGCGGCGCCCTGGAGCCAGACTGAGGTCCAGGTAGCGGGCCAGGACCGGTGCCGTGGCCGACTGGGTGTCGGGGTTGCTCAGCCAGATCGCCACACGGACGCGGCGGTCCGGGGCCAGGGCCCGCGTCACCAGCCTCAGGTCCGGGTCGAGCCTGTCCAGGGCCAGGTTGCGCAACGTCTGCTCCTGGGCTGCCACCAGGTCGTACTCGATGGGCTTGCCCGAGGGGGTGAGGGCTACCGTCAGCACCCTCCCGTCGGTCCGATGCACCACCTTGGCGTGCCACAAGCTCTTCTGCAGGTATGGAAAGGTCGCCCAGGCACCGCCCGCGAATCGTAGGTCGCTGCCGGCGACCCCGTACCGGCGGATCGCGGCGTCCAGCACCAGGGCCACCGGCGGCGGCGCTGGCGGGGGGGTGAGCGCCGCAGATCCGGCGGCGCGGGCGGTGGCGGGGTGCAGCCCTGCTGCGAGGCCGAGCGGCAGAAGCGACAACACGGGCAAGAGGAGGATCACGGCCAGAGACCGGGTCAGGGGCACGATACGGTAAGTCCCCACGACGCTCTCCCCTCTTAGCAATACAGTAAAGAGCTACTCAATGTAAAGTTCTTCCATCAAGCCAAAATTCCTGCCGGCTGGGGTGATAATTCCAATCGGCTCCAACGGGGACGCCGGGCGGCGGACGCCGAGGGCCGCAAGCAGAGGAAAAGGGCACGGGTCCCCGCCCCGGCGACGACTCAGGGCAGCGCCGGGGCGGGGGCTCCTTGAAGTGACCTTGGGCAGCCCTGGCCAGCGTCTCAGGCGCCCGCGGGCGCACCGGTGCCGGCCTGCGCAGCCGGCCGGCGTTCGGTCCTCTCCAGTTGGGCCTTGAGGTCGTCCAGGTACTGCCGCGGCAGGTCGGAGACGTTGAGCAACTCGAACGCCAGCATGCCGGACTTGGCAATGACATACACCCGCTTGCCCCGAGACCTGAGCTCGCGCACCACGCGCTCCAGGTCCCCATCGCCGCTGAAGAGGTAAGCCACATCGTACTGGTCCTGGGTGAGCAGCATGTCAATCGCTATCTCAACGTCCAGGTTGGCTTTCCTCACCGTCTTTCCCGTCTGCTGATCAAGGATCTCCCTTACCGGCCTCTTCCTCACCGTGTAGCCGTGGTGGGTCAGGGCCCTCAGGAAGGCCTCGTGTTGGGGGTCGGGGTTGAGCTCGCCGGTGTAGTAGAAGGCGGCCACCAGTTCGTGCCCGCGGGAGAAGTAGTCCAACAGGCGGAAGAAATCCAGGTTCCATCCCAGCTGCTTCTGGGCATAAAACATGTTGGCGCCATCCACGAAGACAGCCACTCGACTCACCATTTCACCTCCTTTCAGGCCTCCCACCGGAAGTTTACTCCCTGCGGAATCGAATGTCAACCGATGGCTTGCCTCCGTTTAATTCGGAAACGGATCCCCCTGCCGCGGGAGGAGATCTGCCGTCGACCGATGAACCTCTGCCCTCAAAGGTGCCGGAAAGGGGGGTGGAAAGGGTGCCATCCTCTTGGGGGGGTGGAGCGGCGGGGGTGGAATGCGAGCTCAAGCTCCTGGTGGCGGGGGGCGGGGAGGGGGCGGCGCTGGAGGTCTTCGAGAGGCTAAGGCGAGCCGAAACCCTGGGTCCCTTCTCCCTAGGACCGCTGGAGGAGGAAGAGGTAAGGGACGTTTACTGGGACACGGTCGGGGGTGAGCTCGGCGCCGCCGGTCTGGCCCTGCGCCTGCGCCGCGCCGGGTCGGGGCCTCGGATCACCCTCAAGGCCCGGGGGGCCTGCGCGGGCGGCTATGCCACGCGCCCGGAGTGGGAGGCCGACCTCACCCCTGGCTCGCTGGCCAGGTGCCTCACGCTGATCGCCGCGTCGGGCGTGCCTGATCCCGGCGCCTGCCGGTTGGAGGAATTCCTCGCCGGTGAGCGCTGCGGGCGGCTCAGACCCGTCCTGGAGGTGGTAGCCCAGCGCTGCCGGCGCCGGCTTTCCCTGGGCGGCCAGGAGGTGGGGCTGCTCTCCCTGGATCGGACCGCCTACCCCGGTCGGGAGGGTGGTCCGCTATACGGCATTGAGATAGAGGCGGCCGGCCAGGGCACCGTGGCCCACCTCCGCCAAGCCGAGGCGCATCTTGTCGCCCTGGCCCCCGGTCTGTTGGAGCCTGACCCTCTCACCAAGCTGGACAGGGGGCTGGGGAGAACCCGGCTCTAACCGTCCGGGCCGGCCGTGCCCCCCTCCGACTCCAGCAGCCGCTCCACCACGGCCTGGACCAGTGGCTTGCAGACCTTAAGCTTGAGCCCCTCCCGGATGAACCGGGCCATTCCTTGGGGGCTGGAGAGGTCGCAGCCGACGATCTCCCGGCACTCGGCAGCCCCAGCCCTCTCGCGAAACCAGCGGACCAGGGCGGAAGCCCGGGCTATTGTTTGCCGCCTGGCCTCCCTCCGGGACAGGTCAGCGGCTCTGGCGCTGAGGCTCAGGGCGATGACCCCTCCCGTCAGCGCCCCGCAGGCATGGCCCTCACGGCCCAGGCCGCCGCCCAGCCCCGTCCCCGCCGAGGGGTCGACCCCAAGCCCCCAGGCCCGGTCGAGCGCCATGAGGACCGACTCGGCGCAGTTGTATCCCTCCTCGAACTTCTGCCCCGCAAACGCCACGGCATCGAAGCCGCCTTGCACAGCATGTCCCCCTCCCCTCGGGGCGGACGGTCGAGCCTGCCCCCGGTGGGGCACCGCGTTGCCGGCTGCCCTTCTGGCCGGGGTCGGCCCGCCTTCGCTGGCCGCGGGCGCTTCCCGGCACCGGACCCCGCCCCCTTTATTCGACCCCGGCCGCCCGTCCCCTGCTCAGCCGGCGCCGGCGGCGCACGCCGGGCCCCGCCGCGGGGTGGGTGCCGGCGGAGGCCCGCGAGGCGGCGCGCGCCCGTTGAGTTGTGGGCGGGGCTGAGGTAGAATTAAGCTTGGCGGCCGGGGGGGATGAAGGGGAACGGGGGTGCAGGGTCGTATACCCTCAACGGCTGCCTGCGTCCAGAAGCGGCGGCGCGGGATCGGGCCGGCGCGCCCCAAGGCCCGGGGGAGCAGGATGAGCTGAAGGGGGACTGCCATGGATAGGCCGGGCTGGCTGAGGGAAAGGCTGAGGCGGGAGAGGCTCGATTTCATGCTGGTGTCCAGCCCCTCCAACGTCGCCTACCTCACTGGGTTCCGGGCCGTGAGTTACACGCGGCCGGTGATGTTGCTGGTGGGCCGCGACACGGTGCTGGTCCTGCCCGCCCTGGAGCTGGAGCACGCCCGCGCAGTGGCCACTGCGTGCGAGCTGCGCCCCTACGGCGATGAAGGACTGGGCGGCGTCGGGGGGCGGTCGCCCTTCGACCTGGCGCTGGACGAGGTAGTCGCCGCCGCCAGCAGACAGGGCATCAATCGCCCCGGCTGTCGCCTGGGCGTCGAGGCGGACGCCGTAACCTGGGAGGGGTACCGCCGGCTGGCCGGCGCCCTGCGCTGCGAGCTGGTGCCAACGCGGGGGCTGGTAGAGGAGGCCCGCATGGTCAAGGACCAGCAGGAACTGGAGCTCATCCGGTCCGGCTGCGCGCTGGCCGACCACGGCATGGCCGTGGCGGTGGCCGCCACCCGGGTGGGCGTGTCCGAACTGGAGCTCATGGCCGAGGGGGACCGGGCCATGCTGCTGGAGGCTGTCCGGCGGTTCCCCGGCCTGGTGGTGTCGGTGGGGTCGCGGCCGGTTTCGGGCCCCAAGTCGGCCCTACCTCACGCCCTGCCGGGCGGGAGGGTGCTGGAGACGGGCGATGTGGTGCTGCATGGCGCGGGGGCGGTGGTGGAGGGGTACTGCTGCGAGGTAGAGCGGACTGTCTTTCTGGGCCAGCCCAGGGACGCGCGGATGCAAGAGGCTTTTGCGGCCATGGAGAGGGCCCAGTGGGCAGGGATCCAGGCCATCCGCCCGGGGGTCACCTGCCGTGAGGTGGACCGCGCCTGCCGCCGAGCCCTGGAGGAGGCGGGGTTCGGCCGCTTCATCCTTCACCGCAGCGGCCACGGGATGGGCCTCGACGTTCACGAGGCGCCCTACCTCTCCGAGTCGGACGAGACGGTGCTTTCCTCGGGCATGGTGGTGAGCGTGGAGCCGGGGATCTACCTCCCGGGCGTCGGCGGCTTCAGGCACTCCGATACGGTGCTGGTTACGCCCGCGGGGGCCCAGTGCCTGACCCGCTACCCGCGGGGGCTGGAGCGGCTGGTGCGGTGAGCCCCGACGGGGCCGGGCCGCCTCTTCCCGAGCTTGAGGCCTGGGTGGGACTGCACCTGGTGCCGGGGATAGGCCCCCGGCGGTTCTGGGCGCTGCTCCGGCGGCTGGGGTCGGCCGAGGCGGCTTACGGCGCGGGGCAGCGGGAGTTCGCGGCTGCCGGCGTCCCGGCCCCGGCGTGGCATAGGCTGCAGGAACTGAAGCGCAGGGGAGCCGCCGCCGCGGAGCTCGAGCGGGCCCGGGCCCTGGGGGCCAGGGTGGTCCGGCGGGCGGATGCGGACTACCCGCCGCTGCTTGGGGCGCTCCCCGACCCACCTCCCGTGCTCTACGTTTGGGGGCGGCTCCCTGGCCCGACCCTGACCTGCGTGGCGGTGGTCGGCACCCGGTCGGCTACCCCGTATGGCCGTGCAGTGGCACGCGCCCTGGGGCGCGACCTGGCGCTCGCCGGCGCCGCCGTGGTGAGCGGGCTGGCGCGGGGCATCGACGCCGCCGCCCACCGCGGGGCGCTGGAGGGCGGGGGGGCCACGGTGGCGGTGCTGGGGTCGGGGCTTGACGTGCCGTACCCTCCGGAGAACCGCGGGCTCCTGACCCAGATTGTGGACGGGGGTGGGGCGGCGGTGTCTCAGTGGCCGCTCGGCACCCCCGCCAGGGCGGGGGGCTTTCTGGCCCGCAACCGCACCATAAGCGGCATGTCCTGCGGCGTGGTGGTGGTGGAGGCCGGAGCCTCCAGCGGGGCGCTATCCACCGCTGCCGAAGCCCGTAGGCAGGGGAGGCCGGTGTTCGCCGTTCCCGGGCCGGTGATAGGGGGGCTCAGCCGCGGCTGCCACGCCCTCCTTCGGGAGGGGGCGGGGCTGGTGGAGGAGGCGGCGGACGTGCTGGCCGTCCTGGGGGCAGCGGGGTTCCCGGCGCCGGCCTTGACGGCCGCCGGAAGGGCGGGGCCGAGCCCACCGGCTCTTCCAGAAGGGCTCGCGGCCTCGGAACGGAGGGTACTTGAGGCTGTAAGCCCGGGCGGCACGGAGCTGGAGGAGATCCTGCGCCGATCCGGCCTGGGGGCGGCGGAGGCGGCGGCGGCCCTGTCGTGCCTTGAGCTTTACGGGCTGGTGAGGAGGGCACCCGGGCAGGTGTTCCTGAGGGTCTGAGCCCGCCGGTCGGGCGCCGGCGCAAGGCCTGTCCAAAGGAGGCGGGAGGGTGGCTTCACGCGGCAGCTCCCTCATCATAGTCGAATCCCCGGCCAAGGCGCGGACTATCAGCCGCTTCGTGGGCCGCCAGTACCAGGTCAAAGCCTCCATGGGGCACGTGAGGGACCTCCCCAAGAGTCGGTTCGGGGTGGACGTGGAGAACGGCTTTGCTCCGCAATACATCGTCATTCGGGACAAGGCCGAGGTGATTAAGGAGCTGCGGGAGGCCGCCCGGGGGGTGAAGCGGGTGCTGCTGGCGACTGACCCCGACCGCGAGGGGGAGGCCATCTCCTGGCACCTGGCGCAGCTCCTGGGACTGGATCCGGACCAGCCCTGCCGTATCGTGTTCCATGAGGTCACTGAGCAGGCGCTCAAGGAGGCCCTGGCCGAGCCCCGGTCCATCGACGGCCGGCTGGTCGACGCTCAGCAGGCCCGGCGGGTCCTGGACCGGGTGGTGGGGTATCAGCTCTCCCCCCTGTTGTGGCGCAAGGTCAGGCGAGGGCTCAGCGCCGGCCGGGTGCAGTCGGTGGCGGTCAGGCTCATCGTGGATCGCGAAGCGGAGATCAACGGGTTCGAGCGGCAGGAGTACTGGACCGTCGAGGCCCGGCTACGCCGCGGGCAGGGGCCGGAGTTTGAGGCGCAGTACTGGGGGACAAGAGGAGAGAAGGTCGAGCTCAAGGACGAGTCCCAGGCCAGGGCGGTGGTGGCGGAGGCTGAAGCCCAGAGCTTCCGGGTGGAGTCGGTGGAGCGGAAGGAGCGGCGGCGCCACCCCCCTCCCCCGTTCACCACCAGCACACTTCAACAGGAAGCGTCACGCAAGCTGGGGCAGGGCGCCCGCCGGACCATGGCCGTAGCCCAGCAGCTTTATGAGGGGTTGGACCTGGGGGCCCGCGGCCGCACGGGCCTGGTGACGTACATCCGTACCGACTCTACCCGGGTGGCGGACGCTGCCCTGGGCCCGACGGCCGCCTATATAAAGAAGCGGTATGGGGCGGGCTTGGCCCAGGCCCGGAGGTGGCAGGCCCAGAAGCCCCGCGCCGGCGTCCAGGGGGCCCACGAGTGCATCCGGCCCACCGCGGTGGACCTTGACCCCGAGTCGGTGAGGTCCTTTCTCACCCCGGACCAGTACCGGCTGTATCGGCTGATTTGGGAGAGGTTCCTGGCCAGCCAGATGAAGGCGGCGGTCTTGGACACCATGGCGGTGGAGATAACCGCCGGCCCCCACCACTTTAGGGCTACGGGGTCGCGCGTAAAGTTCCCCGGGTTCACCGTGCTCTACACCGAGGGCCGCGACGAGGAAGAGGCCCAGGAGGGCGGCGTACTGCCCGAGCTCAGCGCCGGCGATGCCCTGGAGGTCTTGGGCCTTGAGCCCCACCAGCACTTCACCCAGCCGCCGCCCCGCTACACCGAGGCCATGCTGGTGAAGGCCCTGGAAGAAAGGGGCATCGGCCGCCCCAGCACCTACGCCCCCATCATCGACACCATCCAGCAGCGGGGGTACGTGGTCAAGGAGGACAGGCGCTTCCACCCCACCCCGCTGGGCGTAACCGTGGTAGGCCTGCTCAAGAACTACTTCCCCGATATCGTGGACGTCGGGTTTACCGCCCACATGGAGGAGGCGCTGGACGAGGTGGAGGCGGGCCGGGCGGACTGGAGGCAGGTGGTGGGCGAGTTCTACCGCGGGTTCGCCCCGCTGCTGCTCAAGGCTGACTCCATCGAAAGGCAGAAGGTGCCGGAGGAGGAGACGGAGGAGGCCTGCCCTCAGTGCGGCCGCCGCCTGGTGGTCCGCCACGGGCGGTTCGGACGGTTCCTGGCCTGCCCCGGCTACCCCGAGTGCAGGTACTCCCGCTCGTTTTCCCGGCCCACCGGGGCGAAGTGCCCCCAGTGCGGGCAGGGCGAGATCGTGGAGCGAGCCTCACGCAAGGGTCGCAGGTTCTGGGGCTGCAACCGCTACCCCGACTGCCGGTTTGTGTCCTGGCAGCGACCCACTCAGCGCGTGTGCCCCCGGTGCGGCGCCTTCCTGGTGAGGCGGCGGGCGGGGCGCGGCTACCGGTACGCCTGCTCCCGCCCGGGGTGCGGGGGCGCGACGCCTGCCCCGGAGGACGCAGCGGAGGGGCGGGAGGCGCCGTGAGCCGCGGCATGGAGCCAGCAGGTGGGCCGCCGGACCTGGTGGTGGTGGGAGGCGGGCTGGCCGGCTGCGAGGCGGCCTGGCAAGCCGCCCAGAGGGGGTTGAGGGTCCTCCTCCTGGAGATGCGGCCCCTGGTCTTCACCCCCGCGCACCACACCGACGGGCTGGCCGAGCTGGTCTGCTCCAACTCCCTGGGGTCGGATGCGCTGGAGAACGCCTCGGGCCTGCTCAAAGAGGAGATGCGCCGGATGGGGTCGCTGATTATGGCCTGTGCCGACCGGTCCCGGGTCCCCGCCGGAAAAGCCCTGGCCGTCGACCGCCGCGAGTTCTCCGCCCTGGTGACCCATACCCTTTGCACCCACCCGCTGATCAGGGTCCGCCGGGAGGAGGTTACCGTCATCCCGCCGGAGCCGGCGGTGCTGGCCACGGGCGGCCTGTCCGACCCGCGCGTCACCTATTGGGAGCCCGAGAAGTGGGTGGCCAAGCTGCGGCCGGCCACCACCAGCGGCAAGCCGGTGATGCTGAAGATCAACATGGACGCCGGCCACGGCGGCGCGTCGGGACGCTTCGAATTCCTCAAGGAGATCGCCCTGGACTACGCGTTCGCCGTCTGGGCGGTGGAGAAGGGCTGGGAGGCCT
>JAIMBG010000164.1 GCA_023511555.1 Acetobacteraceae bacterium | reverse complement strand
CCGGCGCCGGGAGGAGCTGGCCGCGCTGGAGGCGCGCATCGAGGAGCTGGAGGGGGAGCGGAGCCGGCTCGAGGAGAGCCTGGCCTCGCCGCCGGCGGAGCGGGAGGAGCTCCGCCGCCTGGGCGAGCGGTACGAGGCGCTGCGCGCCGAGCTGGAGGAGGCCTACGCCCGCTGGCTGGTGGCGGGGGAGGCGGGGCAGGCCGGGCCAGAGCTTTACCAGATACCACCGCTCGCAGCTTGCGACGTGGCGGAGCTGAGTCTCGATGGTCATCCGGTGCGGCAGCGAACGGAAGGAGTATGCCCCGGCAGGTATGCGGTCCTTGAGAGTCAGGAGCCGGGACCTCATGTGGCGCATCAGGGTGAGGAACGGCCCGACCTCCTCGGGCCTTAGGGGCTCGAGGTCCGGCCGGAACGTGGCCCAGGTGTCTCCGTTGGCCACCTTGCGGCGCGGGTGGGTCACCGTCTCCTCCACCTGGAACCTCGGGGTGTCACCCGGCTTCCAGGGCTCCCGCAGCAGGACCAGGCTCCCGCACTCCTCCAGAAACACCCTCAGCCTCGAGGCCTCGGCGGGAGCCGCCGCCAGGGCCTCCTCAACGCTGTTCCCCCGGGCCAAGAGCCCGGGCGGGTCGAAGGTGAACAAGAGGCAGCCGCCGTCGCCGCCCACCTCGGCGTAGAGCCTGAGCGTCGCCATACCACCATCCCCTCCCCAGCCCTCAGCTTCGCGCCGAGGGGCCCCGGTTCCTTCCGGCGACCGTGACGAGGGCATCCCGGCGGAACCCTTACCGCCGTCTCAGCGTCCAAGCTGGTGTGGCCGCCCGGCAGAGGAGGTTTAGCAGGGATGTCGTAATAGTAAGCGGGCGCCCCGGGTCGGACCGGCCGCGGCCCGGGCCGGGAGCGCCGCAGAGGGAGGCGGGAGCATGACCGTCCAAAGATTCCGGCCAGCCCGCGGTACGGAGGACTGGGAGGGCCGCGCCGGAGGGCCGCAGCCCCTGTCGGGGGCGGTCTCAGGCCGGCCGGCCCTGCGCCCCGGCTCAAGGCCGGCCGCCGCCCGGGCTCAAAGGCTGGCCCTGGCACTGTGGCTGGCGCTGGCGGTGCTGGGGACGTGCGCCCCAGGGTGCTCTCCACGGCGTGCCCCCGAGACCTCCCCTCCCCCGGCCGGGCCCCCCGCACCCCCGGAGCCGCCGCGCCCGCCGAAGATCATCGCGGTTCGGACCGAGCCCGTATACCCCCGGGTGGGCGGGTTTTACACCGTCGAGCCCGGCCGGCTCCGGGTCATCGTGGAGGCGGTGAGCGCCGACTGGGTGGGGTTTGGGATCTCGCCTACCGGGACGGAGCAGCAGCCTGTCCCCGCGGGCGAGGCAGCCCGCATCCCCGGGGGGACCGGGCCCCAGGGCGGCGAGCTATGGAGCTTCACCTGGGACGTGCCCGACGGGGACCTCCTGATGCACCTCACCATCACCGCCCGGTCGCCGGCCGGCGAGTGTTCAGAGGTAATCGGCCTCTACCACGAGGCCGCCGCGGGCCCTGGGGCCGAAGCCCCGCCCGGGGGCAGGGAGCCGTTCTACCTGCTCAGCGCCTCAGCGGGCCGGTTTTCGGCGCGGGCGCTTGCGGGCCTTCCCAAGTACTTTGTGGCCCGGTCCTGGCTGGACGACCGCCGACTCCTCGGGGCCACGGGCACCAACCCCATCGTGGTCGACGTGGACAGCGGCGCCTGGCGGGCGCTCAACGTGAACGCCTGGTGGTTTGTGCCCGACCCCGCGGGCGAGCGCATCGCTTACGCCAACGAGGGCGGGCTCTACGTCACCTCCACGGCGCAGAGCGGCGACCCCGGCGCCCTGTTGGCGGCAGCCGGGAGCGGCGGCCCTCCCGGCGGCGTGCTCTGGTCCCCGGACGGGGCACACCTGCTCTACTGGTACACGGGGGAGTGGGACCTGGACCTCTACGTCATCGACGCCTCAGGCGGCGAGCCGCGGCCGGTGGAGCCCACGCCGGAAGGGTACTTCCTCACCGAACCCGCCGCCTGGACCGGCCCCGGGACCATAGTCTTCAACAGCCGGGCCAGCCGGAGCCGGGCCGGGGAGCAGGAGTACCGGTCGGCAGGGTACCGGGGGGACATCGTGGTCTGTGACCTTGAGACCGGCGGCCTGCGCTTTCTGAGCCAGAACCCCGACGGGACCTACTGGAACGCCGTCCTGGCGCTGCCCGACGGCCGCCTGGTCTTCTCGATAGAAGAGCCGGGGCGCCCGCTCGCGGGCTTGGGGATCCTGGCCCCGGACGGGACGGTCGAGATGCTGGAGTGCGACGCCGGCACCGAGGCCGTGTCCTTTGCCCCCGACGGCCGGCGGTGGCTGGAGCGCTGCCGGGTTGAGCCCGCGCCCCAGCCCGGCACGGGGGGAGCGTCCGGCGAGCCGCCCAGCGCCGCGGTGCGGTTCCTGCTCTGCGAAGGCGGCGCGCCCCAGCCCTGGGCAGCCGCGAGCTACACCGACGTGCTGGCCGGGCCACTGTGGTCGCCGTCCAGCCAGCGGCTGGCGGTCAGCCTGGCCTGCAGCCGGGCCTCCGACTCAGGCTGGCAGCTCACCTACCACACCTGGGTGATAGAAGAGAGGCAGTAGGCTGGGCCCGTGCCGGGCCCGATCACCCCCGGGCGGCCGGCTCTTGAGGGGCCGGGCTCCACCTCGATCCACCTCCGGTCTGGCTTACGCTTTCCTCCCCACGTGCACGGCCACCACACCCCCGGCGAGCCCGATGCAGCGGGCCCCGACCAGCCCCGCCTCGGCGAACAGCCCCCGGAGCGCCTCCTGGCCAGGGAAGGTCTCAAGCGACTGGGACAGGTAGCGGTAGGGGCCAGGAAGCCCCACGCCGAGCCGTCCTATGAGGGGGACGAGCCGCCGGAGATACAGGCGGTATACCTCCCTGAACCCTGGCCGGCGCGGGGTGGCCAGGTCGAGGGTGACCACCGTGCCGCCCGGCCTCACCACCCGTCGCATCTCGGCAAGAGCCCGGCGGATGTCGGCCACGTTGCGCAGCCCAAAGCCCATGGTGGCGCAGTCGAAGGTGTCCGGGGGAAAGGGGAGGTCGAGCGCGTCGGCCTTGATAAGGCGGACGATGCCCTCAAACGGCGTTTTCTTGAGGTTCCTCTTCGCCACCTCAAGCATCCGGTCGCAGAAGTCCACCCCCACGACGCTGCCTTCGCGGCCCACCACCCGGGCCTGCTCGAACGCCAGCCTGCCGGTGCCGCAGCACACGTCGAGCCCTCGCCCTCCGGGGCCCAGGCCCGTCTGCGCCACGGCGAACCGCCGCCAGGCCCCGTCCCGGCCGAGGGTGAGGATGGTGTTGAGCAGGTCGTAGCGGTGGGCGATGGAGGAGAACATGTCGCGTACGAAAGCCTCCTTGTCCCACCCTGCCGGCACGCCACCCTCCACCGACATCACCTTCCGTGGAACGTCAGGGCCGGCCTCGGCAGGGCTACGGGTCTCGCCGGGGCCCGCCTCCGGGGGCAGTTCGCCGGGGGTCATCCCCATCCCTGCAGGCCTGAGACTCCGGCCCTCCCTTCCCTGTGCTATAATGGTTGCGGAGGCCGGGGGGGCCGCCTCAACGTCACGCCGCGTGCCGCCTTGCCGCCTGCACACGCCGGCATATCCCCTGCCCCAGGAGGCATCCCATGAACTTCGACTGCCTCGCCCTGGCCGCGGTGGCGGCCGAGATAAGGGCTCTCACCGGCTGCCGGGCGGGCCGGGCCTCCCAGCCCGAGCCCGACAGGGTGATCCTGCCCCTGCGGTCCCCCGGTCGGGGACGGGATCTCCTGCTCTGCGCCCACCCCCGTTACGCCCGGGTGCAGTTCACCGTCCGCCCCGCGGCGCAGCCGTCCTCCCCCGCCGCCCAGCCCGGCCAGACGACGCCCGAACCCTCCGCCTTCCTGAGCCTGCTGCGCCGCCGCCTGGACGGGGCCAGACTTGCCGCTGTGGACCAGCCCCACCTGGAACGCATCCTGCGCCTGGAGTTTGCCGCAGTCGACGAGGTGAAGGGCCTGGTTCGGCTCGTGCTCGTGGCCGAGGTGATGGGCAAGCACTCCAACCTGGTGCTGTTGGACGGCTCGGGTACGGTGCTGGACGCGCTGAAGCGCGTCACCCGCCGGGTCAACCGCTACCGCGAGGTGCTGCCCGGCAGGCCCTACCTGGCCCCCCCGTCCCGGCCGGGACTGGACCCGCTGGGCCTGGACCCGGCGGGGCTCGAGTCCGCCCTGCGCGACTTCCCGGCCCCCACTGGCAACGTGAGCCTCCAGGACTGGCTCCTGTCACACACCCAGGGCTTGAGCCCGGTCCTGGCCCGGGAGGTTGCCGCCCGCGCCGGCCTCGACCCCGACGGGCCCGCCGCCCTTGCCCTGCGCGACCCGCTGCGCCTGGCCCCGGGCCTGAAGTGGCTGCAAGGCGCCGTGCGCCAGGTGCTCACCGAGGGGCGCGCCGAGCCCACCGGCTACCTCGACCCCGAGGGAAGGCTGGCCGCGTTCTCCGCCCTCCCTCTTTGCCAGTTCGCCGCGGCGGGCCTCTCCCCCCGCCCCTACCCCGACATGGGAACGCTGCTGGACGAGTTCTACCAGGGGCGCGAGCAAGGCGAGCGCCTGGAGCAGGCCCGTCAGGGGCTGTCCCGGAGGCTGGAGGCTGCCATCGGGCGGCTTGGGAGGCGGCTGGCTCTGCAGGAGAGGGCCGCCGCCTCGGGGGCCGAGGCCGAGCGGCTCAGGGAGTGGGGCGAGATCATCACCGCCCACCTTCACGAGCTGTCCCCCGGCGCGGCCTCGGCCAGACTCGCCCGGTGGGACGGGTCGGGGCAGCCGCAGGAGGTGGAGGTGCCTCTGGACCCCCGACTTTCCCCGGCGGCGAACGCCCAGGCCTACTTCGCCCGCTACCGCAAGCTCAAGGCCGCCGCCCAGGGGGCCTCCCGCCAGGCCGAGGCCACCCGACGGGAGCTGGAGTACCTGGAGGGGACGGCCCACTTCCTCTGCCAGGCCCGGGCGCTGGAGGAGGTCGAGGAGCTGGAAAGGGAGCTGTCCCGGGCGGGATACGTGGAGGCCGCCGGGGCTGGCGCGGAGCAGGCCGGGGGCGGCAGGGCCGCGATGCGGGGCGGCTCGGCCGGCCGGGCCGCGGCGCCGCGCCGCGGGGCCGGCCGGAAGGGCAGGC
>JAIMBG010000163.1 GCA_023511555.1 Acetobacteraceae bacterium | reverse complement strand
ACCCCAACCAGACGGAGCTGTTCATCGTGGAGGGCGACTCGGCCGGCGGCTCGGCCAAGCAGGGAAGGAACCGCCACTACCAGGCCATCCTCCCCCTCTCCGGAAAGATCATCAACGTGGAGAAGGCGCGGCTGGACAAGATCCTGAACCATGAAGAGATCAGGGCGATAATCACCGCCCTGGGCACGGGGATCGGGGAGGACTTCGATCTCTCCAAGGCCCGGTACCGGCGAGTCATCATCATGAGCGACGCCGACGTGGACGGCGCCCACATCCGCACTCTCCTCCTCACCTTCTTCTACCGTTACATGAGGGGGCTCATCACCGCGGGGTACATCTACATCGCCCAGCCGCCGCTGTACCTGGTGAAGAAGGGCGCCGAGGAGGTCTACCTGTACTCCGACGAGGAGCTGGCCGGGGCCATGGAACGGCTGGGGCGCGACGGGGTCACGGTTCAGCGCTACAAGGGCCTGGGCGAGATGAACCCCGACCAGCTCTGGCGCACCACCATGGACCCGGCCGCGCGCACCCTGCTCCAGGTCAGCCTCCAGGACGCGGTGGCGGCCGAGGAGGTATTCACCATACTGATGGGCGAGAAGGTAGAGCCCAGGCGGGAGTTCATTGAAAAGCACGCCCGCGAGGTGCGCTACCTGGACACCGTGGGCTAAGCCCCTGCGGGGCGGGAGGTGGCGGGGTTGGGCAAGGTTTCACCGGTCAACATCGAGGACGAGATGCGGCGGTCCTATATCGACTACGCGATGAGCGTGATCGTGGCGCGGGCCCTGCCCGACGTGCGCGACGGGCTCAAGCCGGTGCACCGCCGCATCCTCTATGCCATGCTGGAGCTGGGCCTCACCCCCGACCGCCCGTTTAAGAAGGCGGCCCGAGTGGTGGGGGAGGTGCTGGGGAAGTTCCACCCCCATGGGGAGCTTTCGGTGTACGACGCCATCGTTCGCCTGGCCCAGGACTTCTCCAGCCGCTACCCCCTGATCGAGGGGCACGGGAACTTCGGGTCGGTGGACGGCGACCCGGCTGCAGCCATGCGCTACACCGAGGCCCGGCTGTCGGCGCTGGCCATGGAGATGCTGGCCGACATCCGCAAGGAGACGGTGGACTTTGCGCCCAACTTCGACGAGAGCCTCGAGGAGCCGGTGGTCCTGCCCTCCCGCTTCCCCAACCTGCTAGTGAACGGGTCGTCGGGGATCGCCGTGGGCATGGCCACGAACATCCCGCCCCACAACCTGCGCGAGGTGACGGACGCGCTGCTCTTCCTCATCGACCACCCCGACGCCGGGGTGCCGGAGCTCATGAGGTTCATCAAGGGCCCCGACTTCCCCACCGCTGGGCAGATCCTGGGCACCGGCGGCATCAAGGACGCGTACAGCACCGGGCGGGGGCTGCTCCGGGTCCGGGGCAGGGCCGAGATCGAGACGACGAGGGCGGGCCGCACCCAGATCGTGATCACTGAGATCCCCTATCAGGTCTCCAAGGCCCGGCTGGTGGAGAAAATCGCCGAGCTGGTAAGGGAGCGGCGCATCGACGGGGTGACCGACCTGCGCGATGAGACGGACCGCCGGGGGATGAGGGTGGTGCTGGAGGTGAGGCGCGACGCCGACCCCCGGGTCATCCTGAACCGGCTGTTCAAGTTCACCTCCCTGGAGCAGACCTTCGGGGTCATCCTCCTGGCCCTGGTCGGTGGGGAGCCGAGGGTGCTCACGCTCCCTCAGCTCCTCAGGCACTACCTTGAGCACCAGAAGGACGTGGTGCTCCGCCGCACCCGCTACGACCTCAAGCGGGCCGAAGAACGGGCCCACGTTTTGGAGGGCCTGCGGACCGCGCTGGACCACCTCGACAGGGTGGTGGAGATCATCAGGGGCAGCCGCACCGTGGAGGCAGCCAGGGACGGGCTGATGAAGGAGTTCTCCTTGAGCGACATCCAGGCCCGGGCCATCCTGGACATGCGCCTGGCCCGCCTGGTGGGCCTGGAGCGTCAGAAGGTGGAGGAGGAGTATGCCGAGACCCGCGCGCTGATTGAGAAGCTTCAGGCGATACTGGCCAGCGAGGCCCTCCAGTGGCAGGTGGTCAAGGACGAGCTCAGCCGGGTGCGCGACAGGTACGGGGATGACCGGCGCACCCGCATCGTCCGGGCCCCGGCCGAGCTGGAGCCGGAGGACCTCATCGCCCGGGAGCAGGTGGTGGTCACCATCAGCCACCAGGGATACATCAAGCGCACGCCGCTGAGCGTCTACCGCAACCAGAGACGGGGCGGCCGGGGGCTGGCGGGGGCGGCGGCCCGCGAGGAGGACTTTCTGGAGCACCTGTTCATCGCCACCACCCACGACCACCTGCTGTTCTTCACCAGCCGCGGCAAGGCGTACCGCCTGAGGGCCTTCGACCTGCCGGAGATGGGCCGGCAGGCCAGGGGCCAGGCCCTGGTGAACCTCCTGCAGCTCCGGGGCGACGAGCGGGTAACGGCGGTCATCCCCGTGCGCGCCCTAGACGAGGCCGCCCACCTGCTCATGGTCACCCGGCAGGGCCGGGTGAAGCGAACCGAGCTGGGGGAGTTCGCCCACACCGGCCGGGCCGGGCTGCTGGCCCTGAGGTTGCGGCCTCAGGACGAGCTGGTGGCGGTGCTGCCCGTGACTCCGGGGTGGGAGGCCGTCCTGGTGAGCCAGATGGGTCAGGCCACCCGCTTCCCCGTGGACGAGGCCCGGCCCATGGGCCGGGTGGCGGGTGGGGTGGCGGGCATGAGGCTGCGGCAGGGGGATGCGGTGGTGGCCGCGGGCCTGGCTGTGCCGGGGGCCGACCTCCTGGTCGTCACCGCCCGCGGCTTCGGCAAGCGCACGCCGCTTGACGCCTTCCGCACCCACCACCGGGGAGCGGCCGGGGTCAAGGCCCTCAGGATCACGGACCGCACCGGGCCGGTGGCCGGGGCGGCGGTGGTGAGGGAGGACGACGGCGTCGTGCTGCTGTCCTCGGCGGGTGTGCTGATGCGGGTGCGCGCCCGGGAAATTAGCCGGCAGAGCCGCAACACCCAGGGCGTAACGGTGATGCGCCTGGATCCGGGGGATACTCTGGCAGCCCTGGCCCGGGTGAATGACGAGGACCAGGGGGCCATGGGCCCGGGAGGCGAGCGCGGCGATGCCTGAGGGGAAGGCGGGTCGGGGGGGCGGCCGGGCGGGGGGCGGGGGGCAGAAGCCTTACGGCCTCCTGGAGCACACGGCTGATATCGGCATGTGGGTCTGGGGGCAGGATCCCGCTGCGCTCTTTGCGCACGCCGCGCTGGGCCTCAGGGAGATTCTCGCCCCCCCTCCCCCGGCGCCGGGATGGCGCCCGCTGGAGGAGCAGAGGCTGGTGGAGCTCCGGGCCCCTGACTGGGAGGCCCTGCTGGTCGACTGGCTGAATGAGCTGCTGTACCTGCTCGACACGGAGCGCCTGGTGCCGGCGGCCGCGGCGGTGGAGCTTGAAGGGACGGCGCTTAGGGCCCGGGTGCGGATGGAGGCCCTTCCGCCCGGCCAGGCCCCCCGGCGGGAGCCCAAGGCGGCGACCTTCCACGGCCTGACGATCACGCCGGAGTCCGGCGGGCTTTGCGCCCGGGTGATATTCGATGTATGACCCGGCCCGCCGGGCCCGATAGAGGGGGCAGTGGGGGAGGGCGGGCGGTCCGGGCGGCTGTGGGGTCAATGTCAAGTCGAAGGAGTGGTGGCCGTGACCAAGGCATGGGAGGGGCCGCTGGAGCCCCTGGACGAGTTCCGCTGGCGGATTCCCAAGAGCTACCGGCCCGGGATGCGGGTGGACGGGATCATATACGCCGACAGGGCCATGCTGGAGGCACTGAGGCAGGACCAGGCCCCGGAGCAGGTCGCCAACGTGGCTACCCTGCCCGGGATAGTGGGTCACTCCCTGGCCATGCCCGACATCCACTGGGGCTATGGATTTCCCATCGGCGGGGTGGCCGCCATGGACGCCCAGGACGGCGTTATCTCCCCCGGCGGGGTGGGCTACGACATCAACTGCGGGGTGAGGCTGCTGCTCACCGGCCTGGGCCTGGACGAGGTGCAGCCGGAGATCAAGCGTCTGATGGGCGAGCTGTTCCACAGCATCCCTTCAGGCGTGGGCTCCACGGGCAAGATCAAGCTGGACAAGGGCGAGATGCGCCGGGTGCTGGAGGAGGGCGCCGCCTGGGCCGTGAGCAAGGGGTTCGGGTGGGCTGAGGACCTGGAGAGGATCGAGGAGGGCGGCTCCATGGCCGGGGCCGACGCCGGCGCGGTGAGCGACAAGGCGTACAAGCGCGGTTCCGACCAGCTCGGCACCCTGGGCTCGGGCAACCACTTCCTGGAGGTGGACGTGGTCGCCGAGGTCTACGAGCCCCGCGTGGCCGAGGCCTTCGGCCTCCAGGAGGGGCAGGTTGCGGTGCTCATCCACTCCGGCTCCCGGGGGTTGGGCCACCAGGTCTGCACCGACTACATACGCACCACCGAGGAGGCCACGCGCCGCTACGGCATAAGCGTGCCCGACCGCCAGCTCGCCTGCGCGCCGCTTAAGTCCCCGGAGGGCCAGGCGTACTACGCGGCCATGGTTGCTGCCTGCAACTACGCGTGGGCCAACCGCCAATGCCTCACGCACTGGACGCGGGAGGTCTTCGCCCGCGTCTTCGGGCGGCCGGCATCGGCCCTGGGCCTGCGGCTGCTCTACGACCAGGCCCACAACATAGCGAAGTTCGAAGAGCACGAGGTGGAAGGCAGAAGCCGCCGGCTCTGCGTCCACCGCAAGGGGGCGTCGCGGGCGTTCCCGGCCGGGCGGCCGGAGGTGCCGGCGGTCTATCGGAAGGTCGGCCAGCCGGTGCTGGTGCCGGGGGACATGGGCACCACCTCCTACGTAATGGTGGGTACAGACAAGTCCCTGAGGGAGACGTGGGGATCGGCGTGCCACGGGGCGGGGCGGGTGATGAGCCGGGGGGCGGCAAAGCGGGAGGTCAGGGGCTCGGAGCTGCGTGAGCAGCTACTGGCCAGGGGCATCCTGGTTAAGGCAGTGAGCGACGCCTCTCTGGCCGAGGAGGCTCCGGGGGCTTACAAAGACGTGACCCACGTGGTCAACATCTGCCACGGCAGCGGCATAGCCAGGAGAGTGGCTAGGCTGAAGCCCATCGGGGTCATGAAGGGCTAGCTGCGCTGCCCTGGGGGAAGGGGGAAGGAG
>JAIMBG010000162.1 GCA_023511555.1 Acetobacteraceae bacterium | reverse complement strand
GCTTCTGTGGGATTGATTTCCCTACGGCGTGTGCGGCAGCTTGTGCAGTCATCGCCGCCGCTGCCATCTGCCGGCGCCGCGCTGCTTAGCGCGCCGCGGCGACAAAGCCGGCCTATGGCGTGGCGATGCCCAGCTTCTCTTCCTCCTCCTCTTGGATGATGATTCGGGGAGTGACGGTCATCATCAGGCTTTGGGCTTCACGGCCGTGACCGACATTCTTGAACAGCCGGTTCAAGTAGGGCAGTTTGTTGAGTATCGGCACGCCGAACTCGCTGCGGCCTTCGCGCAGTCGCTTGATGCCGCCCAGCAGCACCGTACCGCCGTCGGGCACGCTGACGGTGGTAGTGACAGTAACGAAGGAGAAGGTGGGCAACTGCACGGTAGTGCCCGAGCGAGTGGTTGTCGACTGGTTGGTGTTCTTGTCCCGCCTGGAATTGGTCAAGTCGAGGGGATTGACCCAGCCTTCGGCGGAAGTATCGGTGGTGGTCGTTTCGCTGCCGGTGAAGGTGAAGGTCTGCACATCGCCGATGCGGCTGAAGAAGGGCACCAGCGTGAGCCTGACGAAGCGGCGGTCGTCGGAGACCACTGCCTGCACCGTCATGAAGGTGCCCTCGGAGAGCACCACGATGACCGGCTGCTGGGCGGCGGCGAAGTCGCCCTGCGTCGTGCTGCGCCGGGCGGCGGTCGCTATCAGCGGAGGGCGGATCAGCGCCATGGGACCCGAGGCGGCCCTCACCCCGCGCGCCCGGCAGGTCATGGACGTGAGCGGCGGGGTTATCGCCCCCGGATACATCGAGCCCCACACCCATGCGGTCCTGGCCAATCCCGTGGAGTTCGCGGGTGTGCTGCTGCGAGGGGGCACCACCACAGCCGTGGTGGACGCCCTCCCCTTCCAGGTGCTGGTCCCTCCCGAGAGCCTGCCGGCGCTGCTGGAACGCCTGGCTGCCATCCCTATGGCTTTGCGCTGGCAGATCAGGCTGCATCCTCCCGCCTTCTCGGGAGAGGAGCGGTTCGCCCTGGAATGGCTGCGTACCCTCTGGCGGCTGCCGTCGGTGGCGGCGGTGAGCGGGGTGGCGATAGGGTCGGGGCTGACCCTGGCCCTGGCCTGCGACCTGAGGGTGGCCTCGGAGCTCAGCCTGTTCTGGCTGCCGGACGTGGCCTACGGGGGCTTCCTGGGGGACAGCGGGCTGGGCAGGCTGGTGCGGGCCGTGGGGCCCGGCGCAGCCAGGGAGCTGCTGCTTACCGGCCGGAGGGTCGGTGCCGCCAGGGCGCTGGAGCTGGGGCTGGTCAGCCAGGTCGTGCCCCCCAGGGACGTGCTGGCCGCGGCCCTGCGGCTGGCAGAGGAGCTGGCGCAGGGCGCGCCGGCCTCTATAGCCCTGGCCCGCCGCGCCGTGGACCGGGCGGCCCTGGGAAGCCGGTGGGCCTGGGGCCGGGAGCTCGGCCGGGAGGCTCGCGCCGTAAAGAGGGCGGCCTGGACCAGGGACGCCTTTGAGGGGCTGACCGCCCACCTCGATGGCCGGCCGCCGCGTTTTGAGGGCCGCTAGGGGAAGATGGCGTATGCTCTACCGGGTGATCTTCTTCGACGTCTTCGACACCCTGATCGACATATCCGGGGTGTGGGAGCGCATTGAGAGGCGCACCTTTGAGGCGGTGCGTCGGCTTAAGCCCGAGGTGGGCGCCGAGGAGTTTGAGCGCGCCTTCCGCGCCGCCAGGCTGAGGGTGGCGGCGCGCCCCGGCTACCTGGGCAGCCTGGAGTTCATGGCGGAGACCCTCAAGGTCGCGGCGGCGCGGCTGGGCACCCCCGCCCCCCTGGAGGAGCAGCGCCGCATCATAGGGGAGGAGTTCGACCAGGCCCCGCCCTTCCCCGACGCCCGCGCCGCGGTGGAGACCCTGGCCGGCGCAGCCCGGGTGGGGCTGCTGACCAACACCGACAATGACATCCTGGAGGCGGCGCTGAGGCGGGCGGGGCTGGCCTTCACCCTCCGGGTCACCTCGGAAGACGCCCGCTGCTACAAACCCCATCCCGCCATCTTCGAGCTGGCCCTACGGCGGGCCGGCGTGGAGGCCAGAGACGCCCTCCTGGTGGGCGACTCGCAGAACGACGATATCCTGGGCGCCCGCCGGGCGGGGATGGCCGTGGCCTGGGTAAACCGCAGGGGCGAGGCGCTCAAGTCCCCCGCGCTCAGGCCGGACTATGAAGTCCCCGACCTGGAGGGCCTGGTGCGGCTCCTGCTCCCTGGCCGACAGCGGGCGGGCCGAGGCGCCGGCGGCCCCCGGGGAGGAAATCGGAGGGGCGCCGGCAGCCCCCGGGGAAAGGATCGGGGCGGCGCCGACGCCGGGGGAGGGCCGGGGACCGACGCGGCGGTGCCCGCTCCCGCCCCAGCCGGCGGGCAGCAGGCCGACGGCCGGCCGGGGGAGGGCGACTCCCCCGCCTTCAGCGGCGAGCTGGTGGTGGACTTCTCCCATCCTGCGGCCCTGGACCCCCGGCTGGCGGGCGGCAAGGCCGCCGGCCTCCGCCTGGCCCGGGCACAGGGGCTCAGCGTCCCCCAGGGCTTTTGCGTGCTCACCCCGGCGTTTTCACTGCACGCCCGGGCGGCGGGGCTGGACTCCGACCCCGCCCTCGACGAGGCCTGGGAGCGGGGCGACCTGGAGGGGTTTTCCGCAAGGGCCCAGTCGAAGATCCGCTCCACCCCGCTTCCGGCGCCGGTGGCATCGGCCCTGGCCGAGGCCTGCGCCCGCCTGGAGGGACCGGCCGGCGCGCGCGCGGAGGTCGCAGGGCCAGGCGGGCCTGAGCTGGCCGTGCGCTCCTCGGCCCCCTGGGAGGACGGGGCGGAGGCGTCGTTCGGGGGGGTGCTGGAGAGCTTCCTGGGCGTCCGGGGATTGGGGCGGTTGTGCGACGCGCTGCGCGACTGCTGGGCCTCGGCGTTCTCCACGCGGGCCCTGGGCTACATGAGGCATCGGAGCCGCCTGGATCCGAGGGCCTGGGGAACAGCCGTCCTGGTGCAGCGCCTGGTCCCGGCCCGCGCCTCGGGGGTGGCCTTCAGCCGCGACCCGGTGGGCGGCCGGTCGGGCGCGGGGCTGATCGAGGGCAGCCCTGGGCCCGCCGGGGTGGTGGGCGGGGAGGCGCCGGCGTTCGGCTGCCGTTTCAGCGTCCGGCGGGCGCGCCCGCGCCTGGCCTGGGGGCGGCTGCCCGCGGGCCTGGACCGGCCCTCCCTGGCCCAGGTGGCCCGCGCCCTGGCCAAGCTGGAGAGGGCCGCAGGGCTGCCGGTGGACGTGGAGTGGGCGTGGGACGGCGCCCGGGTCTGGGTGCTGCAGGTCCGGCCCATCACTGCGCTGCATGGGAACCGGTCAGGGGCCGGGCCGGGCGCATGCGGCGCCCCGGCGCCGGGCACCGACGCCGCGCTGGTGGACAGGTTCGCCCAGCCCATAAGCCCCTGCTACGCCTCGGTGCTGGAGCGCTTCAGCCGCCGCGTGGCCCTCGACTTTCCGCCTCGCTGGCCCGGCAGCCGCTACCGGGAGGTGCCCTACGTCTTCCACCGCCACCGGGTCTACTGGAACCTGCGCTACGACCGGCTGTACTTCAGCCGGCTGCCCGGCGGCCGCGTCGAAGCGGGGCCGCTCCGGAGGGCGTGGTTCCTCTACCACCTGCTCACCCTGCACCGGCGCTGGTACCGCCGGCTGCCGGGCTACCTCGACCGCTGCCGCCGCCTGGGGCAGGTGGCCCTCGAGCGGCTGGACGACGCCGGGCTCCTGGCCCACTTCCGCAGCGTGGAGAGGAACTTTTACGGCCGCATAGGCCGGGAGCACTTCCGGGCCCTGGCCCTGTCCCAGGCCAGCCTGCGCCTGCTCGAGGCGGGGCTGAAGCCGCTGGAGGATGCGACGGAGCTCGCCGGCCGGCTGGTGGGTGCCCGCACGCCGCGCAACCTCACGGTGGCCTGCAACCTGAGGCTGCTGGGGCTGGCCGACCTGGCCCGAAGAGACCCCGAAACCCTGGCCGACCTCAGCGGCCTTCCCGCGCCCGAGGCCTGGGAGAAGCTGAACAGCGGCCACGGCGACCCACGGCTCCGGGAGGGGATCAGGCAGTTCCTGGAGGAGTTCGGCCACCGCTCGGTGACCAGCGACGACCTGGCCGGCCCCCGCTGGTCGGACGAGCCCCACCGGGTCGTGGCCCTGATTCAGCAGTTCCTGGCCCTGGGGGTCGACGACGCCGGCTCGCCAGGAGACGATGGGGAGTTCGCTCGGCGGCTGGAACCGGCCCTGGACCGCCGGTGGCCCCCCGCCGCGCCGCGGCTGGCGGCGCGCATCGCCGGGAGGTGGGGCCGGGCGCGCCTCAGGGTGCTGGCGGCCCTGGCCCGGGAGTACATGGTGCTCCGCGAGAACCAGCGCTTCTACTTCGACCGGAGCTGGGTGCTGCTCCGGGCGACGCTACTGGAGATGGGCCGGAGGCTGGCCGCGCGGGGGGCGCTCTCTGCGCCGGAAGACGTGTTCTTCCTCCGCCTGGAGGAGGCCCTGCGGCTGATGGAGAGCGGCGGGGGGAGCGCTTGGACGGCCGCCCTGGCTGGGCGGCGGCGGGCCGAGATGGAGGCCGACGCCGCCTTGAGCCCCCCCTTCTACCTCCGGGACGGTCAGGTATACAGCGTCCACGGGGGGCGTCCCCACGCCACCATGAAGGGCGTGGCCGTGAGCCCGGGGAGGGCCTCGGGACCGGCCCGGGTGGTGCGGGCGGCGGACGATCTGGGTCGGGTGCGGCGCGGGGAGATCGCCGTGGTGCCGGTGCTTCACCCCAGTTGGACGCCGGTGCTCATGGTGGCCGCAGGGCTGGTGATGAACTATGGCAGTGCGCTTTCGCATGGGGCGGTGGTGGCCAGGGAGTACGGGGTGCCGGCCGTGGTCTTAAACGACGCGGCCACCGAGTTCATCCCCGATGGCTCGGCGGTGGAGGTGGACGGTAACCGGGGGCGGGTGTATCTTCTGGCCGAGGGCGGAGGGGAAAGACGAGGGGACAGCCAGGCCAAAGGAGGCTGAGCAGAGTGGAGCAGGCGGCCGCAGACCTCTCCACGGAGGAGAGGATCCGCCAGGTCGTACTTCGCAAGGTTAATCGGCCCGGGCTGGAGAACATTCTCAACTACGACACACCGCTGCTGGAGCTGGGCATAGACTCCATCCTCGCTCTGACCGTTCTGGTGGAGCTGGAGAAGGAGTTCGACTTTGAGATCGACGACCGCGACCTCAACATCGACGTGGTCAAGACC
>JAIMBG010000161.1 GCA_023511555.1 Acetobacteraceae bacterium | reverse complement strand
ATCTTCAGGCGGGAGGGAGAGGGGGGCTTCCGCGAGCGCGAGAGCCGTGCCCACCGCCCGGGGCAGGAGGGGGAGGGCAGGGTGGTCAAGGTCAAGCGCTTTGCCATGAAGCCGATGTCGCTCGAGGAAGCCATCATGCAGATGAACCTGGTGGGCCACGACTTTTTCGTCTTCACCAACGCCGAGTCAGAGCAGGTGAACGTGGTCTACCGGCGGAAGGACGGCAACTACGGGCTCATCGAGCCCGAGTCATAGGGGGCTATGGGCCTTGATCCAGGTGGCGGCGCTGGTGTTCGAAGGCGGCAGCGCCCCCTCCCGTCTGGAGCAGGAGCTCCTGGAGGTGCGCCACGCCAGCGCCCTGGACGCCGTGGAGCGGCTCCAGCGGACCCCCGGCATCGGCCCCGTATTCCTGGTGACCGACGCCCCGGGGCTGGCCGAAAAGGCGGCGGCTCTTGGGGCGGAGGCGGCGCTGACGTCTTCGGTCCCGGGCGGGGAGCCCTTCCACTTCGGACGCTGCCTCGCCGGCCTGATCGAACGGTGGAGGCTGCAGCGGGTGATCTGCCTGGGCGGCGGCGCGGGCGTGCTGCTCACCCCTGAGGATTTCAGCGGCATGGTGGGGGTGCTTGAGACCGGAGACCCGGTGGTCGTGGTCAACAACCCGCTGTCCGCCGACGTGCTGGGCTTTTCCCCCGCCGCGGCGCTCTTCAGGATCGAGCCCCCGGCGGAGGACAACTTCCTGGGGTTTCTGCTCATGGAGGCCGGCCTCCGGCGGGTGGTTCTGCCCCCTTCCGCCCGGACGGGCTTCGACCTGGACACCCCCTCCGACGCGCTGGTGCTGAGGCTGTGCGGGGCCGGGGGCCCGCGGGTGAGGGAGGCGCTCCAGCGCCTGGACTGGCCTTCTCCGCTGGAGAGGGCCCTGGGTCCCCTGCGGAGGCGGTGGGCCGAGGTGGTGGTGGCCGGCCGGGTGGGGCCGGCGGTGGTGGCGCACCTCAACGCCCGCATGGAGTGGCGGCTCAGGGTGTTCTCGGAGGAGCGGGGGATGAAGGCCCTGGGCCGGGACAGGGACGGACGGGCCGTCTCCCTGCTGGGGTTTCTGGAGGAGCGGGTGGGTCCCGTGGCCCTGTTCCGCCTGCTTTCCCGCGCCGGCGAGGCAGCGTTCATCGACAGCCGGGTGCTGTTCGCCCACTGGGGGCGCGAGGTGAGCCAGTCGGACCGCTTCGCCTCCGACCTGGGGCGCTGGGACGAGGTCTCGGACCCCCGGGTGAGGCGGTTCACCCGGGCCGCCGCGGAGGCCCCCCTGCCCGTAGTCCTGGGCGGGCACTCCCTGGTCTCCGGGGGGCTGTGGCTGCTGGCGGACTGGCTCGGGGGGGCGGCGCCCCGGGGTGGGCCGTGAGGCTGGGCGGTCGGGCGGCCGCCGAAGGTGGGGCGGCCGGGCGCGGAGGCCGCGCGGAGTGCCGGGCGGGGAGGCCGGCCAGTGGCCGGGGGCGGATTCCGGCCGAGAAAAGAAGGGAAAATCTGCCCAAAGGCGAAGTTCTCTGGTGGGAGGCCCGAGGAAGGGGGCGCCATGTCCAAAGCGGCGGCGCGGGCCAAGGCGCGCGAGTATGAGGCCGTCATCGGGCGCATCCGGGACGTGGTCTCGGCCAGGGTAGTTACCGATGACGGGGGAGAACCTACGGAAATTCACGTGCTTGCCCGGGATCGGCGGGGGGCGAAGAACATCGCCCGCGACGTGGAGTCGGCCCTGCTGACGCGCTTCGGCCGGCCGGTGGACCCGTCACGGGTCATAGTGGCCCAGATCCACGAGGCGTCGGAGTCTGGGCTGCTGCCTGTGCGGCTGGCTCTTCGTGGCGTGTCGGTGGGCCGATTCGGCAACCGTACGGAGGCCAGGGTAGTGCTGGAGGCCGAGGAGAGCACGTTTGAGGGGGTGGTTTCCGGAGCGGGCTCGAGCACCAACGCCGCCCGCCTGGTTGCGTCGGCCACGCTGGCTGCCGTCGAGCGGCAGTTCCAGGCCACCGGCCTGTTCTCTCTGGACGACGTGGCCTTTGTGGCCCTGGGGGAAAGGCGGGCGGCGGTGGTTGGCATAACCGCCGTGGGCGGGGGTGCGGAGCAGCATTTTATAGGCTCCTGTTTCGTCCGCCGCGACGAGTGGGACGCGGTGTGCAGGGCGACTCTGGATGCCGTCAACCGCCAGTTGGACCTCCTGATGAAGAAGAAGGCTTGGACCGGCGGCGACTCTCCTCTCACAGACCCTGACTTTAGCGGAGCCTGACTGTTCCAAGCAGCGGCTTTGGACAGAGGGTTTGTCGGGGAGGAAGACACCTTGTCTAAGGTGTGGGCTCGGGTTATCCAGGTTCTCCTGGCTCTGATGGTCGTGGCTCTGGCCGGAGGGGCCAGCGTCCAGGTAGACTTCTAGCCTTCGAGGTTGCCGCCGGTCCAGGGTGGTTTTTTTGCAGTTCTGGGGGGGAGCTGGCAGCTTGAGGAAGCCGTCGGTGGTGTTTTACGGCTTCTATGTAGCCGTGGTCGCCGGGGGGCTGGGCCTGCTCGTCTGGCTGATGCCTCGCATGACTTGGCGGCTGGCCGGGGAACTGGCGTTTTTTATGGCCCTGACTCTGGTCACTGAGGCCCTGGCCATCAAGCTGCCGCGGGGCGGGGGCACCGTTTCGGTCAGCTTTGTGGTGATCTACTCCGCCCTCCTCATCTTCGGCCCGGGCGCCGGCGGGCTGGTGGCCGCGCTGGGGACCGTACGGCGCAAGGAGCTCACCGGCAAGGTGACGCTGCGCGGCGTGCTGTTCAACCGGGCGCAACTGGCGCTGGCGGCCTCCCTGGGGGGGCTGGCCTATGTGGCGCTCCGCGGCTCCCCTGGGGCCATCAGGCTGCCGCAGGACGTGGGGGCGCTGCTGGTGGGCGGCCTCACCTACGCCACGGTGAACATCTCCACCACGGTGTTCTGCATCTCCTTCCTGCAGGGGCTGTCGCCCTGGAGCACCTGGGTGGTGAACTTCCGCTGGTTCACGCCCACCTATCTGATATTCATGCCCATAGGCATACTCATCGCCATGCTCTACCCGGTGGCCGGATGGATGAGCGTCCTGCTGTTCCTGTTCCCGCTCCTGGTGGCGCGCTACACCTTCCGCCGCTACATGGACATGAGGGAGGTCTACCGCAGCACCATCCGGGCGCTGGCGGCGGCGCTGGACGCCAAGGACCCCCACACCCTGGGCCACGCCGAGCGGGTGGCCAAGTACGCGGTGGCCATAGGGCGGCGGCTCAACCTACCCGAGGACCGCATCGAGCTCCTGGAGTTCGTGGGCATCCTCCACGATATCGGCAAGATAGGCATCAGGGACTCTATCCTGAACAAGCGGGACATCTTCACCTGCGAGGAGTACGAGGAGATGAAGAAGCACCCGGTGATCGGCGCCGAGATCATCGCCGGCATCCAGCTCCTGGGCGAGGGCGCCTCCTGGGTGCGCTACCACCACGAGCGTTACGACGGCACCGGGTTCCCCGAGGGCTTGAAGGCGAACCAGATCCCGCTGGGCGCCCGCATCATGGCGGTGGCGGACGCGTTCGACGCCATGACCTCGGAGCGCCCCTACAAGAAAGCGCTTACCCTGGAGGAGGCCCGCCGGGAGCTCGTAGCCTGCTCGGGGCGCCAGTTCGACAGCCAGGCGGTCAGGGCCCTGCTGGACGTTCTGCGGGACCAGACGGTCGTGAGCGTGGCTGTGAGCCCCAGCCCCGCCGGCACCGACCCCTAGGCGACGCCGCGAGACAGCGCCCCGGGCCCGGGCGCGCCGCCGCGGAGGGGGGAAAGCGATGTATCTGGGGACCATCCTGCTCTCCATGCTAGTCGCCTGGCTGCGCCGGGGCAGCTTCGCCCAGTTGGGAAGGGTGACGCTGCGGGCGCTGTGGGCCATCTTCCTGGCGCTGCTGCTGCAGCTCTCGGTGCACCTCGTCACCCGCTGGCAGTGGGACTGGCCCATGGCGGCCAAGACTGCGCTGTACCTGCTGTCGTACGTCTGCCTGCTGTACGCGCTGTGGGCCAACCGCCGGCTCCCCGGCATCCCCATCGTGTTCCTGGGGGTAGCCCTCAACCTCCTGGTCATCTGCATGAACGGGGGTCACATGCCGGTGTCGGAGGGGGCGCTGCTTGACACCGGCCAGCAGGACTTCCGCGATTTCCTGAAGACGGGCCGCAGCCCCACCCACGCCCTCATCGGCGAGGGCACGAGCCTCCCGTTTCTGGGGGACATCCTGCACTTCCCCTGGTCGCCGCCGCTGCGCACCGTGTTCAGCCCCGGCGACATCCTGCTGATGCTGGGCCTGTTCGTCCTGGTTCAGGGCCTGATGGTGCCGCGCCGCTCCGGCGCGCGGGCGGTGCCGGGCGGCGAGCCGCCGGGCGCGGCGGGCTCTGAGGGGGGCGGCCGGGGAGGCCGACCGGGGCAGAGGGCAGGTCTGCCCGTGCTGAAGGTGCGGAGGCCAGGGGGCCGGGCCCGGCGCCGGCCCTAGGGGCGTGCGTTCCCGTGCCGCCCGGCGGCGGGCCTGGCGCGGCTCGGCCGCGGGAGGCACCGGCGCCCATGGCGGCGGGGTGGCGGTCGATGCCCCGCTAAGCCGCGGGGCGCCGGGGGCTCCGGGCCGGGCGGAGGCGGCGGTTGCCTCGGGCAGCGAAAGGTGCTAGAATTTAAGGTAGCCATCGGGTTGGAGAGGAACCGGAGGGTTCCTCTAAGTATGACATGGGGATAGCGAGTGATGCTTATGATCAGGGCGCTGGGCGGCCTGTTCGACTCCAACCGCCGGGAGATCCGGCGGCTGGAGCAGAAGGTGGCACTGATAAACGCCCTTGAGCCCGAGATCTCGGCGCTTTCCGACCAGGCGCTCAGGGCCAAGACGGCGGAGTTCAAGGGCAGGCTGGAGAGGGGCGAGGACCTGGACTCGCTTCTCCCGGAGGCCTTCGCCGTGGTGCGGGAGGCGGCGCGCCGCACCTTGGGGCAGCGCCACTTCGACGTTCAGCTCATGGGCGGGATGGTGCTCCACGAGGGGCGCATCGCCGAGATGAAGACCGGCGAGGGCAAGACGCTGGTGGCGACGCTGCCGGTGTACCTCAACGCGCTCCTGGGCCGCGGGGTTCACGTGGTCACGGTGAACGACTACCTGGCGCGGCGGGACAGCGAGTGGATGGGGCAGATATACCGGTTTTTGGGGCTGGAGGTGGGGCTGATCGTTCACGGGCTGGACCACCTCCAGCGCCAGCGCGCCTACCGGGCCGACGTCACGTACGGAACCAACAACGAGTTCGGGTTCGACTACCTTCGGGACAACATGGCGGTCCACCGCGACCACATCGTCCAGCGGGAGCTGTACTACGC
>JAIMBG010000160.1 GCA_023511555.1 Acetobacteraceae bacterium | reverse complement strand
CCCTCACCCCGCGCATAAAGGGATTTACCCCCACGCGGGCGAATACTTACCGCCGGGCGCAAGAACCACTCAGGAAGGAGTGGGTCCGGACATGAGCGCGGCGGGTTGGGGTGAGTGGCTCATGTGCCGCAGGGGGAAGGCAGGAGGGCCGCGCTCGGGTGGCCGGCCGGCCGCGGCCGGCACCCAGCGGTGGTTCCAGGCGACGGTGGCCCTGGTGCTGGCGGCAGCGGTGGTCGTGGGGACGCTGTTGCCCGGCGTCGCCGCCGCCCAGTCCCAGCCGGGCGGCGGCTTTCCCGACACCCAGGGCCACTGGGCGGAAAAGCACATCCTGCAGATGGCGCTGAAGGGAGCCGTCAAGGGATACAACGACGGCACCTTTCAGCCCGGCCGTGCCGTCTCCCGGCTGGAGGCCGTAGTGATGCTGGTGCGCATCGTGGGGCTGGAGCAGCAGGCCAGGTCGCGGACCTCCATCCCGGCTTCCTTCTCCAACCCCGACTTCGTGCCCGACTGGGCCCGGGGCTACGTGGCGGTGGCCGTGGAGCAGGGGATCATTGCCGGCCCCGACCTCACCGCCTTCCGCGGGGCCGACCCCGCCACCAGGCTGGAGTGCGCCGTGTTCTTCGTCCGCTCCCTGGGGCTCACCGACCAGGCCGCCGCCCGGGCCGGAACGGCTCTGGACTTCACTGACGCCGCGCTGGTCCCCTCGGCCCTGGCGGGGTATGTGGCCCTGGCGGTGGACGAGGGCATCATCCTGGGCAACCCCGACGGCACCTTCCGCCCCGGCTCGGCGGTCACCCGGGCGGAGATGGCCACCATGCTGGCCCGCCTGGACGAGATCGCCACCGGCCTCGACTTCCTGGAGGTGAAGGGGACTCTGACCGCCCTCCAGGCGGGGCTCTCCCCCTCCGTCACCGTGCGCCGGGCCCAGGACACCGTGGTCATCCCGGTGGCGCCTACCTGCCGCGTCTACGCCGAGAACCTCCGCGTAGCCCTCGGGTCCCTGGCCGTGGGCGACGACGTCACCGTCATCCTGGACGACCTCCAGCGGGCGGCCTTCATCGAGACCCAGCCCCCCTCCGAGACGGTCACCGGGACCATCCAGGCGCTCACCCCCGGCCCCCCGCCGGGCCTCACCCTCACCCGGGCCGACGGCACCCGCTCCTCCTACTCTCTCGGGCCCGGCGTCCGCATCCACCTCGACGGCAAGTGGGCTCCGTTCAGCGGGCTTAAGGCCGGCCTCCGCTGCTCGGTCGTCCTGCGCCTGGGCCGTGTGCTCTCGCTGGACGCTGAAAGCCAGGTGGAGCAGGTAGAGGGCGTGCTGGTGGCGGCCATGGCCGGCCCGCCCTCCCTGATCACCGTAAACCGCGGCACCGCCGGCACCAAGACCTACACCGTCTCCCCCCAGGCGGCCATCACCCGGGCGGGCAAGTCCGCGACCCTGGCCCAACTTCAGCCCGGCGACGGGCTGGTGCTCCAGGTCAAGGGGGACCAGGCGCTGTCGATAGCCGCCCAGTCGCTGGACCGCGAGATAAAAGGGGTGCTGGAGGCGGTGACCTTTGGGGCCCCCTGCACCATCAAGGTGAAGAGCGCTGCCGGAACCGAGACCCTGCCGCTCGCCTCCCGGTGCGAGATAGAGCGCGACGGCAAGGCCGCCACCCTTCTTAACCTCCGACCCGGGGACGAGGTGGAGGTCACCCTCCGGCGGGGCGAGGTTACCGCCATCGACGCCGAGCCGGTGGAGGAGGACGTGGCGGGTACGCTGGTGTCCATCCACATCGCCCAGGTGCCGTCGGTCACCATCCTCACCGAGGACGGCGAGGAGAGGACGTTCGCCATATCGCCCGACGCCACAATCCGCCGCAACCGCCAGCGCCTCGACGTCCGGGAGCTGGAGCCCGGGGCCACGGTGGAGGCCGAGGTGCAGAGCGGCGAGATCGTCAAGATGGACGTGCAGTTCCTGGCCGTACTCCAGGACCTCAAGGGCACCATCAAGCACGTCGTGGAGAAGGCCGACGTGCTGGTGGTGGAGGTGGATCCCGTCACCCCCGGCGGCTCGGCGCAGGAGAGGGAGATCCACGTAGACGCGGACACCCTCATCATCCGCTCGGGCGAGCTCATCGAGCTCGGCGACCTGGAAGAGGACGAGCGGGTGATCTGCATCGGGACCAGCCGGCTGGGGGTGTTCCTGGCGCAGGTCATCGTGGTCATCAGCACCACCGTCGATTAAGTGCAGGGCGGCGGCGCGGGACAGGGCCTCCCCCGCTCAAGGGGAGGGGGGCTTTGCGGCAGCACGTCCGCTTCAGGCCGGTGGGGCTCACCCTGGTGTCTGAAACGGGGGATAGGGGAATACTGGTAAGTGGGAGAGCCGGCTGGCCGGACCGGTCCCAACCCCCTGGGGCAGGGCCGGCCCGCTGACCGCTGCGTGGGGGATGTTCGGTGCGCCGTTGGCAGAGCAGGGGCCGAGCGCCAGGGGGCGGGGGTGTCGCCGGGGCGGCCCCGCCCCACCGCGGCCGGCCTCGGTTCAGCGTCACCTCCCTGCCCGCCCTGGTCCTGGCCCTCGGCCTGGCGCTGGTGTCTCTGGCCCTGAGCGGCGCCGGCTGCGCTGCCGGGCGGGCGCAGGGTGAGGGGGAGGCCGGGGCGGTCCCGGTAGCGGTGGCGGACGCGACTTCCGGGGACATCCAGGTGAGGGCCCTGGTCCCGGGGCAGGTGGCCCCACGCTCGGAGGTGACGGTGTGCGCCCGGGTCGGTGGGAGGGTGGCCGAGGCGGCTGTCAGCCTGGGGGCGAGGGTAGAGGCGGGCCAGCTTCTGGTGCGGCTGGAGAGCCAGGACATGGAGGCCCAGGTAAGGCAGGCCCAGGCCGCCCTGGACGCGGCCCGGGCCAACCTGGCCCGCCTCCAGAAAGGCGCTCGGCCGCAGGAGAGGGAGCAGGCCCAGGCCCAGGTGGCGCAGGCCGAGGCCGCCTACCAGGACGCCCTGGCCAACTTCAGCCGCGTGGAGCGGCTGTGGGCCGACGGGGCCGTGTCCCAGCAGCAGTATGAGGCGTCCCGGCTGCAGCTCAGGACGGCGGAGGCGGCGCTCACCGCCGCCAGGGAGCAGCTCAGCCTTATCCAGGAGGGCTCGGGTGCCGAGGTGCTCGCCGCCGCGGCGGCCCAGGTCCGCCAGGCCCAGGCCGCCCTGGAGCTGGCCCAAAGTCAGCTTGCCCAGACGAGGGTCGTGGCACCATCCGCGGGGCTGGTGGCGGCGTGCAACGTGGAGGCCGGGGAGCTGGTTTCGCCCGGCCTGCCCCTCCTCACCCTGGTGGACATCGACCGGGTGGTGATCGAGGTGGGGCTGGCCCAGGACCTGGTCAACCTGGTGAGCCCCGGCCAGGAGCTGGAGGTGCTCGTGCCCGCAGCCGGGGAGGCGGCGACAACGGCGCGCGTCACCGCGGTGGCCCCGGCGGCCGACGCCAGGACCCGGACCTTCTTGGCCCAACTGGAGGCGGACAACCCCGGCCACCGGCTCAAACCCGGGATGTTCTGTCAGGTGCTGGTGGTCCAGGCGGAGCACCACGGCGTCCTGCTGGTGCCGCAGGAGGCGCTGGTGGAGTCGGAGGGCCGGACCCTGGTGTTCGTGGCCGAGGACGGGGTGGCCCGGGAGCGTCGGGTGGAGGTGGGGCTGAGGGACGGGGCCCGCGCCGAGGTGCTCTCCGGGCTCAAGCCGGGCGAGCGCGTAGTGGTGGCCGGCCAGCACTACCTCCACGACGGCGCCAGGATAAGGGTGACGGGGCCATGATGAGGGAGCGCGACAGCGTCGGCTTCGGGGGGTGGGCGCCGTGAACCTCGACCTCCCCGGGATGGCCGTAAGGCGGCCGGTAGCCACCCTGATGGTGGTCCTGCTTGTCATCCTCCTGGGCAGCGTGGCCCTGGGCAATCTGGCCGTGGACCTTCTGCCCAACATCAACTTCCCCGTGGCCATCGTGGTCACCCGGTACAGCGGCGCGGGGCCCCAGGAGATAGAGCAGCTCGTCACTCGGCCGGTCGAGGAGGCCGTGGGCACCGTCAACCGTGTCCGCCGGGTGAGCTCAGAGACCCAGGAAGAGCTCTCCGTGGTGGTCTGCGAGTTCAACTGGGGCACGGACATGGACTTCGCCGCCCTCAGCCTCCGGGAGAAGGTGGACCAGGTAAAGCGCCTGCTCCCCGACGACGCCGAAGACCCCGTGGTGGTCAAGCTCGACCCGGCGCTCATGCCCTGCCTGCAGCTCAGCCTTTCCGGGGGCCGGGACCTCATGACGCTGAGAGAGCTCGCCGAAGACCGCATCAAGGGCCGGCTGGAGAGGCTCGACGGGGTGGCCTCGGTGCAGGTGGTCGGCGGGAGCCGCAGGGAGGTTCAGGTCTCGCTTGACACAGAGAAGCTTCAGGGCTACGGCCTCTCCATCAGTCAGGTGGCTCAGGCGCTGAGGCTGGAGAACCTCAACCTCCCCGGCGGCCGCCTGGAGGAGGCCAAGAGGAAGCTCCTGGTGAGGACCCTGGGCCAGTTTCAGAGCCTCGACGACATCCGCCGCATTTCCCTGCAGCTCCCCTCCGGCGGCGCCGTGCAGGTGGGCGACCTGGGCCGGGTGGAGATGGCACAGACCGAGGCCTCAGAGCTGGCGCGGCTGAACGGCCGCCCCAGCCTGGGCATCGTGGTTCAAAAGCGGCCCGACGCCAACACCGTGGACGTCGTCTCCCGGGTCATGGCCGTCATGCGGGAGCTTAAGGCCGAGCTCCCGCCCGACCTCGAGGTGGGCGTGGCCATGGACGCCTCGGAGTACATCGTCCGGGCCATCGACAGCGTTATCAGCAACGCCATCGTCGGCGCCATCCTGGCGGTGCTGGTGCTCTACCTGTTCCTTCAGCACCTGAGGAGCACCCTGGTCATCGCCACCTCCATCCCGGTGTCGATCGTGGCCACCTTCACCCTGATCTACTTCGGCGGGCTCACGCTCAACCTCATGTCCCTGGGCGGGCTGGCCCTGGGCGTGGGCATGCTGGTGGACAACTCCATCGTGGTTTTGGAGAACATCTTCCGCCATCGCCAGGAAGGGGAGGACGCCCCCACTGCGGCCCGCAGGGGGGCCCTGGAGGTAGCCAACGCGATCACCGGCTCCACCCTCACCACCATGGCTGTCTTCCTCCCCGTGGCGTTCCTTCAGGGGCTTGCTTCCGAGCTGTTCCGGGAGCTGGCCCTCACGGTGTCGTTCTCCCTTCTGGCCTCGCTGGTGGTGGCGCTCACCGTGGTGCCGGTCCTGGCGTCGCGGCTGCTGGCGGGCCGCCTCGGGGGGGCGGCGGCCCTCGGTGCAGGGGCGGGCGCGGCCCCGGGCCCGGCTGCCCCGGGCCCAGCCGCGGAG
>JAIMBG010000159.1 GCA_023511555.1 Acetobacteraceae bacterium | reverse complement strand
TCCCGGCCCAGCCGGGCGGAGGTCACCGACGTGGCCAACGCCATCTTCGACGGCACCGACGCCGTGATGCTCTCCGAGGAGACGGCGGTGGGCAGGTACTTCGCTGAGGCGGCGGAGGTGATGGCAAGGATCGCCTCCCGCACCGAGGAGGCCCTCCCCTATGAGGAGCTGTTGTACGCCCGCGCGCGGTGGGCGTCCGGCACCGTCGCCGACGCCATAAGCTACGCCACCTGCGCCATCGCAGACAGGCTCAAGGCGCAGGCTATCATTACCCCCACCCAGTCGGGGCACACCGCCCGCATGGTGGCCCGCTACCGGCCCCGCGCCCCCATCGTGGCCGTGACCCCCGACCTCGCCGTGGCCCGCAGGCTTGCCCTGGTCTGGGGGGTGCGGCCGCTTGTCGCGCCGCTCGGGCCGGACACCGACTCCACCCTGCGGATGGCCCTGGAGGCCGCCGCCCAGGCGGGCGAGGTGAGGCCGGGCGACCTGTCGGTGCTGACCGCCGGAGTGCCGGTGGGGGTCGCGGGCACCACCAACATGCTCAAAGTGCAGCGGGTGGGCGGGCCGGCCCCGGAGGCCCGGCAGGAGAGGAGTCCGCCCTTCTCGTGAAGAATTTCACCTGCCGGACGCCAAAGCGCCCGCCGGCGCTTTGACAAGGAGGTGCTGGTGTCGTGCCCACTCGCGAGCTCAACTGGAACATAAGCCTGCACCTGCTGATCTACCTCTTCGTGGCGGTCGCGGCCGGCTTCATGATCTATGGGCTTTGCCGGCGGTTTCGGGTGTGGCTTTGGGGAAAAAGGGAGCGCCGCCTCGACCGGCTGGGGGAGAGGCTTAAGACCCTGGTGGTTCAGGCCCTCGTCCAGCGGCGGGTGGCGTCTGAGGCCTACCCCGGGACCTTCCACCTGGCCCTGTTCTGGGGCTTCCTGGTGCTGTTCCTGGGCACCCTGGTGGTGCTGCTTCAAGCCGACTTCGGGGTCCGCGTGCTCTACGGCCGGTTCTACCTCTTCTTCTCCCTGATCCTGGACCTGGCGGGGCTTCCGGCCCTGCTGGGGTGCCTGCTCGCCGCCTGGCGGCGCTACATCGCCCGGCCGTCGCGGCTGGACAACAACTGGGACGACGCGGTGACGCTCCTCGGCCTGTTCCTGACGGTGGTGACCGGCTACCTGCTGGAGGGGCTGCGCATCGCCGCCACCGACGACCCGTGGGCCGTCTGGTCCCCGGTGGGGCTGGGCGCAGCCTGGATCTTCCGCGCCGCGGGCGCGGGGCCGGGGCTGGAGAGGGCCCACGCGTTTACTTGGTGGGGCCACATGGCCCTGGGCGTGGGGCTCTGCGCCTACCTTCCCTACTCCAAGCTGTTTCACGTCCTGGCCTCCCCCGCCAACCAGTTCTTCCGCTCGCTCCGGCACCCCGGGGCGCTCCTGCCCCTGGACCTGGAGGGCCAGGAGACCTTCGGGGTCACCCGGGTGGAGGAGTTCACCTGGAAGCAGCTCTTTGACACCGACGCCTGCACCCGCTGCGGCCGCTGCCAGGACCACTGCCCGGCGCACCTCAGCGAGAAGCCGCTGTCGCCGAAGAAGTTCACCCAGGACCTCAAGGCCCATCTCTGGAAGCGGGCCCCGGCCCTGCTGTCTTCGCGACGTGCCTTAAGACGCGGCGGGGCGGGCCCGGCTGCGTCCCAGGGCGGCCAGGCGGCGGCGGCCGGGGGCGGGCCGGGGGAGGTCCCGGCGGTGGTGGGCGAGGCCCTGAGCGAGGACGCGCTGTGGTCCTGCACGACCTGCCGCTCCTGCGAGGAGCACTGCCCGGTCTTCGTGGAGCAGGTGGGCAAGATCGTCGACCTGCGCCGGGCCCTGGTGCTGATGGAGGGCCGCTTCCCTCCGGAGGCCCAGCGCGCGCTGCGCAACGTGGAGACCAACTACAACCCCTGGGGCGTGGGGTTCGCTGCCCGGGCCGACTGGGGGAAGGACCTGAGCGTGAGGGTGCTGGAGCCGGGCGGCTCGACCCAGGTGCTGCTCTGGGTGGGGTGCGCGGGGGCGTTCGACGCCCGCAATCAGAAGGTAGCCCGGGCCCTGGCCAGGGCGCTCCAGGCGGCGGGAGTGGAGTTCGCCACCTTGGGCACGGCGGAGAGGTGCTGCGGCGACTCGGCCCGCCGCATCGGGAACGAGTACCTGTTCCAGACCCTGGCGAAGGAGAACGTGGAGGCGCTGGGCAGGGTCCGGTTCGAGCGGATACTCACCGCCTGCCCCCACTGCTACAACGCGCTTAAGAACGAGTACCCCGACTTCGGCGGCAGGTTCCAGGTGGTACACCACAGTCAGTACCTTGCGGCACTGGTCGCCCAGGGGCGGCTCAAGCCCGCGGCGGTCGAGTCCCTGGCCTGCGTCTACCACGACTCCTGCTACCTGGCCCGCTACAACGGCGTCGTGGCCGAGCCCCGGCGGGCGCTCAGGGCGGTGCCCGGGCTCAAGCCGCTGGAGCTCAGGCGCTCGCGCCGGCACACCTTCTGCTGCGGCGCGGGCGGGGGCCGGATGTGGATGGAGGAGAAGCTGGGCAAGCGCATCAACGAGCTTCGGGCCCAGCAGGCGGTGGACGCGGGCGCGGACCTCATCGCCACCGCCTGCCCCTTCTGCCTCACCATGCTGGAGGACGGGCTGAAGGCGAAAGGGCTGGAGGAGAAGGTGCGCGTGGCCGACCTGGCGGAGATCCTGGGCGGCTCACGGTGAGCCGTGGGCGGTCGTACCCGGGACGGGGCGCGCCAGGCCCGGGGAGGACCCCTGCTTGTACGCTCCGGGCGCGGCGCCCTTCGGCGGACTGGCGCCGGGGGCGGCCCCGCGGGGTACGGCGGGAGCAGACCGGTGCCTCATGGAGGGGGCCGGAGTGGAGGATCGGGAACTGCAAGGGCGCAGCGGGGCCGGGTTGGAGGGGCTGGACCTCGAGGGGTTAAAGCGAAAGTTCCAGGAGGACGGCTACATCTGCGGCGAGGACGTGCTGGTCCCCGTCTACCTCGCGCTGAAGCTGGGCAAGCCGCTCCTGGTGGAGGGCGAGCCCGGGGTGGGGAAGACCGAGATCGCCAAGGTGTTAAGCCGCGTGTTCTCGACCGAACTCATCCGGCTCCAGTGCTACGAGGGGCTGGACGAGAACAAGGCCCTCTATGAGTGGAACTACCAGCGGCAGCTCCTGAAGATCCAGCTCAGCAGGGAGCAGGGGCCCGGGGCCGTCGAGGAGAGCGACCTGTTCTCCGAGGAGTACCTCCTGGAGAGGCCGCTGCTCCGGGCGCTCCGGGCGCCCCGGCGCCCGGTGCTGCTGATAGACGAGGTGGACAAGTGCGACGAGGAGTTTGAGGCCTTCCTCTTTGAGGTGCTGTCCGACTTCCAGGTGTCGGTACCGGAGCTGGGCACGATCGCGGCGCGGCAGGTGCCGGTAGTGGTGCTCACCAGCAACCGGGCCCGGGAGCTTTCGGACGGGCTCAAGCGGCGCTGCATCTTTCTCTACATCGACTTCCCCTCCCTGGACAAGGAGCTTAAGATAATAGAGTCGCGTGTTCCCGGCATCTCGCGGGAGCTGGCCCTGGAGGTGGCCCGGGCCATGCAGCACCTGAGGTCCCGCATGGACTTCCGCAAGAAGCCCTCGGTGGCCGAGACGCTCGACTGGGCGCGGGCGCTCATGGCCCTGGGCTCCCGCCGCCTCACCCCGTCGCTGGTGGAGCGGACGCTGAGTCTGGTGCTGAAGAACAAGGAGGACCTCGACGCCTTCCACCAGGGCCTGGGGGCGGCCGCCCTCATTCAGGCGGCGGCCGGGCCGGACGCTGCGGCCACGATGGCCGAGGCCCCCGGCGCGGGCCCGGAAGCGGGGGCTGGGGGTCACCCCGCCGGGTCCCGGGTGGAGGGAAGAGGCGGCGCGGCGGGATCGCGGCCGACCGGCGGCTCACCCGGGGGGAAGGCCCGTGGCTGAATCCGGGACGGTCGGGGCTGGGGTGCAGGGCGGGGCCGAAGCGCAGGACAAGGGCGGGGGCGGGGAGGCCGGCGGGCAGTTGGCCGCCAACCTGGTGCTGTTCCTTCGGCTGCTCCGCGGCCTGGGGGTGCGGGCCAGCACCGCCGAGGCTATGGACGCGTTCCGGGGACTGGCCCTCCTGGGGCTCGGCGAGCGGGAGCGGGTGCGGGCGGCGCTGCGGGCCACCCTGGCCAAAGGTTCGGACGAGGGGTTCGTGCTCGACCGGGCGTTTGAGCTGTTCGTCGCCCCTCCCGCCGAACGGCACAGGGCGGTGGAGGAGCACCGCCGCCGCCAGGAGCAGAGGGCCGCCCTGGAGCAGGCGGGGGTGAGGGAGGCGGAGCGCGACCTGCGCTTTCAGGGGCGCCCCCTGGAGCTTTCCCTGGAGCAGAAGCTGGCGTACGCCTCTATGGGCGAGGACGAGCGCCGGAGGCTCCGGGACTTCCTCCACCGCACCTCCACCGGACACAGGGTGGACGCCACGCTCACCCCACTGGTGGTGAACATCGTACGCGGCCACCTGGACAGGTGGCGGCGGCAGGAGGAGGAGGGCCGGCCGGCCCTCCTTCCCGTCCAGCCCACCGGGGACGAGGAGATCGACGCCATGCTGCTCGAGGTGGCGGGGCGGCTGGGGGCGGGGGACGGCCTGCCCCTCATCCACGCCGACCTGGGAAGCGTGGCCGAGGCCGACCAGGGCCGCCTGGCCGAGGTAGTGAGGAGGCTGGCGCGGCGGCTGGCGACCCGCATCTCCAGGCGCTACCGCCAGAGCAGGAGCCCGCGGCTCATCGACCTGCGGCGCACCATCCGGGGGAACCTAAGGTTCGGGGGGGCGCCGTTTCGGCTGCGCTACCGCGCCCGGCGTCCCCGCCGGCCCAGGCTGGTGCTGGTCTGCGACGTCTCCGGGTCCATGGCCCGCTACTCCCGCTTCGTGCTGCAGTTCACCTACGGGCTGTACCGGGCGGTCTCGGGGATAGAGGCCTTCCTGTTCTCGGAGGACCTGGAGCGGGTGACGCCCTGGTTTCAGCCCCGCCGGCCCTTTGAGGCCACGGTGGAGGAGGTGCTCTCCCGCAGCCGGCAGTGGAGCCGGGGCACCAACCTCTCCACCGCGTTGGCCACCCTTCTCCGGCTCCACCGGCACGTGCTCACCCCCGCCACCATCGTGATCGTCGTGAGCGATACGCGCACCCTGGCGCTGGCCGGGGCGGTGGCGGGGCTGGCTCGGGTCCGCCGCCTGGTGCGGGAGGTGGTGTGGCTCAACACCGTGCCGAAAGGCCAGTGGGGTTCGATGGCCAGCGTAGCCGCGCTGGGGCGCCACTGCCAGATGCACGAGTGCTATACCCTGGCCCACCTGAACCGGGTGCTCAGGTCGCAGCTCCTGCCGGGGCGGGGGGCGGGGCTGAGG
>JAIMBG010000158.1 GCA_023511555.1 Acetobacteraceae bacterium | reverse complement strand
GTCCAGGAGAGCGTGAAGCGGGCCGTGGAGAGCATGACCGGCCTGGAGGTGGTGGAGGTGAACATCCACGTCCAGGGCGTGTCCTTCCGCCAGGAGGGGAGGGCGGAGGAGCGGAAGGCCGAATAGCCGCGAGAGAGGCGGCCGGGGAGGGGACGCAGGGGTGGGAATTTTTGACCGCATTATCCTCACGCTTTACACTTTCAGCCTAACTTTTATTTCCTTGGCCTTCATATTGATGGCCCTGGGCTGGCTGGCCCCGTTAGACGTGGTCCGGGCCAGCCTGAGCGATCCGGACGGACGGTGGGTGGTGGGCATCGTAGCTGCCACCTTCTTCGTGGTCAGCCTGCGGCTTCTTTACTTTGGATTCCGCCGGCGCTACCCGGGGCAGACCCTGGTGCACCAGACCCCCCTGGGGGAGGTTCGCATCTCCCTGGATGCGGTGGAGAACCTGGTGCGCAAGGTGGTCCGCCAGGTCACCGGCGTGAGAGACGTGAGGGCCCGGGTGCTGCACCAGGGAGGCGAGGTCGGGGTGAGCCTGAGGGTTACGGTGAGCCCCGATCTCAGCGTGCCTGAGGTCTCGGACAAGATACAGAACGCAGTGAAGAATTACGTCCGCAACGTGGTAGGGGTGGGTGTACACGAGGTAGAGATCTTCGTGGAGAACATAGGCGACGAGGTCCGGCGGGGAAGGGTGGAGTGATGCGGCCGTGACCGAGAAGACCTTCAGGGAGATCTGGCAGCACCACCGGGGCAAGATCTTGGGCTCTCTCGCCGGGCTGGTGTTCAGCCTGCTGGTGGTCGCGGTGGGCTTCCTCTGGGCCCTGTTCATCGGCTTCTGCGTGGGGGTGGGCTACCTGGTGGGCAAGAGGCTGGACGAGGAGCAGGAGCACGTGCTGGACATCCTGAGCCGCATCCTGCCCCCGGGGCGCCGCCACCGGTGAGCGGGCGCCAGCCGGGGGGTGGCGGGGTTGAGCCGGAGGCGGGCGCGTGAGGCGGCGCTGAGGGTCCTCTACCAGAGGGACGTGGGCGGGGACGACCCGCGACGAGCGCTGCGGCTCGCCGTCCAGGACCTCAACCTCGCCCCCGAAGCCGCCGAGTTCGCCTGGGACCTGGTGATGGGGACGCTGGATCACCTGGGGCCCATAGACCGGGACGTGGCGGCGCTCTCTCCAGAGTGGGCGCCCCGGAGGATGGCCGCCATTGACCGCAACTTGCTGCGGCTGGGGGTGTTCGAGCTGGCCTACACCGACACCCCGGTGGAGGTCGTGATCAACGAGGCCGTGGAGCTGGCCAAGCGCTACTCCACCGGCGACTCGGGGCGGTTCATAAACGGCGTTCTTGGCGCCCTGGCCAGGCGGCTGGGCCGCGCTGCGGCGGCCCAAAAACCTGCCCCGGGGACGGAGGGATGAGGCTTGGGGACGTAAGGCGGCGCGAAAGGCGCCCGCTTCTGTTTTTGGGGGTGGACACCAGCTCCTACACCACCTCGGTGGCGCTGGTGGGCGAGGCGGGGGAGACGGTCCTGGACGCCCGGGAGCCGCTCCAGGTCCCCCCGGGCGCCCTGGGGCTGAGGCAGTCCGACGCCGTGTTCCTTCACCTGAGGCAGCTTCCCGGCCTGCTGGAGGCGGCGTTCGAGCAGGCGCGGCTCCACGGGGAGGTGGCGGCGGTGGGCGTTTCGGCGCGGCCGAGGCCCCAGCCGGACTCCTACCTCCCCGTGTTCGTGGTAGGGCTGGGGTTCGCCCGGGCGGTGGCGCGGGCCGCCGGAGCGGAACTGGTGCTGTCGAGCCACCAGGAGGGCCACGTGGCGTGCGGGCTTGGGGCAGGCGGGGGCTGGCCGGGAGGCGCCGGGCCCGCAACCGACGCCAGCGAGGGTGCCGCGGGCCCGGGCGGGGGCGCGGAGGTGCTGGTGCTGCACGCCTCCGGGGGCACCACCGAGATGGCCATCTACGCCCTGGGGCGTGAGGGCCCGCGCCTGGCGCGGGTGCTGGGGTCCAGCCTGGACCTCCACGCTGGCCAGTTCGTGGACCGGCTGGGCCAGGCCATGGGGCTGGCGTTCCCTGCAGGGCCGGCCCTGGAGGCCCTGGCGGCGTCGGGCCGCCCCAGGGCGGTGCACCTCCCCGAGGCGGTGCGGGGGTATCGCGCCAGCTTCTCCGGCCCGCACTCCGCGGCGCTCCGCTGCCTGGAGGCCGGCGCCGAGCCGGCCGACGTGGCCCTGGCGGCGCTCGACTGCCTGGCGCGGACCTTCGGCCGGATCCTGGCCCGCGCCCAGGAGGAGGTCGGGCTGGGGCGCGCCCTGGTGGTCGGCGGGGTCGCGGCCAACCTGCACCTGCGTCGGGCGCTGGAGTGCCGGCTGGCGGGGCAGGGGAAGGAGCTGGAGCTGGGCTTCCCGCCTCCCCCGCTCTGTACCGACAGCGCCGTGGGCCCGGCGCGGCTGGCGCGCTGGCGGTTTTCCGCCATAGAAGGGGCTGCCGCCTCGGGATAGCGGTCACATATTCTCCCCGGCGGTGAGAGGATATTGAGCCAGGACTAGAGAACTTAAAGGGTTCTGGGGGTACACCGGCGCGCCCCGGGGGGTCAGCTCCCCCGTCGGCGCGCTGGCCGCGAGGGCAAAGCCCAGGGATGGGGGGCGAGGCGCTTGTACAAAATCCTCAGCAAACGCATGTTAACACCGGTGACCAAGCTGTTCGAGGTAGAGGCCCCCCTGGTGGCCCAAAAGGCCCAGCCGGGCCAGTTCGTAATCGTCCGCATCCGGCCCGAGGGTGAGCGCATCCCGCTCACCGTCGCCGACTTCAGCCCGGAGCGGGGGGCGGTCACCATCATCGTGCAGGAGGTGGGCAAGACCACCCAGATGATGGGCCGGCTGAAGGAGGGCGACTGCATCCTTGACTTCCTGGGCCCGCTGGGGCGGCCGGCCGAGATCCGGGGCTCAGGCAGCGTGGTCTGCGTGGGCGGGGGGTTCGGGGTGGCGCCGATCTTCCCCATAGCCCGCGCCCTCTACCGCCGGGGGGTGAGCGTCACCTCCATCATCGGGGCCCGGACCCGGGAGCTGGTCATCCTGGAGGAGGAGGTGAAGGCCGTCAGCCACCGGCTGTTCGTCACCACCGACGACGGCAGCTACGCCCGGCGCGGCCTGGTGACGGACGTGCTCCAGGAGCTCATCGAAGCCAAAGACCCCATAGACGAGGTCATCGCCATCGGGCCCATGGTCATGATGCGGGCGGTGGCGGAGACCACGCGGCCCTATGGCATCAAGACCTTCGTGAGCATGGACCCCATCATGGTGGACGGCACCGGGATGTGCGGGGCGTGCCGGGTGGAGGTCGGCGGCAAGACGCGGTTCGCCTGCGTGGACGGCCCCATCTTCGACGCCCACCAGGTGGACTTCGCCCTGGCCCAGAAGCGGGGCAAGATGTACGCGGCCGAGCAGCAGCGGGCCATGGCTGAGCCCGGTCCGTGCGGCGGGGCAGGTGGCAGCCCATGCCACTGAAGCCTAAACGGGTGGTGATGCCTACCCAGGAGCCCAGGGAGAGGATAAAGAACTTCAACGAGGTGGCCCTGGGCTTTACCGAGGAGATGGCGAAGGAAGAGGCCAGTCGCTGCCTCAAGTGCAAGGACGCCGCCTGCCAGCAAGGCTGCCCGGTGGAGGTGAAGATCCGAGACTTCATCGGCCTGGTGGCGGCGGGCGACTTCGCCGGGGCCATCGCGCTCATAAAGGAGACCAACAGCCTGCCTGCCATCTGCGGGCGAGTCTGCCCCCAGGAGGAGCAGTGCGAGAAGTACTGCCTCATGGGCAGGAAACACGAGCCCGTGGCCATCGGGCGCCTGGAGCGGTTCGTGGCCGACTGGGAGCTCAGGCACGGGGTCAAGCTCCCCGCCTGCGCCCCGCCGCGGGGCCGGAAGGTGGCGGTGGTCGGTTCGGGCCCGGCGGGGCTTACCTGCGCCGGCGACCTGGCGCGGCTGGGGTACTCCGTCACGGTGTTTGAGGCGCTTCACGCCCCGGGTGGGGTGCTGATCTACGGCATCCCTGAGTTCCGCCTGCCCAAGGCCGTGGTCATGGCCGAGGTGGACAACATCCGCCGCTTGGGGGTCGAGGTCGTCACGAACGTGGCCGTGGGCCGCACCGTGACCATCGAAGACCTGATGAAGCTCGGCTACGAGGCGGTGTTCCTGGGGACCGGCGCCGGGCTGCCCAAGTTCATGGGCATCCCCGGCGAGAACCTCTGCGGGGTATACTCGGCCAACGAGTTCCTCACCCGCACCAACCTAATGAAAGCCTACCTCTTCCCCCAGTATGACACCCCCATAAAGTGCGGCCGGCGGGTGGCGGTGGTGGGTGGCGGCAACGTGGCCATGGACTCGGTGCGCTGCGCGCTCCGGCTGGGGGCCGAGGAGGGCCACATCGTCTACCGCCGCTCGGAGCAGGAGATGCCCGCGCGCGCCGAGGAGCTGGCGCACGCCAAGCACGAGGGCGTGATCTTCGACCTGCTCAGCAACCCGGTGCGGGTGCTGGGCACAGACGACGGCTGGGTAAGGGGGCTGGAGTGCCTGAGGATGGAGTTGGGCGAGGAGGACTCCTCCGGCCGGCGGCGCCCCGTGCCCATCAAGGGCTCGGAGTTCGTCATCGAGGTGGACACGGTGATCATGGCCCTGGGCACCACCCCCAACCCCCTGCTGGCCCGCACCACGCCGGGGCTGAACATCACCGACTGGGGCGGCCTGATCGTCGACGCGGAGACGGGCCAGACGTCGAGGCCGGGGATCTTCGCCGGCGGCGACGCCGTCACCGGGTCGGCCACGGTCATCCTGGCCATGGGCGCGGGCAAGAAGGCCGCGGCCGGGATTCACCGCTACCTCGAGGGCAAGTAGGGTTGGGGCACTAGAAAGGAGGGGCTTTGGCCATGGCGGCCAGCATCATAGACGGGAAGGCCATCGCAGAGTCTATCAGGGCGGAGCTCAAGGAAAAGGTGCAGATGCTCAGATCCAAGGGCATCGTCCCCGGCCTGGGGGCCATCCTGGTGGGCGACGACCCCGCCTCCCAGACTTACGTGCGCAATAAGGAGAAGGCCTGCGCCCAGCTGGAGATATACTCCGACGTCCGCCGGGTGCCCAAGGAGACCACCCAGGAGCAGGTGCTCGCGATGGTCGAGGAATTCAACCAGCGCCCCGACATCCACGGCATCCTGGTCCAGCTCCCGCTCCCGGACCACATCGACGAGCAGGCGGTCATTCACGCCATCCGCCCCGACAAGGACGTGGACGGATTCCACCCCGTGAACGTGGGCAACCTGCTCATCGGGGCCACCGCGTTCATCCCCTGTACGCCGCACGGCATAATCGAGCTCATCCAGCGCACCGGGGTGGAGATCAAGGGGAAGCGGGCGGTGGTGGTG
>JAIMBG010000157.1 GCA_023511555.1 Acetobacteraceae bacterium | reverse complement strand
GGGGGGGGGGGGGGCCCACCCCCCCCCCCCCGCCCCCGCGGGGGGGGGGGGGGGGGGGCCCCCCCCCCCCCCCGGCTTGTGCGGTCCGCCGCTCTTCCGCGCGCGCGGCCCCGGCCCGCCGTTGACGCGCGTCGGCACAAGCGATAGAATGAGAAGGGGTCCGGGGGACCTGAAACGAAGAGACCTACAGCGGGCCGGCCCCGGGCTGGAGGGCCGGTCCGCGCCTGAGGGGGAGAGGATTGTCAGAGCCCAGCCCCAACCAGGTACCCTTCGTCCGCGGCAGCCCCCTGGACATCCTCGCCGCGGCGTCGACCCGGGCCAACGTCCGCCGCGCCGTCATGGCGCTCGCCGGGCCGGCACTCACGGAGCAGCTCCTGGTGACGCTGATGGAGATGCTCAACCTCGTCATGGTGAGCCGGCTGGGGGCCGCCGCTACCGCCGCCGTGGGGCTGACCAACCAGCCGGTGTTCTTCGCCACGGCGGCGTTTATGGCCCTCAACGTAGGCACCACTGCGATAGTGGCGCGCTCCATCGGGGCCGGCCGCCAGGAGGAGGCCAATGCTGCCGCGCGCCAGTCGCTGGCCCTCTGCGCCGTCCTGGCCGTGGTCCTGTCCACAGGCGGCTTTCTGGCCGCCCGGCACATCATGACGTTCATGGGCGCCGGGCCGGACGTGATGGAGAAGGGCACCGTCTATTTCCGCCTGGCCAGCGTGGCCCTGGCGTTCAACGCGCTGTCGCTGTGCCTGACCGCGGTACTGCGCGGGGCGGGCGACACCACCACCCCCATGCGCATCAACGTGGTGGCCGATACCGTGGTGCTGGTCGTGGGGCTACCGCTGATTTACGGCCTGGGGGGCCTGCCCCGGCTGGGCGTACTGGGGGCCGGGGCGGCCTCCATCGTGGCCCGGGTGACGTCGGCCGTCCTGGCCCTGCTGGCCGTCACCAGCGGGAGGTTCGCCATCAGCTTCCGCCTCAGGGGCCAATTCAGGCTGGACCTGGGACTGCTCCGCCGCGTCCTCCGGGTGGGCTTCCCCGCCGCCCTGGAGCAGTTCGTGATGCGGGGGGGACAGCTCCAGTTCGCCAGGGTGGTGTCTGGGCTGGGCACCGCGTCGTATGCCGCCCACCAGATTTCCATCAACCTGTGGAGCTTCTCCTTGATGATCGGGTTCGGTTTCGCCGCCGGGGTGACGGCCCTGGTGGGCCAGTGCCTGGGGGCCAGGCGGCCCGACTGGGCGGAGCGGTGCGCCCGGGAGGGAAGCTTCCTGGCCATGATGCTTTCCGGCGGCGTCGGCCTCATCTGCCTCCTGCTGGCTCCCTGGGCCATGAGGCTGTACACCCCCGACCCGGCGATCGTGTCCCAGGGCTCAGTCGCGCTGCGCATCATCGGCGTGGTGCAGCCCGCCCAGGCCGCCCAGTTGGTGCTGGCAGGGGGGCTCAGGGGAGCGGGGGACACCCGGTGGCCGCTCTTCGCAACCACCGCGGGCATGTGGGGCTTCCGCGTGGTGCTGGCCGAGGTTTTCGTGAGGTTCCTGGGCTGGGGCCTGGCCGGCGCCTGGGGGGCCATGGCCGTCGACCAGATGGTGCGGGCGGTGCTGATAAGCTACCGGTTCCGGACGGGAAAGTGGAAGCGGATGCGGGTCTGAGAGCGGGGGGCGAACGCGTGTTCGTAAAAACGGCGCTGACCGGCTGAAGGACGGCGGAGGCCGCGGACTACGGCCTTTGACAGCCGGGCGGCCGCCGGGTAGAATGAGCATCGGAGCCGGGCCCCACCCCTGCTGCCCCGGAGGAACCCGGCCGGCGGCTGCCCCGGACACGCCAGGCAGACCCACGGGAGGTGTCCCCACAAATGGCCAGCATCTCATCGGCATTCGCCATCGCCTCTGACCTCGACCGGCGCCCCGGGAGGGCTCCGCGCCTCAGGGCCCCAGGGGCGGGCCGGCCAGGCGCCGCGGGAGGGGGCCCAGGGACCGCCGGCCCCTGGCCCTCAGGAACGCGGCCCGCTCCAGCCCCGCCGCTCCTGGCCGCTGAGGACGGGGGCCGCCCCTTGTTCTTCCTCATGGGGGTGGTGGAGAAAGGCGCTCGCCCGACGCCGGGCCGGACGCGCTACCCCCTGGTGGCCAGCCTGCGCTGCTCCAGGGAGAGGGCGGAGGCAGCTTTCGGGGCGGAGGCCGCGCCTGAGCCCCCGCCGGGGCGCCCCCGGGGGGCGGGGCCGCGAGCCCCCGCCGGTACCGGGAGGCGGCAGGGAAACCGCACCCTGCCCTCGGATAGGGGCGGGGAACAGTCCTGACGGGAGGGAAAGTCGTGGCCAGAAAGGTGTTCCTGAACGGGGACTGGGTGGACTACGCCCAGGCCGTGGTGCCCGTCGAGGACCGGGGGCTGATGTTCGCCGACGGCATCTACGAGGTGATCCGTGTATACAACGGCAAGGTGTTCCAGCTCGGGCCCCATCTCGACCGGCTGTTCATGGGAGCCGCCGAGCTGCGGATAAACCTGCACTACCGGCGGGAGGAACTGGAGCGGATACTCGCCCGGACCGTGGAGTTCAACGGTCTGGAGAACGGGGGCCTCTACCTCCAGGTCACCCGCGGCGTCAGCCCCCGCGGGCACGCATTTCCCGCCGCCTCCACCCCCACGGTGTTCGCCCTGACCCACGAAGGGCACGGCCCCCCGGCCCGGCCGGGGGACGGCAGGCCCGTGGAGGGCTCCCCGGCCATCACCGCCCCCGACAACCGCTTCGGCCTCTGCTACGTGAAGACGGTGGGGCTGCTGCCCAACGTCCTGGCCCGGCAGCAGGCCCAGGAGGCGGGGGCGCGGGAGGCCATCCTGGTCAGGGACGGCCTGGTGACGGAAGCTTCCAGCTCCAACGTCTTCGCCGTGATAGGGGGGACGCTGTACACCCACCCCCTGGCCAACATCCTGCCCGGCATCACCCGCGACATCGTGCTGAGGCTGGCGGCGAGGCTGGGCATCCCGGTCAGGGAGATAGCCGTCCCCATCGGCCACCTCCGGCGGGCCGACGAGGTGTTCATCACCGGTACGATGACGGAGGTGGAGCCCGTAGTCTCTCTCGACGGCCGACCGGTGGCCGACGGGAAGCCGGGGCCCGTAACCCTGCGCCTGTTTGAGGCCTACGTGGGCGTGGTGGAAGACGACTGCGGCCGCGTGCGCTAGCGGGGCGTGGTTGGGTCCAGGTGGAGGTAGCCCAGCGGCACCTGGCCCACGATCACCACGTCAACCACGGGCGCCCGGGCGGTCACCCTGACCTCACGGCGCAGGAGGGGTATCATCACCCGCAGCGTGGCCTCGACGTCGAGGAAGATGGTGTGGCGGGTCTGGTTGATGCCGGCGCTCTCGAAGCGGTCGGAGACGCCTACCCGGGCGGTGCCCAGGGGGTAGACGGTGACGGGTATGCCGGGGCCGAAGCTGGCGAACAGGTTGGTGCCCAGGGCCTGGCCCAGGGGGATGCTGAACCTCAGCCCTGACATGCGCTTGAGCTCCTCCTGGACCGCCAGGGTGGCCCGCGCCGCCAGGCGGCTGACCTGAAGGGCGTCAGGCTGGAGAAGGGTTACCCGGCCCTGCTCGTCCTTCTCCACGTGGATCAGGTCCTGGTAGCGCACGCCGTCGGCCACGACCGTCTCCACGGCACGGTTCACCGCCTCCGTGGCCAGGACGGACGCCCTGGCCTCGGCCAGGGCCCACGCCGTGGGCCGCAGCGCGCGCTCCCCCGCCACCAGGGAGGCCGCCAGCACCACCACCGCTACCACGGCAAGGGGCGGAAGGCGCCAGCGCCCGCGCGGACCCGCGATCCTGGTGCGGAAGCGGAGCATGCTCCCACCGGCCCGCCCCCGGTCTCGAGGGGCGAACCTCTATATGATATTCCCCGCCTGCCCCGGCCGGTCAGGGTTCCCGGCCGGGGCGGGGGGCGGCGGCCAGGCGCGCCACCCGCCTCTTGCCCACCTGGATCACCGAGCCCTCCCTGACCCGCACCACGGCGAAGGGGTCGTCCACCCTGACCCCGTCAACCCTGACCGCGCTCTGGGAGATGACGCGGATCGCCTCGCTGCCGCTGGCCACCAGGCTCGAGGCCACCAGGAGCCGGCTGAGCCGCACGTCCGCCCCCAGCATCTCCGCCGGCACCGTGGCCAGCGGCACCTCCTCCGGCAGGAGACCCTCCCGGAACACGCGGACGAAGTTGCGCTCCGCCTCCCGGGCGGCCTCGGCCCCATGGTAGAGGGTGACGATCTCCCGGGCCAGCCTCATCTTGGCGTCGCGGGGGTGAAGCGTCCCCTTCCTGAGCCCCTCCAGGACGGCCCTGAGCTCGGCGGGGGGCAGGTCGCAGGCCAGCTCAAAATAGCGGGGCATGACGGCGTCTGGGATGGACATAGTCTTGCCGTACATCTGGTCGGGAGGCTCACTGATGCCGATGTAGTTGCCCTTGGACTTGCTCATGCGCTCCACGCCGTCGGTGCCCTCCAGGATGGGGGTCAGCACCGCCACCTCCGGCTCCTGCCCGTAGTCCGCCTGGATCTTGCGAGCGGCCAGGATGTTGAAGCGCTGATCGGTACCTCCCAGCTCCACGTCGGACTTGAGCGCCACTGAGTCGTAGCCCTGCATCAGCGGGTAGAAGAACTCGTGCACGTGTATGGGCACCTCGGCCCTAAAGCGCTGGGCGAAGTCCTCCCGCTCCAGCATCCGGGCCACGGTGAACCGCGAGGCCAGGAAGACCAGGTCCTGAAAGCTCAGCCCCGCCAGCCAGCGGGCATTGTGGTCCACGACGGTGCGCCGGCGGTCCAGGATGCGGAACGCCTGGTCCATGTAGGTCTGGGCGTTGCGCTCCACCTCTCCGGCGTCGAGCTGGCGGCGCGTCTCGTCCCGGCCGCTGGGATCCCCCACCCGGCCGGTGAAGTCCCCGATAAGCAGCACCACCTCGTGCCCTAGGTCCTGGAACTGCTTCATCTTCCTCAGCACCACGGCGTGGCCCAGGTGGATGTCGGGGGCCGTGGGGTCTATGCCCCACTTGACCCGGAGCGGACGGCCCTCCCTCAGCGAACGCCCCAGCTTCCCCTCCAGCTCCTCGGCGGTGATCACCTCGGCGGTGCCCCGGCAGAGGATCTCCAGTTGCTCCCTGGCCCCCAGCCCCTTCAGCTCACCCACGAGGCTCGCCCCCTTCCCGCCTTCGGGCGCGCTACCGGAAAGCACCATGCGCTCAACGAGATCAGGCTTTGCGATGGCAATCTCCTGCGCCAGGAATCCACCGAGCGAGTAGCCCAGGAGGTGGAACTTCGACAGTGCGATGGCACCGACGAACTGCAGCACATGCTCCGCCATCGCTGTGATCGATGCAGGGACAGCGCCACCCGACCGACCTACCCCCGCGTTCTCGAACAGAATGATTTCCCGCTCCGTGGAC
>JAIMBG010000156.1 GCA_023511555.1 Acetobacteraceae bacterium | reverse complement strand
GGGCGAAAGCTACCGCCTGAGAGAAAAGAAACGCGCCGGGCTGTTCGGCGCCATCCAGCCCCAGCCGGAGGTGGTCAGCCAGACGGATCAGACCTCTCTACCGTAGCCTGAGGCAGGGGGGTGGGTCAACTCCCAACCGGCGCCAGTGGATCAATTCTGTCCCGGCGTTGACAGGGTCCCGTGCCCGCGATGTGTCATCTGTCCACCGGCTCGTTCTTAGTAGGCCATGCCGAGAGGCTTAGCCACGTCATCCAGCAGTGAGCACCAGTGGAACCAGGTATCCATCGGAAGCCGTGCGGCCACCCGATCGAGCAGAAACCACCCGGCCATCACCAGGGCTGCATCCACGGCAGACACGCCTCGGTCGTGGCCTCCATCCCAACGATGGTAATCACCGTTGTCGGGTCGCTGGTGTCGACTTAGTTCCGGTGTCAGCCCCCCCTCGTGGACCACTTTGTTCCTGCGTTGATAGAACCCGGTGAAACGCTTTGAAGGCTGTGAATGCCGATTGCAGGGGCTCCCCCCGCCTTGCCCCTTGCACGCCTCGCATCCTGCCATCCAGATTCGCACGAGGTCCCGGTCCACCTGCCGCGGCGCTATCAATCTTTTGATCGGGTCACTCTCAGCGGGATGTCCTTGCTTGGCGCGGCTTACCGCGCATTCGAGGCGTGTGGCGACTGGGTCGCTTTTCGAGCCTGAACTCTGGGTTCCCGCCATGAGTTCCAGGGCCGAAGCCACAAGTATGAAGTTCAATCGCCGCACGTGGCGGTCGTCAGTCATGGCCCCTTCCGTCAACAGGCTCATTGCCACGGCCAGATTCGCATCCCTTTGTGCCTCCTGGACGAGTTCCTTAGCCAAGGCCACAGTCTGCGCGTCAAGCGAGGGGACCTCCGCCCCAACCGAATGGGGTTCAAGTTCCACAAACTCCTGAAGGGGCCACACGTTCATGGTGCCGCCTTCTGCAACTGACACCAGTTGCCTGGACGGGTCAAACTGCTGCGCGTACAGAATCCACCGTTCCGCCCGCGCCGGGTGTGATGGGTTTCCACGGATGATGGCCCGTGCATGGTCCTCAATCAGGCAGCAAGCGGCGAGTGCCGTGATGGTAGTGGCTATGCTTTGGGAACCGCTGCATTCGACGGCGCAGATCGTGCCGACGGGAGTCTTCCCATCACGCCGGCGGTAGCACTGAAAGTACCGTTCCAGCCACAAGCGCTCTTCACTGCTTCGCGACTCCAGGTACTCCTTGACCGGAGTCAGATGCACATCTCCCACATCGAGTCTAGCACGTAGACCGAGCCAAGGCAGAAACGCGACCACAGACACGGCGAGAAGCCCTCCTCGTGAGATCTATCCAGGCAGGCGGCCCGCGGTTTCCTTTCAGGCAGAATGTAACACTGACCTCCACGTGGCGATGGGCCGAAAGCAGTTGTCAGGCTCACCCCAGCATCAGCCACCGGCGGTCGCAGCTCCAGCGTCACTCCCCCTCCATCCTGAACTCCCAGGCGCAGTACCACTCCTGAGGGTGGGGGTCTCGCCGGACACACAGATCACCCTCGCCCCCAGACGCATTAACAGGGCCCGGTTGTCCCGGAGAGTCCTGAGCTCCTGGAAGCATGGGGGACAGCCCAGGCTGATGAAGGTCACGACCGTCGGGCCCTCGTGGTTCAGCAGGTCATGGAGCCAGACCGCCTCGCCGGCCAGCGACCGCAACTGAAGGTCGGGCATGGCCTCCCCGATGGTCAAGCTTCCCGTCTCCGTTGCCGGCTGTAGCGGGGCCTCCAGGGACAGGGAAGCCCCCACCGTGTCGCGGGTTCGCGCGGCGCGGGTGAAAACCCATAGCGCCGTTCCCGCCATGACCGCGCACAACCCCACGACAGCCAGGCGCCCTGCGACCCCCTTCCCCATCGGTAGGCCCATACACCTCACTCCCTCGGCGGCAGAACCGCCCTGAACCGCAGGAGCCGGTGACAAAAGAAGCTCATCACCGCCCAGGCCGCGATGTAGAGGCAGCGGTTGACGGTGAACTGCCCCGTTTGGAGGCCGAGCAGCAGCGGAAACGGGGCGACCCAGGCCATGGGGCCGGTCGGCCGGGACACTAGCGAAGCCGCCGTCAGCGCCCCCCAGAGGACTACGGCCACCGCCGCGCCAGAGGCGACGCCCCCGGCTCCCATGGAAGCCACCGCCGCCAGCAGAGAGAAGAAGAGGAGTGAAGGCACGACTGAAGCCAGCAGCACTGCCAGGAACCGGGGGTCGCGGGTTTCAGCGCCGGCGGCGAAGGCGAGGAGCACCGACGTAAGCGTCGTGTACATGATGATGAGGGCGTACCGCCACACGAACTGCCGCATCAGCCCCCGCGGCTTCGCAGCCTGCAGCTCAGCGACGGCCAGGTCCCTGTCCCTCATGATGATGGGGGCGGCCAGAAAGATGCCAGCAACAGGCACCAGTATCTCCACCCAGCGCACGACCTGCCGGGGGCTGAGGCCGGCCTGTCCGGCCTGTCCCAGAACCAGGGCCACGGCCAAACCCACCGGTGCGACAACATGGTACCACCCGAAGGTCAGCCTGGCCTGATAACACAACGAAAGCCACCACAGCTTCACCGGGACGGCGCTCCCTTCCTACCCTCCCCCGCCGGTGAGGCGGGGCAAGGGCGACCCGAATTCAGCCTCCAGAGCGGCGCACACTGCCTCCAGGTCGAGCCGCCCCGGGCTCGACTCGGCCAGCCCGAGCAGGGCGCCCAGGAAGGCCTGCCGGTCGACCCCGCTGCTCCAGTCCCAGACCTCCAGCGCCCAGTCCAGCTCCTCCCGGCTGTACCGGCCCAGGATGGCGCCGGCCCTTGATAGCTCCTGTTGGGCCGCCCGCACCGGGGCGGTGGCGCCTGCGGTGCGTGGCCCGGCGAAGACACGCCAGGCTGCAACCTCCTGCTCCACCGCCGGGGCACCCAGGAACCGTTCGCATAGGACCCATTCCTCCAGCAGCGGCAGGGCTGTGTAGCCCTCAGGCATGACTTCCGGCGCCTCGCCGCCGGGGCCGCAGATCGCTGCCTGCCACCACGACCGGCACAGAAGGGCTATCGCCGCGCGACAGGAACCGTCCGGGGGGGGCGGCCCCGGCACCGCGACCACGGCTTCAGCCGCCCTGCTGACCCCTGGGATCTCGACCACCCGCAGGCCCCTGGCCAGGTCTGGGAACTGGTCCCTCATGGCCGCGGCAACCCGCCACACCTCCTCGGCGTATGCCGCGACCTCGTCGAGGTGCACGCCGGCGGCCCATACCTCAATGACGCCGGCTCCAAAGTCGGGCTGAACCCGTGTCTTGACCCACCCTGGAGCCGCCGCCAGGCCGCCGACGAGCCTCATCCCCCAGGCCGAAACCGGCGGACTCAAGGGTTCGCCGCCCTGGATCCCCGCCGCCTCCTGGCAGCGCTCGATGTCCCACGCCACCAAGCGGGCCTCGGAGGGCGACGCCGCCAGGACAGAGCCGGCGGAGACGGCCAGGAGAGCGAAAACGGCTCCCAGCACAAGCCCGAGGCGCCTGCGCCGCCCCGACGGGGCGAGGAGGGGCCACCGGCGGGGGACGAGCGCGACGGCCAGGAGCACGATCAAACCCGCCGCCGCCAGCACAAAGACCCGATTGGCAACCGCCACCGCGCCTGCGGACCCCAGCCCCAGAAGGGCGCTGTAGCGGCGCGGCACGAACAAGGGGGACAAGTATTGCGCCCACCTGGGACCCGCCCCCAGGGCACCCTGGGCCCAAACGGCGATCCCCACCAGAAGCGGAGGCAGGTCGCTGCCGCTGAGATGGGTCACCAGGGTGACCAGTGCGGTCGCCAGCATGACGCCCGGCAGGGCCACGAAGAACAGGTTCCAGGTCGCGATCCCCAGGTTGCCCGCCAGGGCAGCGCCGGCGCCGGCCTCCAGCCCCCGGGAGTCAGGCAGCCACTGAGGCCTGACGATGGCCAGGCCCAAGACGAAGACGCCCAGAGCGACCGCCGCCTGCACCGCGACCAGGGCCGCCATCCTGCCCACGAGGTAGGCGCTGGCCGACACCGGCCGGGCCGCCACCAGCTCGGCCGAACGCGCCACCCGGTCCCGGCGGGCGGCGTGGAGGACGGAAACCAGGAAAACCAGCGAGATCAGGAAGTTACAGTAGTAGCCGCACCTGTACCCGTACTCGGGGAGCCCCATGCCGCTCCCCCGGGCTTCGCCGAACATGTAGACCAGCGGCAGGCCCAGGGCCAGGTAGGGGACCCAGGAGCGGAGTTGGAGCCTGCACTCCTGGGTCGCCACCCGGGCGAAGACCCGAAACTGGCCGCGGGCTTCGGCCACGCCGGACTGCCTGGCCATCACCTGTCACGCCCCCTGGCCGTGTGCATCAGCCACAGGTAGCCGTCCTCCACCGAGGGGTTCACTGCGGTGGGCTCCAGCCCCGCGAGGGCCTCCGGCGACTGGACGATTATCCGCACGTGGGCGCGGTCCCCGTCCCGCACTATCCCGGAGACACGCCCCCGTCCCTCCAGGCCCGCGGCCTGGTCCGCCGGCACCGTGACGCGAAACACATGATCGGCCGCCAGGCCGGCCAGATCGCTGGGGCGGCCCCTGAAGGCCAGCCGCCCGCCGACCAGAACCGCGATGTCCCTACAGGTCGTCTCCACGTCGGCCACAATGTGCGTGGAAAGCAAGATGACCTCGGGGTCGCGCAGGCCGCCCAACAGGTTCCTGAAGTCCACGCGGGCCTCCGGGTCCAGGCCGGCCGTGGGCTCATCGACAATGAGCAGAAGGCGCTGGCGCATCCCCCCGGAGAAGGTTCCCACCGGCCGGCGCGCCGCTTCGGCTAGGCCGACCCGCTCCAGGAGCTCCAGCAGGTAGCCCCGTTGGGGCCGTTCGTCGCCCAGGATGGCAAAGTACTCCAGGGTGGCCAGGGCGGACAACTGGGGGTAGAAGCCGAAGGTCTGGGGCAGGTACCCCAGGAGTCGGCGGACGGCAGTGGCGTTGGAGACGGGGAGGCCGCAGACCCAGGCCTCACCCCGGGTGGGCGGAAGGACGGTGGCCAGTATCCTCATCAACGTGGTCTTCCCCGCCCCGTTGGGGCCCAGCAGGCCGAAGGTGCCGCCCTCCACCTCCAGGTCGAGGTTGTCAAGGGCCTGCACTCCACCGGGGTAAGCCTTGGAGAGCTGCCGGATGCGAATGCCCAATGGCCGCTCACCTTCCTGGCGCACCCGAAAGGCGGGCTCGGCCCGCCCCTCGGGTGACGGAGGTTGTTACGGGCTGCAGCAGGGACCGTCCTCCCAACTCGATACCAGCCGCCAACCCTCCTCGCCGTTGTCGCACACGTAGTAGTGGTAATGGTAAGACCACCACTGACAGTTGGGCCCCAACGGGTTCAGGTAGCAGCCGGTGTCCCAGACGCACCTGGTTTCTGTCTTCTCC
>JAIMBG010000155.1 GCA_023511555.1 Acetobacteraceae bacterium | reverse complement strand
CCCAACGCCGAGAGCACTAAGAAGCGGCACGGGGCTCGCCGTTCGCGGGGATGGGACCTTCCCCCCTCCCCCCTTGTGACTCCGCCCCTCCCCCCTGCCCGGCCTCGGGCAGTGCCGCTGCCAGCCGGCTGCGCCTCCGGCCATAGAAGAAGTAGATCCCCAGCCCCAGGAAGAGCCAGGCCGCAAACCTCACCCAGGTGAGCCATGGCAGGCTCAAAATCAGCCACATCGAGAACAGCGCGGCCAGAGCCGGAAGGTAGGGGACCAGAGGGGTACGGAAGGAGCGGGGGAGGTCGGGACGCCGCTTCCTCAGCACCACCACCCCCACCGACACCAGGACGAAGGCCGCCAGCGTACCGATGTTGGCCAGTTCCGCCACCGTCTCAATGGGCAGGAGCGCCCCGATGAGGGCCACCGCGGCCCCGGTCAGCGACGTGACGCGGACGGGGGTGCGGAAACGGGGGTGGATGAAGGCCAGGCTGCCTGGCAGGAGCCCGTCCCGGGCCATGGCGAAGAACACCCGGCTCTGGCCGAAAATGTTCACCAGCATTACGCTGGTGAGGCCGGCCAGGGCGCCCGCTGACACCACCGCCGACGCGGACCTCACCCCCACCGAGAGCAGGGCCCGTGCTATGGGAGAGGCAGTGTCAAGCCGCGGGTAGGGCAGAATCCCGGTGAGCACGAGGGACACGCCCAGGTAGAGCAGCGTGGAAACGACAAGGGAAGCGATTATGCCTATGGGCAGGTCCCGCCGCGGCTGGCGGACTTCTTCGGCGGCGGTGGACACGGCGTCAAAGCCGATGTAGGCGAAGAAGATGATGGCAGCCCCCCGCATGATGCCGGCAAAGCCGTAAGGAGCGAACGGCCGCCAGTTCACGGGGCGCACGTAGAACGCCCCCACCCCCAGGAAGAAAAGGATCACCGCCACCTTAAGGCCTACCACTACCCGGTTGAAGGTCGTGCTCTCCCGTGTGCCCACCACCAGTAGCGCGGTGACCGCCGCCACCACCGCGACCGCCGGCAGGTTCACCAGGCCGCCCTTCGGGGGTGACGCCGTCGCCCACAGCGGCAGCCTCACCCCCAGTGAAGCCAGCAGGTCCACGGCATAGGACGACCAGCCGATGGATACCGCGCCCGCCGCCACGGTGTACTCCAGCACCAGGTCCCAGCCGATCACCCAGGCCGCGAGCTCCCCCAGCGCTGCGTAGGAGTAGGTGTAGGCGCTCCCCGCTACCGGGACCATGGACGCGAGTTCTGCGTAGACCAGGGCGGTTAGCGCGCTGGCTATGCCCGAGATCACAAAGGAGAGGACCACCGCCGGCCCGGCAAACCGTGCGGCGGCGACGCCGGTGAGCACGAAGATACCGGTGCCGATGATCGCGCCCACGCCCAAGACGGTGAGGTCGAGGGAGGTGAGCGTCCGCCTGAGCCGCCTGCCGCCGGCCTGGGACTCGGCCAGGATCTCGGAGAGCGGCTTGGTGCGGAAGAGGTCGGACGCGAGGCCGCCCTCACGTCGCCGGGCGCCGGCGGGCTGCTCCTGGGCCCTGGGAGGGACCAGGGGCCGCGCGGGCCACCGCAGGACCCCGTTCCACCGCTGCAGGCTCGCTCTAAGCCACCGCAAACAACCGCCACCCCCTGCGGGCATAATGGGCCCCGGGCGCAAGGATCCGGGGGCCGGAGCGCCCCGGGGGCTGAGAAACGGCCGTCAGCAAGGCCGGGGGGATGCGCAGCCGGCGACCGCAGGACCGGCTGGCCAGCCGGCACCCGGAGGGGGGACGGCCGTCAGCAAGCCCGGCGGGCGCCCGTCCCGTGGGTTCAAGACCAGCTCGCGAGCCGGCAGGCGCGAGAACGAAGGCCCCAGGGCCCGGGAGACGTGGGGACACAGGACCCAGCCTCCGGTGAGGACCAGGGGTCCAGCCCCGGCGCCGAACCGGAAGCGGCAGGTGCCCGGGGCGCGCCGGCCGGGCGCAGGGTGGGGAGCCCAGGGGCGGGCGGACCTGGGGCAACAGCCGCCGGGATGGGCCGTCCCTAGTGTGGCCGGGGCTGGACGGGGGGATGCAGGCGAGGGGGGCGTGGGGCAGAAGGGGGGCACTCGCCGGCCGGGTGGCGGGGTCGTCTTGCTCGAGTGGGAAGGCGTCGTTCAGGAGGCGCACGGCTGCCTGAGCCCAATCGTCGGCGGCGGCTCCTCCGAGCCTGTCCCGCGTCGCGGCCTGCACCAGCCGGCGCCAAATCCTTCCGCTCACCCTGCTGCTGATGAAGGGGGCGGCAAGGGTCGGGGCGGGGTGACGCCTGAACACGCGGACATTGACAGGACGTTGATGATCATAAACGGGAAGGCCGGAACCGGCCGCGGAGGGCAGCAGCCACTTCGACAGGGCCGTTTGGCAGCGCGACTCCTACACGTGGCCGGATACGCAGTAGGGCCCTGGGGGACCTGGGGAGCACTATCGCAGGCGCGGGCGCCCGTGGTCGGTGACCGGGCTGGGCGGGCCCCGGCTCCACCGCTTTCTATCCGCTCAGCCCTGCCCCACCCACCCCCGCTTCATGGCTAGCACCGCCGCCTGAAGCCGGTCCTGGACCCCCAGCTTCTCCAGAATGTGGCTGATGTGGTTCTTTACTGTCTTTTCGCTGATGTAAAGCCTCTCTGCGATCTGGCGGTTGCTGGAGCCCTGGGCGAGGAGGGCCAGCACCTCCTCCTCCCGGCGGGTGAGCGGCTCAGAGGGCCCGGTGGCCCCGCCCGGGGCGGGCCCGAGGCCCGTGTCGACGCAGGCCTCCCAGGGCGGGACCGCTCCCAGGGCTTCAGCCCGGCCCGCCCCCTCCCCGCCGACAGCGGACCTGCCCACCGCCCCGCCCCCGCCCAGCCCGGAGGGGCCCTCCGCCCCTCCATCGCCCGCCCGGCCGCCCCCCGCTGGCCTGAGCTGCCTCAGCCGCCGACTCAGCTCCGGGTCAAGGTAGGCAAGCCCCTGGGCCGCGGTGCGGATGGCCCGTATCAGCTCCCGGGGGTCGACGTCCTTCAGAACATACCCCTCTACCCCCGCCTGGGCCGCCTCCACCAGGTAGCCCTGGTCCTGGTGGATGGTGAGCATGAGTATCCGGGTGCGGGGAAGCTGCTGCTTGATCAGCCGGGAGGCCAGGACGCCGTTCAGGCCGGGCATGCTTATGTCCATCAGCACCAGGTCGGGCTTGAGCTCCAGGCACTTCTTCAGCCCGTCGCGGCCGTCGGCGGCCTCGCCCACCACCTCCAGGTCGTCTTCGAGCTCCAGCATCCTCCTAAGCCCCTGTCTCAAGACGGCGTGGTCGTCAACTATCAGCACCCGCGTCCTGGCCAACCGCCTCACCCTCCTCCGGGGGCCTGATGGGTATGGTGAAGTCTATGCGGGTGCCCCGCCCCGGGGCCGACTGCAACCTCAGCCGGCCGTCCAGCAGGCGCACCCGCTCCCGCATCCCCGCCAGGCCGAAGCGCCCCGAGTGCCGGTCCCTGGCTACCTCCTCGGGGTCGAAGCCCCGGCCGTCGTCCAGCACCTGGCTGCGAATCTGGTCGCCCCCGATCTCCACCCTCACCCGGAGCGTCCGGGCCCCAGCATGTCGCACCACGTTGGAGGCCGCCTCCTGGATGAGCCGGAACACCGCCACCTCCAGCGAAGGAAGGAGGCGCCGCTCCTCGCCCAGGCAGGTGAACTCCACCTGAAGCCCTGACTTTTCGGCCAGGCCGTCGAGGTAGGCCCGCAGCGCAGGGAAGAGGCCCAGGTCGTCGAGCGCCATGGGCCTCAAGTCGAAGATTATCTGGCGCACGTCCTTGAGGCTCTGGCGAACCAGCTCCTTGAGCTGGGCCAGCTCCTCCCGGATGCGGGCGCCGTCCACCTCAAGCAGGCGCTGGCACAGGTCAACCCTCAGCACCACATTGGCCAGGAGCTGGGCCGGCCCGTCGTGGATCTCCCGGGCCACCCTCCGGCGCTCCTCCTCCTGCGCCTGGATGATGCCTAAAGCCAGCTCCCGCTTCTCCTTCAGCCCCTCGAACAGCCGGGAGAGGTTGCGCAGCCGGCCGCCCAGGAAGTCCATGGCCACCCCCGTCTGGGCCATGAGCTCCTCGGCCCGCTGGACCGTCACCGAAAGGTTCTTCAGCCGGCGCTCCAGGTCGTCCCGGCGGCGACGGAGCTGCCGCTCCTTTTCCCTGGCCACCTGGAGCTCCACCTGTATGCCATGCGCCGTCTCGTAAGCTGCCCTGATGTCCTCCTCTGAGAACTCCTTGAGGTTCTTGCTGACCTCAGAGAGGCGGCGGCGGGCCGCCCGCTCCAGGCGCTCCAGGCGGTCCACCTCGGCCACGAGCCGCGCCGCCTCCTCCCGCGCCTCCGAAGCCTCCCGCTTTACCTGCTCGAACTCCGCCCGGGCCGACTCGGCGATGGCGAAGATTTGCTGCTTGCCGCGCTCGATGGCCTCTATGGTCTCGTTGACGATGCGGTCGAGTTCTTTGAGGTCGACGATTTCCTCCGCAACCGCCGTGGAACCAGGGTCCTGGGTCACGCCCCCGCGCCCCCCCCGACCGGGATTGGACAGCATACCCCCTCGGAAGGCTCTCCAAGTGGTATATCGGCGAAGAGGCGGGAAGGCGGAAGAGACGGAGAGGTAAAGAAGGACCGTTTGGGCCCGGGGCTCCAGCCGGCTCCTTTTCCGACCCGGGACGGCCGGCGCCCGCCGGGGCTAACTTCCCGCCGCCCCCGGCGCCAGCCCCTCAAGGGCCTTCGCCAGCCGGCGGCAGGCCGCCTCGACCTCAGGGCTGAGCCCCTTCCCAAACCCCAGGTTTCGGGGCTGGATGCCCACCACCACTACCCGGCAGCCCAGGGACTCCTCGAGGAAGCGGGCGAGAAAGCGCAGCGGCAGGGTATGGGTGGAGAACGTCACGCCGCCTATGCGGGCGGAGGGGATGAGCTCCACGGTGCCCGGCGCCCGGCCCAGGTCCGCGGCATCGATCAGCACCACGTGGGAGGGGTTGAAGCGCCGCAGGGCGCCGGTCTGGTTCTCCGGCGCCACCCCGCCCAGAAAGACCGCCGCGGCAGGGCCCGGCGCCGCCGTCCCACCGCCCCGGGCGGAAAAGGGCCGCCCGGCCAGCAGCCGGGCGGCCCGCATGCCTGCTCCGTCGTCGCGGTGAAGCTCCTGGCCCACGCCGACCACCGCCACCCGGGCGGCTCCGGCCAGCGCGGCCTCAAGCTCCAGGAGGGCGGCCTCCACCGCGCCCCGCTCCACCCCGCAGAGGTCGGCCAGGCGCGCGGTGGTGAGCGGTTCCTCGGCCGCGAACAGCAATGCCTCGACCTGCGGAACGAGCGGGTTCAGCGCCCGCCGCCCCCCCGACCGGAGGCCGGTCGCCCGGGAAAGACGACGATCGGCGCCCGCGGATCTTCCTGGCGCGCGACGACCTCCCCGAGGCGGATCAACTCCAGCAGCGCGAGGAAGGT
>JAIMBG010000154.1 GCA_023511555.1 Acetobacteraceae bacterium | reverse complement strand
AGCTCCACCGGGGCCTCGAGCGGCCGCTCCGCATACGCACGGAGGACTTCAACCAGATCATCGACGAGGGCCTCCTTGGAACCGGCTCCCTTTCCCGCCAGTGCGGCACCACACAGGGAACACACCACGACGCCGATCAGGATCGGAACCAGGTACCTTCTCATCCCACAAGGCCTCCCCTTGGGTCCTGCTCACCAGCACTTGTCCGGCTGGCCCCCTCCCCATTCTACCACAAAACCTGGTTCCCTGCCACAACTTGGCTATAGCGCCTGTGAGTCAACTCCTCGGGGGGAACGTCGGTTTGGGCTCGCTCTGGGGTTTCTCCGGCTTGGTCAGGGAGGTAGTTTGGGCGGGGCGGATGGGTCTCCGGCGAGCCCAACTCGCTGAAAGTCCCACGCGGTGGCCCAGGGCCCGGAGCCGGCTGCGGTAGTCCACGATCCCCTGGCCCGACCAGCCCAGGTCGGCGGCCAGCCGCCCAGCCCTTCCCGCGCCGGCCCCGGCGGCGTCAGCCGGCAGCCGTCCAGCACCTGCTCCTGCAGACTCGCCAGGTCGTCGGCCGCCCGCGCCTCCAGGGCCGCCCTCGCCAGCCGTCCAGGTGACCCAGGGCCTCCCTCACCTCGCGAGCATATGCAGAAGAGACGCCCCTGGGGGGCCCCTCTTGACCCCGAAGCGCCCCCCGCCACGCTTCGCCCAACTCTCCCCGCCCCCGTTTCCCTCGCTGTCCTGCTGAGAGGCTGGCGAATCGGGCGGGTGACTCTCGTGCTCATGCCGCTGGGCCGCGACGGCGGGAGCCCGGGCAGAACTGCCGCAACAATGTGGTGCCAGAGACTAGGTCTTCTCAGGCTTCTTCGCCCGGCCGTATATTCCGCGGATAGAGCCGGGGAAGAACACCAGGTGCAACAGCGCCCCCAGGACGGCGCCCGGCGCCAGGGATACGACGGCCCCCCTCAGGCCTTCCATGAAGAAGTAGCCATACAGGGCCACTGAGCTAGTGGCGGCAACCACCAGGGTGATGAGACCCACGAGCCGGGTGGGCATCAGATGCTTTACCCCCCAGAGGAAGGCAAACGAGGCGAGGCAGCCGGCGCCCACGAGAAGCGGGCTCAAGTCGGCCAACTCCCCGAGGCGAAAGGCGGGCCTGACCCTGTTCAACTGGCTGAGGGCGAAGATCACCAGGATGACCATTCCGGCCCAGAACCCTGCAGTGGCCGACGTTTTGAGCTCGGGGTCCCTGGTGCGCGAGACGATGGCGATGCTGAACCAAAAGACCGCGAGGATAATCCCCGGCATCAGGAACCAGTAGAAGATGGCCCACACCACGGTCTGAAACGGCACGGGGCACACCTCCTTCAAAAGAGCCGATGGCAGCGGGCAGCCACGCGGCGGAGCGTGCGGCCCACCCTCCCCAGCATCGCCACGCGGTTCACCGACGCCCTGTGAGCCGGGCGAACGTCCGGCCCGGCGGGGGAGCCGCCGAGGCCGTGGCTGTCAAACGGGGTGTTGAATGCCCTTAAGGAGCAGGCCGTCTCCCACCTCACCTCAGGCAGCCGGCAGACCCCTGGGCTCCGTATCCTCCGGCTCATACGTCTCCGCGAGGTTTTACAAAGGCTCCTCGTCCGCCCGCCCGCTCACGGCCGGCAGCGCGTCCCGGCGCCCCCGCCGCGTCCCGGACCGTCGCCGACACGTCCCTGGCCCGCGGCTGTGAACACCAGTTCGCCATGAAATGGCAGTGTCCTGCCGGCGGGGAACGAGGTAGGCTCAGTGGCCCCGCAGCCAGAACCCGCAACCAGCGCCCTCCCTGACGTACCCCCGGGGCCTGGAGCCGGGAAGGCTTCAGGGACCAAAACCTTCAGCGAACCCGGCTTTCCTGGCGAAGGGCGTCGAGACCTCAGGCGGGAGGGCCGCCTGAGCTTCCGGGTGCACCGAAGAGCGCCGGGCGGCGCCGGAAACGGGCCCGGCGCCGCCCGGCAGCCCCTGGGGTCGTGGCCGCCCCCAGGGGTGCGCCTCCAACCGCGGCTCGCCCCGGAGGCGCAGGGAGCGCTACAAGCTGAGCCTTCGCCCGGGCGCGAAGGCCGGTTCGGCCCTCACCGCCGGGGCTTGAAGCTCTGGCACTGGGTGTCGGCGCAGGACGACACCTTGGCGCCCTGGCTGAGGCCTCCCTTGGCCTGCACCTGCAGCGCCGGCGCCTGGCAGGTAGAGTCCTTCTGGTAGGCGCAGTCCGACACGGAACACCTCACGTCCGGCACGGTATCACTCCTTTCCCCAGGGTTGGTCACGGTCTTCACCGGCGCGGTCCAAAGCGACCGGCGGCACGCGGGCCGGCGGCCGGCGCGGGGCCCGCGACCGGGCCGGTGCGGCCCGATCACGCCTGAGCCGTCCTTCAAGCGCCCGCAGCGCGCCGGCGAGGTCGGGCTGGCCGACCTCCTCCAGGCGGTAGCGGGCGCGGACCGCCGGCTTGTTGAGGCGGAGGATGCGCCCCAGGTCCACGGGCGTGGCCGACAGCACCAGGTCGGCGGGCGTGGCGTTGATGGTCTCCTCCAGCTCCTTGATCTGGCGCGGGCCGTAGCCCATGGCGGGGAGCAGGGTGCCGAGGTGGCGGAACCGGCTGAAGACCTCGACCAGGCTGCCTACAGCGTGGGGCCGGGGGTCCACCAGGCTTGCGCCTGCGCGCTTGGCGGCCACCACCCCCGCCCCGTAGGCCATCTCGCCGTGGGTGAGGGTGGGGCCGTCCTCCACCACCAGGACGCCCCGGCCCCGAATCTCGCCGAACTCCACGGGCTCCCCCTGCCGGCGGCCGAAGCGCCCGTCGCCCGCCCACTCCAGGGCTATGGGGGAGGCGGCCTCCACCACCACCGCGGCCGGGTTGAGCTCGGCGATGCTGGCCCGGACCGCCTCCACCCACTCCGGCCGGGCGGTGTCCACCTTGTTGATGACCACCACGTCGGCCAGGAGCAGGTTGGCCTCGCCGGGGTGGTAGCGGCGCTCGTCCCCGGCGCGGTGGGGGTCGGCCACCACGATGTGCACGTCGGGCCAGAAAAACGGCAGGTCGTTGTTGCCCCCGTCCCAGAGGATGACGTCGCCCTCGGCCTCGGCGGCCTCCAAGATGCGGGCGTAGTCCACGCCGGCGTAAACCACCGTGCCCCGCTCCAGGTGGGGCTCGAACTCCTCCCTCTCCTCCACGGTGCAGCGGTGGCGGTCGAGGTCGTCGAAGGCGGCAAAGCGCATGCAGGCCTGGCGGCTCAGGTCGCCGTAGGGCATGGGGTGGCGCACCGCCACGGGCGAAAGCCCCATCCCGGCGAGGATCTCGGCCACCCGCCGGGAGGTCTGGCTCTTGCCCGCCCCGGTGCGCACCGCGCACACCGAGACCACCGGGCGGCGGGAGCGGAGCATGGTGGCTTTGGGGCCGAGCAGGCGGAAGTCCGCGCCGGCGGAGAGAGCCAGCGACGCCCGGTGCATCACGTGCTCGTGGGAGACGTCGGAGTACGCGAAGACCACCTCGTCGACCCGGCGGTCGCGGATCAGGTCGCGGAGCTCGGACTCGGGCCGGATGGGGATGCCGTCCGGGTAGCCCGGCCCGGCCAGCTCCGGAGGATAAACCCGGCCCTCGATGTCGGGTATCTGGGCGGCGGTGAACGCCTCCACCCGGTACTCCGGTCGGCCGCGGTAGGCTACGTTGAAGTTGTGGAAGTCGCGTCCGGCAGCGCCCATGATGATGATGCGGCGCGGTTCGGGCACGGGCAGCACCTCCCTGGCGGAGCTGAGGCGGCAGAGGGGGCGGTGGGAAGGGCCGCGCCCTCCGGCGGGGACGGCGTCGGGACGGGGGCCGGAGGTGGGGCCGGCGCAGTTCATGCGCCGCCGCCTGAGGGGCGGCTGCGGGGGCGGCGCAGGGCGCCCGGCTGCGGCCTCAGGCCCGCCCGGTGTAGTGTTCCCGGCGGGGAGGCGGGGTATAGCCGGGGCGGGGTATAGCCGGGGAGGACGGTAGCACAGCCCGGGAGGCCGGTAGGGCTGGGGCTGCGAGGCTTGGGCTCGAGGCCCAAGGGATCGCCGCCATTCGCCACCACCTCGGGCACGGGGAAAAGCCACTCCTCGGTGCCGGAGGGGCTTACCTGCTTCACCCATGGCCAGCCCTCGCGCACCTCCACCATCGTCAGGCAGTCCCCGCGGAGCGCGGGGACTTCACGTTCCTGTATGTGGACGTGGCCCAGGTGCCGTCGGGAGCTGGCCGGCATACCCTCGCCTCGCCAAAAGTGGTATGCCAGCCTCCGCTGCCGGGGGGTTCGTCGAAGGGTAGGGCATCGAAGGCCAGCATGAACGCCTGGTGCGTGGCAAGGGTTCGCACCCACTCTGTCTTCCAGTATACGTCCGTCTCAAAGAGACACCTCAGCTCGCAGCCATCGGGACTGAACAGGCAGAGCCGGTAACTTGCTATCCGATCCTTGTCTGCTCCACCCACCCCGGAGCCAGGTCCTTTGGGGCCACCGGTGCCGGCGGGGGCGAGGGGGGTGAACTCGCCGGAGGCGGGGTGCCGGGGGCCGGCCCGGCCGGCCCCGGGGGAGACGGCGCGGGCGGGGCGGCCCGCCCGCAGCCGTCAATCGTCAGCGCCGCCAGCACCAGCGCCCCTGCCACAATGGCCACCGTCACGCTGCCCCGCCGCACGCCGCTCACGTGCCCACCCCCCGGGTTGACTCCCTGCTGTGCGGTGCACTGACGTGGATCGACGAGGAGACGCCGACGCCTCGAACCCGCTCCGACCCACAGGTCGCCGCCCCAGCCGGCGCGCCCCGGGCGGCTCCGCCGCAGCATCCGACCCTGCCTTCCGCCCCGCCCCGCTACCACCCCATCCTGGCCTTTACCACGTCGAGCAGCGTGGGCTGGCCGATCTCCTGGAGCTGGTAGCGCACCCTCAGGCTAGGCTTGTCCAGCCTGGCCACCCGCCTCAGGTCGATGGGGGTGGCGATCAGCACCAGGTCGCACTGGGTACGGTTTATGGTCTCCTCCAGCTCCTTTACCTGGCGGTCGCCGTAGCCCATGGCGGGAAGCAGCGGCCCCATGTGGGGGTACCTCCGGAACACCTCCGCGATGCTCCCCACCGCGAACCGCCGCGGGTCCACCGGCACCGCCCCCAGCTTGCGGGCCAGGACCAGGCCGGCGCCGTAGGCCATCTCGCCGTGAGTGAGCGTGGGCCCGTCCTCCACCACCAGCACCCGGCGGCCAAGAAGCTCCGGGCCATCTTCCACGAATATGGGGCAGGCCGCCTCGATGACGGCCGCCTCCGGGTTTATGGCCCGCACGTTGGCCCGGACCTGCTCTGTGCCCTCGGGCGAGGCGGTATCCACCTTGTTGATCACCACCACGTCCGCCCGGCGCAGGTTGGCCTCCCCGGGGTGGTAGCGCAGCTCGTGCCCGGGCCGGTGCGGGTCGGCGACCACGATGTGCAGGTCGGGGGCAAAGAACGGCAGGT
>JAIMBG010000153.1 GCA_023511555.1 Acetobacteraceae bacterium | reverse complement strand
CAGCGGGTGAGCCTAGCGGTCCACCAGGCGGTCTGGGGGGTCATCGGGACGCGGCAAAAGTCGGTATCCGATCCGACGGAAAGATAGTCCGGCATCACCTGAAAGCGGACCTCATGCGCTTTGCCGGAGGCGTCGGATCCGGACAGGCAAATGGTCCGGAACTTGCGAAGGAACGGCGGCAGATTGCCCTTTCTGAGCTCCTCCAGAATGGCGGCCTCCCGCTCCGAACGCGAAAGCGAAGCGATCCGCTTCATGAAGGCCGCTCCGCCTTCGGCCCCTTCCGGGCGCGATGGGATCGTCGGCCGATCCGTCGGAGAGCGTCGCCTTCGAATTGTAGTGTTGGCCGAGGATGTTGGTCCACCGCGCTTGATAGCCGCGGGCGAAGCCGGCGAAGAAGCGCCCTTCGAGGATGTGATCGAGGATGGCGCACTCTTCGGCGACGCGGACCGGGTCCTGGGTACTCATAACGTACCCGAGGGCGCCCATGCGTAGCCGCTTGGTCAGCCCCGCCCACCAGGCGTTCAACACGCCCGGGTTGGGGCCGACTTCGTAGCCTTCGGAGTGGAAGTGGTGCTAGATCGTGCTGAACCCCCAGTACCCGAGTTGGTCGGCGGCCTGGGCCAGCTTTGCCCAGTCACGAATGACCTGCTGGTAGCGTTCACGATTCCGCCCGATGGGGCGGAGCGTTTCCCGCTCCCGCCCGTGCGCAGGGATGACCGGGTAGAGCTGGATGATCGGCTTCACACTCATACGTACCTCCTTGGTGCCGGCGGAAATCAACGGCCTGCACAGAGGGGATACCAGAAACGGCCGCCGATTGGCAACCGAATACCCTCCCCGGGGCGCCGCCGGGGCGGGGGGCCGTGCCCTGTGTCGAGGTGGAGGCTCCGGCGAAGGTCAACCTCTTCCTGCGCGTCCTGGGCCGGCGCGGCGACGGCTATCATGAGCTGGAGACGGTCTTTTTCGCCCTGAGCCTCAGCGACCGCGTGACTCTGCGCGAGACTGGGTCGGGGCTGGAGGTGAGGGCCGACCGGGCCGGTGTGCCCTCCGGCCAGTCCAACCTGTGCTACCGGGCGGCCAGCCTGCTCTGGCAGCGGGCCATCGCCGAGGAAAGGGGCCGGGCGCGACAGGCGCTGGGGCTGAGGGTGCACATCACCAAGCGCATCCCGGTGGGCGCCGGGCTGGGCGGCGGCAGCTCCGACGCGGCCGCCACGCTGGTGGGGCTCAACCGCCTGTGGGACCTGGGGTTCAGCCTCTCGGAGCTGGAGGCGGCGGCTGCCCAGGTGGGCTCGGACGTTCCCTTCTGCCTGCGCGGCGGAACGGCCCTGGGCCGGGGCCGCGGCGAGAGGCTGGAGCCGCTTCCCGCCCCCCCTCCCGCCTGGCTGGTGGTGGCCGAGCCGGGGTTCCGGGTTTCGACCCCTGTAGCGTACGCCTGGCTCGACCAGCTACGGTCCGCACCGCCCCGCGGCGCCAGGGGCCGGCCGCCGAGGCCCGAGCCCGCCGTCGGGGCCATGGTGGAGGCCCTCCGCTCCCAGGACCTCCGGTTGGTGGCGGCGGCGCTCTACAACTCCTTTGAGGCGGCGGTGCTGCCCCGGTACCCGCTGGTGGCTCGCATCAGGGACGCGCTGCTGGCGGCCGGGGCGCTGGGCGCGCTGATGTCGGGCAGCGGCCCGGCCGTGTTCGCCCTCGCTGCCGACGAGTCGTCGGCCGCCGTGCTGGCGCGGTCCGTCCAGGGGCTGGCGCGGCGGGTGTTCGTGGTGCCCGCGACGCAGGCCGTCCCGGGGCCGGGGGGGAAGGAATCGCCAGCCGCACCGCCGAACTCTTCCGCAATTACCAGGGAGGGGAAGTGACCTCATGAGGGTTAACGCTCTGGTCCTGGCTGGGGCTCCCAACGAGGGGAAGCTCAAGGAGTGCTCCGCCGCTCCGTTTGAGGCGCTGGTGCCCATCAAGGGACGTCCCATGATCCGGTACGTGGTGGACGCCCTCCGCGGCTCAAAGGCGGTGGAGCAGGTGGTGGTGGTGGGGCCGGTGGCGGAGCTTACGCCGGTGGTGGAGGGCGACGGACTGAGGCTGGTCGCGCCCGTGGGCAACATCATCGACAACGCCCTGGAGGGCATCCGGGCCCTGCCCCGCGACAAGAAGGTGCTGGTCGCCACGGCCGACATCCCCCTCATCACGGCGGGCATGATCGACGGTTTCCTGGACCTCTGCTCCCGGCGGGACGCCGACTTTTACTACCCCATCATTGAGCGCCGGCTGGCCGAGGAGAGGTTTCCCAACGTAAAGCGCACCTACGTTCCCATCCGGGAGGGCGTCTTCACCGGGGGCAACGTGGTGCTGCTCGAGCCCGATGCGGCGCTCCGCTCGGCCGACCGCGCCCGCCGCTTCATAGACTACCGCAAGAGCCCCCTCAAGATGGCCTCCATCCTGGGGTGGGGGTTCCTGTTCCGGCTGGTGACCAAGAGCCTCAGCGTCCCCGACCTGGAAGTCAAGATCTCCCGGCTCTTCGACCTCAGAGGCGTGGCCGTGTTCTGCCCCTATCCCGAGATCGGCGTGGACGTAGACAAGCCCTCTGACCTGGAGCTGGCCGAGGCGGTCATGGCCACGGCCCAGCCGGCCCGCGCGAGCTAGACCGCGCTTGCCGCGCCATGGGCAGGCTGCAGCGGAGCCAGAGGGTGGCCCTGATCCTCCGGACCCTGGTGGACCAGCCCTCCTCCCTGTTCTCCCTGGGCCACTTCGCCGAGGCCTGCGGGACGACCCGGTCCTCGATCAGCGAGGACATCGCGCTCATCAAGGAGGCGCTTGAGTCCCGGGACCTGGGGAGGGTGGAGACGGTGGCCGGGGCAGCGGGCGGCGTCCGCTTCCTCCCCGTGCTCACCCCGGACGCCATCCGCCAGCGGGCTGCCGAGCTCTGCCGCCACCTGGCCTGGCCGGACCGCGTGCTGCCCGGGGGCTTTCTCTACATGACCGACATCATCTTCTCGCCCCGCTGGTCGGCGCTCATCGGCCAGGCGTTCGCCACCCTCTTTCTCCGATCAAACGCCGACTGCGTGGTGACGGTGGAGACCAAAGGCATCCCTCTGGCGCTCATGACGGCGCGGTCCCTGGGCCTGCCCCTAGTGATCCTCCGCCGCAACGCCCGGGCGACGGAGGGGCCCGCCGTGAGCATCAACTATGTGTCGGGCTCCTCGGGCCGCATAGAGAGCATGTCCCTGCCCAGGCGGGCCTTGGCCCCGGGGGCCCGGGCGCTGCTCATCGACGACTTCATGCGCGGCGGCGGCACCGCCCGCGGGGTTTGCGAGCTCCTGGCGGAGTTCGAGGCGAAGGTCGCCGGAATCGGCGTCCTGGTGGAGACTGCTCAGCCGCGGCAGAAGCTGGTGGACGACTACACCTCGCTGCTGGTGCTGGAGTCGATAGACCCCTCCTCGGGCAGGGTGGGGATAGTCCCCAGCCCCCGGCTGGGGTGAGGACATTTTTTCCCAGGGTCAGAAGGAATTCCCTTGACGGCCGCTAATATATTGTGGTAGCCAACGCCCCAGACATCGCGGCTTTCAAGGAGGCATCAGTCATGCAGGTCACGGACGTGCGCGTGTGGAGGGTGGAAGGGGAGGGTAAGGTCCGGGCTTCGGCCTCAATCACTCTAGACGGCGAGTTCGTGGTTCACGACATCCGGGTGGTGGAGGGTCAGAACGGACTGTTCGTGGCCATGCCCAGCCGGCGCACCCGACAGGGGGACTTCCGGGACGTTGCCCACCCCGTAACCCCAGACGCGAACGAGCGCATCACCGCTGCGGTCATGACGGCTTTCCGGCAGTTGCAGGAGTGAAGGCCCCGGTCAGTGGCCGGGGCAGGGCAAGGGGGTCCCCGGGCTCCCTTGCCTTTTGCTGGAAGCGGCCGCAGGGCCGGGGTCGGGGATCGCGCCCTGAGCCCCGGAGCAGACAGGAGTTCCCCTCCGCCCGTGGAAAAGATAGACCTGGGCGGCCCTCCGGCCCCGGGGCCGGGGCCGCAATCGCACGGGGGGAGGCGGGGCTCCCATGGCGGAAGGCTCCCTGGCTGCGGTCGTTCTGGCCGCCGGGCAGGGCGTGCGGATGAGGTCCAATCTGTTGAAGGTGCTGCACCCGGTGGGCGGCAAGCCCATGCTGCTGCACGTGATGGAACGGGTAGAGGAACTGGGGGCCGACCCCCGGGTGGTCGTGGTGGGGTTTCAGGCGGAGCGGGTGGAGGAACTGCTGGGTGGGAGGGCGGTTTACGCCCGCCAGAGCCCGCTCCTGGGCACCGCCCACGCCCTGCTGCGGGCGGAGCCGCTGCTGGCGGAGCACCGGGGGCCGGTCCTGGTGCTTTACGGCGACACGCCCCTCCTGAGGCTTAAGGACCTCGAGGATCTCGTCCGGGCGCACACTGCGGCCGGGGTGGGCTGCACCCTGCTCACGGCGGAGGTGGACGACCCCACGGGGTACGGGCGCATCCTGCGGCGTGACGGGCGGCTGTGGAGGGTGGTGGAGGAGGCCGACGCCTCGCCGGAGGAGGCGAGGATCAGGGAGATCAACGCCGGCATCTACTGCTTTGAGCCCGGCCCGCTGTTCTCGGCCCTGCGGCGGGTCGGGCCCCGTCCGCCCAAGGGCGAGTACTACCTGGTCGACGTGGTCCAGATCATGGTGGAGGAGGGCACGGGGGCCCAGGCAGTGAGCTCGTCGAACCCTGAGGCGGTGCTGGGGGTGAACACCCGGCGGGAGCTGGCCCGCGCCGAAAGGGCCTTCCGGCTGCGGGTGCTGGAGGACCTCATGGACCAGGGGGTCACGGTGGTCGACCCCGGCACCACCTTCGTGGCCGCCGGCGTCGAGGTGGGCCGTGACGCCGTCATTCACCCCTTCTCGGTAATCGGCGCGGGCTGCCGCATAGGCCCCGGGGCGGAGGTCGGGCCCTACGCCTGCCTGGTAGAGGCGGTGGTGGAGGAGGGGGCCCGGGTGGTGGCGTCGGTGGTGGAAGGCAGCCGGGTGGGGCCCGGGGCCCGGGTGGGGCCGTACTCCCACCTTCGGCCCGGCACGGTTCTCGAGGCGGGGGCCCGCGTGGGCAACTTCGCCGAGGTGAAGAACACCCGGGTGGGGCGGGGAAGCAAGGTGCCCCACCACAGCTACCTGGGCGACGCGGTGGTGGGCGAAGGCGTGAACGTCGGGGCCGGGACGGTGACGGTCAACTACGACGGGGAGAGGAAGCACCCCACGACGATAGGCGATGAGGCGTTCATCGGCTGCAACGCCAACCTCATCGCCCCGGTGGAGGTGGGCAAGGGGGCGTATGTGGCGGCCGGCTCCACCATCACCCGGCCGGTGCCCCCCGGCGCCCTGGGCGTGGGGCGGGCGCGGCAGAGGAACGTGGAGGGCTGGGTGGGGCGCCGGTTCGACCGCCGCGGCGGGGGCGGCCGCTGAGGCCTCGCGGCCGGGTGGAGCAGAGGGAGGGGGGAGGCCCGTTGGG
>JAIMBG010000152.1 GCA_023511555.1 Acetobacteraceae bacterium | reverse complement strand
GCGTGTTGCTGAGCTCCCAGCCGAGCAGGCTGTACTGCAGCCGGCCCATCTCGTAGTTGTAGAGCTCCCGTCCCGACCGCGACCCGGCGTCCACGGCGAAGCCGAAGTCGAGGGGATCTCCTGCGACCCGGCTCTCCAGCTTAAGGGTGAAGTAGGCGTCAACGGCGGCCCGGACCCGCGCCGCCTCGTCCCGGGCGGGGTCGGCCTGGGCGGCAAGGTAGGCCGCCTCGGCCTCCGGGGCCGCCACGGCGGGGGCGGCGGGCGCGGGCTGGCCCGGGGTGCCGGCGGCTGCCACCAGCGACCAGACCAGCGATGCCGCCACCAGGTAAGCCACTACTGGCCCCACGATCCTGCGCACGCTCATCACTCCCTCCCTCAGCAGGGCTGCACCGGAACCCCACCCGTGGGGTTCCAGGCCCCGCTCCCTCTGAGACCCTGGGCGCCCTGCTTGCCGCTTCCTGCATTTGCCTGTGGCCACCCTGGGTCTCAACTCTTAGACTAGCACACCTAGACTGCCCAGGGCAAGCATTTCCTGGCGAAGCCGTTCGACAGGCCGTCCGTTCGTCGGCGGGCCTTCGTCGCAGTGTCGAAAAAGGCTGGGACGGTTGGGGCGAACCGCCGGGGCGTGGAAGGGAGGTGCGCGAGGGGAGGGCGGCGGACGCTCGCGTCCGGGCTGCCTGGAAGCGTCATCTAGCGCCTCAGTTCCGCCTCTATGCGCACCAGCGAGGCGGCGGCCAGGGCGGCCAGCCAACCAACCAGGCACAGGAGGTCGAGGGATTGAAGACCGGTGCCCGCCATGGCCTGTCCCAGGAGCCTTACGCTGAGCACGCTGGGGAGGTAGCGCAGGGCAGGCTTGAGCACCCCGAAGGACTCGAAGATGCCGCCGGTCAGGAAGAGCGCCACCATTATGGCCGAGGCCGCCGCGCCTGCCAGCCGCACGCTGCCGCAGCACAGGCCTATGAGCAGCCCCACGAGGGTGAACACGGCGCCGCTCAGGGCTGCCGTGGCGATAAGAGCCGCGGTCCCGCCGGTCCAGGCCTGGTTCACCGTCAGCACCAGGGCCTGCACCGCCAGGGAGACCAGGAAGGCAAAGGCCCACTTGGCGGCCACGACCTCACGGTACGAGGCGGTGCTGACGACCAGGGCCTCCACCGTCCGCCTCTCGCGCTCCTCGGCCAGGTCCGGGGCGCTCAGCATGACGCCCACCATTACCTGGGCGAAGAGCACCCACATGGGCGCCACAAGGTGCCGGGGGGCGCCGGCCGCCGTGGCGCGGACGATCAGGTAGGAGAGGAGGACGGGAATGCCCACCATCACCCACAGGGTGGGGTTTCGACTGAAGTCCCTCCAGTCGTGGCCCATCAGGATAAGGACCGTCCTGGCCTTCAGCTCAGCTCACCCCCCGTCAACTGGCTGAACACCTCGGCCAGCGTGTGGTGGCGCGTCGCCACCGACAGCACCACGCCGGCCTTCATGGCCTCATGCAGCCAGTCCGCCGTGTCGGGGGCGTCGAAAGGCAGCTCGTGCCTCTTGACCTCGCCGTCGCCGCCGCGGACCTCGACGACGAGCTGCTTCTTGCCGGCAGCCTTGAGCACTGCGGGGGCGTCAAGCGCCGCCAACTGCCCCCGGTAGAAGATCCCCACCCTATCGCATAGCTCGTCGGCTTCGTGCATGTCGTGCGTGGTCAGGAAAACGGTGGCGCCCTCGGAGCGCAGCTCCCTTATGATGTCGCGGATCATTCGGGCCGAGTTGGGATCAAGGCCGCTGGTGGGCTCGTCGAGGAAGAGGACCCTGGGCCGGTGGAGCATGGCCCGGGCCAGGAGGACCCGCTGGCGCCAGCCCTTGGACAGGTGGCAGGCCCGGCGCCGCAGCACTTCACTCAGCCCAAACCGCTCCACGGCCTCGTCGACGCTCTTGCGGGTCACCCCCAGCAGCCGCGCCGGCAGGGCCAGGTTCTCGCTGACCGTCAGCCGTTCGTATAGATTGGGCGTTTCAAACACCACCCCCGTGTGCCGGTGGACCTCCCGGGACTGGGTGATCGGGTCGTACCCGGCTACCCGGGCCCACCCCCGCGAGGGCCTCAGGAGGCCGATCAGCATCCGCACCGTAGTGGTCTTGCCGGCGCCGTTCGGGCCCAGGCAGCCGAATATCTCCCCCTCGGAGACCGTGAGGGTGAGGGCGTCCACCGCCCTGAGGCTGCCGTAGTCCTTGCCCAGACCGGCGGTCACGATCATGTTCTCACCCCATCCCCTCCCCGGCGCCGGCCGGCGGGCCGGCCACCCGGGTCAGCCGCACCTGGCGGCGCACGTGGACCGGCGCAATGCGGCCCTCGGGCCGTCTCGCAGTGGCGACAAGGGTTTCCAGCATGTCGCCCGCCTCGATTTACCCGCATCCGGTGGCGAAGTGGCAGGGAGAAAGGAGGGCCTGCCATACGTTAGCGTTGTCAAGCTCCTGCGCCTGTCACCTCGCAGCCCGCCCCAGGAATTCCCTGGACATTAGCTCTCACAGCAGCTTCCGTTGCCACCGGCGGCGCAGGGACCCAGCATCCGCTCCTCGGCCTATGATTCTCCGAGTCTGGCGCAATCCCCTCCCTAGCCCGCAACACACCATCCCGTTGCCAGATCAACCCGCCCGGCCCAGGGCGCCTTCCTGACCGGGTCGGACCCCCAGGAACGAGCCCGAAGGGATGCTCCCCACGAACCTGTTGACACACACCCCGCGCGCGCCAGGAGGGCGGTGACGGGGGGCGGCCAGCCTGCAGGCCTTTGCCCTCCACCCCGCCCACACCGGCCAGGCCGGCGTTTGTGCGCTGTTGGGCGCGACCGAGGCCCTGGCGCTTTGCCGCCGGCCGGCAGGCCCTCAGGGTGCCGGTTGATTGCAGGCGCACCTGAACACTGGGCTGCCACCTGGGGTGGGGCTACCGGGTGGAGCGGGTGGCGGTTCGCATGGTGCTGGAAGGGACGGACTCCGCCCCGCCCGTTCCGGACCTGGTGGAGCTTTCCCGGTGGGCAGGGTGAGGCTGGGGCGGTCGACGTCGGCCCCTGGCGGGCTGGCGGAGGCCCGGGGAGGGCGTAAAGGGGAGCGGTCGCTGCATGGCGGACGGTCCCGCGGCGGGGGAGGAGCCGGCACAGTCCCCCTAGAATCACCTACCCGATCGCCTGCCACCTGGGAACGGGCCCGGCCCCGGGCCCCTAGTGTCCAGAGGTAGAGCTCAGCTTTTGGGGGGACGAGCAGCATGGCCGGAGAGCCCTGTTCGCTGCCGGGGTTGGAGTTTTGGCCGGTGACCCCAGACCGCTGGAAGGACCTCGAGATGCTGTTCGGGGAGCGGGGGGCGTGCGCGGGGTGCTGGTGCATGTGGTGGAGGCTGCCGCGGTCCCAGTGGGTCAGGCAGCGCGGCGAGGCCAACCGTAGGGCGCTCAAGCAGTTGGTGGACTCGGGTGAGATTCCTGGCATCCTCGCCTACTCCCAAGGCCGGCCGGTCGGCTGGTGCTCCGTCTCCCGGCGGGAGGCGTTCGCCTCGCTGGAGCGTTCCCGGGTGCTCAAGCGCATCGACGACCAGCCCGTGTGGTCGGTGGTGTGCTTCTTCGTCGACAGGGCGTTCCGGCGCCGGGGGCTCACCGCCGCGCTGCTTAAGGCCGCTGTGGAGTTCGTGCGCTCGCAGGGGGGGAAGACGGTCGAGGGCTACCCTCTCGCGACGGAGGAGGGCGGCATCTCTTCCTTCATGGGGGTGGCCTCCGCCTTCCGCGCCGCCGGGTTCGTGGAGGTGGCCCAGCCCACCAAGAGGCGGTACGTGATGAGGTGCTATCTTTAGCGGGAACGACTGCGTCGTGACGGGGCGGGAGCGGACTTGAACCTCTGGCGTGTGATTAGGGATCACCCGGCCTTTCGCACCGTGTGGCTCACCCAGAGCGTCTCTCAACTGGGCGACTACATGTATGTCGTCACCGTGGCCTGGCTGGTGGCCGAGCTGACCGGCTCGAAGGCGGCGCTCGCAGCGGTCAGGACGGCCGGCATGTTGCCGGTGGTGGTGTTGGGGCTTGCCGCCGGCGTGTGGGTGGACGGAAGCGACCGCAGGCGGACGCTCATGGCCTGCGACGCCTTCCGGATGGCTCTGGCGGGCGCCTTCGCCCTGCTCATATGGCTTCAGGCGGTGACCTTTGCCTCCTTGGTCTGCATAGCAGCCCTGTTCGGCGCTGCCCGCGCCTTCTTTGACCCGGCGTACATGGCCTATGTGCCCCAGCTCCTGGACAGGGACGACCTGGTCACGGCGAACGGGCTCGAGTACGTGGGGCAGCGGCTTCTGAGCGTGGCGGGGCCAGGGCTGGGCGGGCTGCTGGTCGAGGCGGCGGGGTGCGCCCTCAACGTGGGGCTGAACGCCCTTTCTTTCGGCATAGGCGTGTTGGGCCTCTGGCTGTCGCGGCCTCGGTTGGCCTGCAACCCGCCCGGGCGCCCCAGCCCTGCCGAGTTTGTCAGGGACCTGGGCAGCGCGTTCACCTATCTCAGGACGAGGCGCGACCTCTGCGTCTGCTCCTGCTGGGGGGCGCCAGCAATCTGTGCCAAGCGCCCTTCATAGTGCTCCTCCCCTTCTTCGTCAAGCGCTGAGAGTCGAGACAAGCGGCACGGCGACGGGAGTCGACACTGGCTTGGGGGGCGGACGGACACGAGCACTCAGTAATGTATATCCGGTGAACGAGCGACATCCGACGGACGGTTACCGTTCGCATCACGCAATGCTCCCAGAGGGGGCATCGAGTCAAACACAGGCGGGGCAACCGCATCGTGAGCGAGGCCCGGCTCAGGCGCCCATTCATTAAAACGCAACGCGCGGGTACCGATGGCCGCAGGGCGGTCGCGGTGCCTGAGATCCCGACCGGGCGCGGCCGATGGACTCACGCGGGTATGAGTCGAGGGAGCGGTTCTCATTACCTGAGTCAGTGAGAAGGAGACGATATCCATGCGGAGTCGCACCCTGTTGCCCGCATTTGTGCTGGCAACCACTCTTACCACACTGATGGTCTCGGGATGTACCCGCCCTGCCCGTACCCCGATGAACATTAGTCTCCACGTTGACACCGTCTTCCAAGTGTCCCTTGGGAGCGGCGCAGATGAACTGGGGGCAGATCTGCCTCAGGGGGCCGAACACCGTGTGCCGGCAGCCTATGCAGTGACAAGCGATGCCGTCCTTATTCTGGACACAGTCAAAGGACGGGTGACCGAGTTCCGCGGTGGGCAACTGACGCGTGCCGTTCCCGTGCCGGGACTGATAGAGGGCCGGTCACTGGCGGTGGACGGCGACGGCGATTGCTACGTATCGATGCCGTGAAAAGTGTCGTGATTCGACTCGATCCCTCAGGTGCGATCACAGCAACCTACCCGGTGCCGGAGGATCTTCCGACACCCGGTGTGCCGCTTCTAAGGCGTGGCGATGGCGGCGTTGTATTAACCCTGGGCACAGACCAGTATCGTCTGGGGGCCTCGTTGTCGGGCCCATTCTCCGGGCTGACCTTCCCAGGTAGGTCTGGGCGTCATACTGTGCAG
>JAIMBG010000151.1 GCA_023511555.1 Acetobacteraceae bacterium | reverse complement strand
GAGACGATGGCTAGCGTAGCCGGTAGGCGGAGCGTCACGGTGGTCCCCTCGCCCTCCCTCGTGCGCAGTTCCACCGACCCACCCAGCGCCCGCACCCGCGCAACCACGACATCCATACCCACACCGCGCCCCGACAGCTGCGTGACGCGATCCGCTGTCGAGAACCCTGGTCGCGCAATGATCCGCAGAATCTCCTCGTCGCCTAGCTCACCTACGGCCAGGCCTGCCTCCTCGGCCTTCGCCCGCAGTGCCCGACGGTCGATACCACGCCCGTCGTCTGTGATGCGGATCACGACCGACGATTCCTCCCTCGCCGCATGCAGGACTATTCGACCGACCGCGGATTTACCGTGCGCCAGCCGTTGCTCGGGCGGTTCGATGCCGTGGTCCACTGCGTTCCGCAACAAGTGCACCAGCGGATCCACCATCTGATCCAGCAAGGAGCGGTCCAACTCGATATCGCGGCCCTCGATTTCGAATTCGACCTCCTTGCCTAACGATCGCGCTGCCTCGCGCACCACCCGCGGGAAGCGATCCAACAGCTCCCACGCAGGCACTAGGCGGCTCGCCATTACAGCGTCCTGAAGCTCCGAAACGATCCGGTCGACTGTCGCGGCGGCGTCCGCTACCTCGCGGTCGGTCAGCCGCGAGAGATGATGAGCCAGTCGGCCGCGGGCCACTACGAGCTCCCCAGTGAGATCCATGAGCGCGTCCAGCCGACGCAGCTCGATCCGGACATAACGCCCGCCAGCCCGCACTCGCTCGCTTTCGATCGACCAAAGGTCGTCGGCACGCTCGCGCGCCCGGGGAGCGACGGATGGCCTCGAACTGCCTCCCTCGGACTTTTCCACCCCTCCTTGCCCCACTTGAGCGTCTTTGAGACGCCGCAGCAGCGCGTCCAACGCACTAGGGTAAGGCGCAGCCTCTGCGGCAACGGACGAAGTACCGCCCGCCACAGCGCGCTCGCAGAGAGCCTCGAGCCAATCGCACCCCTCCTCGAGAAGCGCGACACCGGATGGCTCGAGAGCAGAACGTCCGTCGCGCATGGCGGCCAGCAATGCTTCCACTTCGTGAGCCAGTTCGGCCACCGTGCCGTAGCTCATCATCCCAGCCATCCCCTTGATCGTGTGGATGGCACGGAACGCAGCGGCTAACGCGGCAGCGTCTTGCTGGTCGGACCGCAGGCGCTCCAGCGCCTGGCCCCCGTCCAGCGCCCGGCGCAGCCGGGCACGCGCCTCTTCGCGGGCCAGGCCGGGCCGGGCCAGGCACAGCATCTCCTCGGCTAGGACCAGGCTGAGCCTCTCCAGGTCGGGCGGGCCCTGGCCGCGCAGGGCCATGATGGCCTCCTCCACCTCCAGGGCGTTGCCCACCGCCCGACCCAAGGGCTGGTCCATGTCGGTGACCAGGGCTACCACCCTTCGGCCGGCGGCCCTGCCTATCCCCACCATGAGGGCGGCAAGCCCCAGGGCCTGCCCTACCGTCTTGCAGAACGCGCCCGAGCCGGCCTTGACGTCCAGCACTATGCCCTCGGCGCCGCCGGCTATCTTCTTGGACATCACGCTGGAGGCGATGAGCGCCGGGCACTCCACCGTGGCGGTGACGTCCCTTATGGCATAGATGACCTTGTCGGCGGGCACCAGGTCGGACCCCTGCCCCGCCACGGCTACGCCGGCCCGCTCCACCGCTCGGGCCAGCTCCTCGCCCGTGAGGTCGGTCCGGAAGCCGGGGATGGACTCCAGCTTGTCCAGGGTGCCGCCGGTGTGGCCCAAACCGCGCCCTGACATCTTGGCCACCGGCACGCCGCAGGCAGCCACCAGCGGTGCCACCACCAGGGTGGTCTTGTCCCCCACCCCCCCGGTGCTGTGCTTGTCCACCCGGCCCGGCTGGGCGGGCGGCACCGGCCGGGAGCCTCCGGAGGTCACCATGGCCAGGGTGAGGTCGGCGGCCTCAGAGGCCGCCATGCCCCTGATGAACGCCGCCATAAGGAAGGCCGAGACCTGGTAGTCGGGCACCTCACCGCTCAGCAGCCCGCGTACCAGAAAGTCATACTCTTCCCGCGACAGCCGCCCTCCGTCCCGCTTCTTCCGGATGAGCTCCAACGCCCGCACGGAGGCCCTCCTTCCCATCGGGCCTTTGGGGGTCAGACCATCAACCGGCCCCGGTGAACTATCTTCCGCCCTCCCACCGTCACCGTGGGCTCCAGAATCATGAGGTCCCAGTGGAGGTCGGAGTCGTTGGCCCCTCCCATCATCAGGTTCTGCCCCAGGGCGATGTGGACCGTCCCCGCGATCTTCTCGTCGGTGAGCGTGAACCCCGTAGGACGCGAAACCCCGGCGTTGATGCCTATGCCCAGCTCCCCCAGCACATCGCACCCCCCGGACGAGCGGCTCACCACCTCCCGGAACAGCTCCAGGCCCGAGCCCGCCCCCACCGCGCGCGCCCGGCCCCGCTCGAAGACCAGCTCCAGCGCCTCCAGCCGGTGTCCCTCCCAGAACGCCAGGTCCACCACCGCCCTGCCCCGCGCCGAGTCCTCCAAGGGGGCCAGGAAAACCTCGCCGGCCGGCAGGTTGGTGTACCAGTCGCCCAGCCTCATGTCCTCTTCGTCCACCACCCCGTCGTCCCGCCTCACCCGGCGGCCGCCGTACTCCAGCCACAGGTCGGTGCCCCGCGGCGAGGCGATGTGCACGCTGGTGCCCTGCGCCAGGGCCGACTGAAGCGCCCGCCCCCTGTCCCGCAGCTCCTCGAAGTCCACCTCCAGCGCCCCCCAGAACAGGCGCTCGAACTCCTGGGTCGAAAGCCCATGGAGCGCCGCCTTCCCCGGAGTGGGCAGGTCCATGCCGATCCACCGCCGCCCTCCCAGGCCGATGGCGTCGCGCATCACCTTGAACCCCGCCCGGCGGGCGGCCAGCTTCTCCTGGGGCAGGCAGGCGAAATGCCGCGGATCGCCGAACTCCAGGGTGGCCCAAACCACCAGGTGGCAGGCCTTGACGGCCTCCACCAGGTGCACCGGCGGCTGGCGCAGGTGCGCGGCCGGCACCTCCGCCAGCGCCCGCTGCCACAGGCCGTCGCTGTAAATGACGCAGAGGGGAACCGCCCCCAGGCGGTAAGCCTCCACCGCCAGCGCGTCGCAGAAGTCCAGGCCGTCGGCTCGCGCCAGGATCAGGACCCGCTCGCCGGCCGCCAGACCGCCACTGCTCACCAGGATCTTCCGGGCCACCGCCCCCAGGTCGTTAGCCAAATCCTTCCCCTTCCTTCCCTGAGCCGACCTTCGCGCCGGCCTTTATCTTTCTGCGCCCTCCCCCGGCCTCCCTTCTTCGGGAAGGAAAACCCCCCCGGTCGCCGAACCCGTACGGGGGGGCCGCGCAGGGCCGGCGGCTCCAGGCGATCCCGGGGAGGAGAGGCGTTTGAGGGTGCTGGTGAAGGCATACGCCCAAGCGGCAGAGGCGCTGCCGGCCGGAGACTGGCAGCAGGGCGTGGAGGTGGAGCTACCCGCCGGGGCCACCGTGGGGGACCTCAGAGCCCGCCTGGGCCTGCGGCCCCAGGCCGTCCAGGTGGTGCTGGTGAACGGGGTAGCGGCCCGGCCCAGCACCCCGCTGAAAGACGGGGACCGGGTGGCGGTGTTCCCCCTGGTCGGGGGGGGTCGGGCCCCGTCGCGAACCCTCCAGGCCGGGCGGCGGCCTCCCGCGCGGCGGCTCCCGCCCTACCGGATGGCCTCCACCCCGCCCAGGTAGGGGCGCAGCGCCGGGGGCACCACCACGCTGCCGTCCTCCTGCTGGAAGCTCTCCAGGATGGCCACCATGAGCCGGGGGGTGGCCAGGCCGGAGCCGTTCAGCGTGTGGACGAAGCGGATGCGCCCCTCCTCCGTGCGGTACCTCACGTTCCCGCCCCGCGCCTGGTAGTCCTCGCAGTTGCTGCAGGAGGAGACCTCGTAGTAGGCCTCCTGGGCCGGCAGCCACACCTCGATGTCCACCGTCTTGGCCGACTGCTGGGCGATGTCGCCGCTGGGCAGGAGCATCACCCGGTAGTGAAGGCCCAGCCTCTGCAGGATGCGCTCGGCGTCCTGCACCATGGAGTCCAGCTCGTCGTAGGAGGTCTCGGCCGTGGTGAACTTGAACAGCTCCACCTTGTTGAACTGGTGCACCCGGATGAGGCCCCGCTCCCCGGCCCCGTAGGTTCCGGCCTCGCGGCGGAAGCAGGCCGAGTACGCCGCGTAGCGCAGGGGCAGGTCGGACTCGCTGAGGATCTCCCCCCGATGCAGGTTGGCCAGGGAAACCTCGGCAGTAGGGATGAGGTAGAGGTCGTCGCTCTCACAGCGGTACAGTTGGTCGCCGAACTTGGGCAGGTTGCCGGCCACGAACAGGCTCGTGGGGTTGGCCAGATACGGCGGAAGCACCAGGGTGTAGCCGTGCTCCCGCACGTTCATGTCGATCATCAGCGAAAGAAGCGCCCACTCCAGGCGCGCCCCCAGCCCCACGTGCATGGGAAACTGCGCCCCGGCGATGCGGGCCGCCCGCTCGAAGTCGAGGATGCCCAGCGCCCGGCCCAGCTCCACGTGGTTTCTAGGCTTAAAGCCGAGCTCCGGCTTCCGCCCCCACTCCCGGAGGAGGACCTTGTCCTCCTTCCTCTGGCTCACGGGGACGCTGGGGTGGGGCAGGTTGGGGAGCACCACCAGCAGCCGCTCGATGTCGGCCTCGCAGGCCTTGAGCTCCTGGTCAAGCTCCCTTACCCGCCTCGCCACCTCTTGCATCTGGGCGATCTCCGCCGACGCATCCCTGCCCTGCCGCTTAAGCTCGGCGATCTCGTCGGAGGCCCGGTTCCGCTGCTGCTTCAGCCTCTCCACCTGAACCAACAGCTCCCGGCGCCGCTTGTCTTGGGCCAGAAGCTCATCCAGGCTCAGGGTGGGGTCGCGCCGCCTGAGCCTTTCCAGCACCCCCTCCGGGTCCTCCCGGATCAGCTTGAGATCCAGCAAGCCTTATCCCTCCCGACCGGAGGTCTGCGGCCGGGCCCCGCCTGGCCCGGCCTTCCGCCCGGGCCGCGGCGGAACCCCGCCCCGAAGCAGCCTCAGCACCAGCGAGGCGGCACGGGGCACTGCCCGGGCCACCTCCGGGGTGAGCGGTTTCCGCCCCAGGCCCACGTCGCCCACCTCGACCCCGACCACCACCAGGCGGCGGGGCAGGCTGCCCGGCTCCAGGCGCCGCGCCGCGGCCAGCGCCTGGAGCAGCCCTACGCCGTGGGTGGAGCGGAGGCCCCCGCCCCCTCCCTCCAGGCGCTCCAGCGCGGCGCCCTCCCAAAACCTCACCGTCCCCGCCCGGGCCCCGGTGGCCGAACCGTCCACCACCACGGCCAGATCAAAGCCCCGCACGCTCTCGGCCGCATCCACCCCCCCGCCCGCAACCGCCTTCAGCTCCACGCCGGGCGGAAGCCGGCGGGACCGGAGCGCCTCCACCACCTCAAATCCCACGGCGTCGTCGCCGCGGAAGTACGAGCCCACGCCCACCACCCCAGCCCCGGGGCCCGCCCGGCGCGGGGCCGGCCCGGCCCGCCGGCCTCCGCCCCGCCGCGCCGCAC
>JAIMBG010000150.1 GCA_023511555.1 Acetobacteraceae bacterium | reverse complement strand
CATCCCCGGCCTCCTCCCCCGCGGCGCCGCGGCTCCCCCCGCCCGGGCCTACCCCTTGTTCAGCACCAGCACCTCCAGGGCCCAAGCCACCCCGTCGTGGTCGCAGTCCCGAGTGATCCAGCCCGCCGCCTCTTTGACCTGGGGCGGGGCGTTGCCCATGGCCACGCCCAGGCCGGCATCTCTTATCATCTCCAGGTCGTTTACGTGATCCCCTATCGCGAGCACCCTCTCCCTGGGGATCCCCAGAGCCCCGGCCAGGGCGCGGAGTCCCGCCGCTTTAGAGGTGTCGCGGTGCTGGAACTCCGTCACTACCTCCCCGGCGAGGACTTCCGGCCAGGCCAGCACGCGCCCGCCCCAGGCCGACTGATGCAGCCGCCCCAGCGCCCGGCTGGTGGCCTCCCGGCTCCCGACGGCTATCAGCCGGAGTGCCCCCTCGCTGCAGCAGGAAGCCAGGTCGGGTGCATAGCGGAGGTGATCGTCGACTTCGAAGTAGAACCGCTTCATGCTCTCCAGGGTTCGCGGCGCGTCGTAGTAGATTGTCTCGTCGGGGAAGACGGCCTGATACAGGAACACCCCCAGGCCGGCGGCTCTCAACTCCTCCAGGGCGCGGCCGGCAGTGTCGCGGCACATCGTGAGCTGGTGGAGCGGGCGGCCCGAGCCGGGCTCGGCAACCACCGCCCCGTTGTGAACGATGAGGGGGGCCGTTATCCCCAGGTCACGGGCAAAGGACTGAGTCGTGGCGAGCCGCCTGCCAGTGGCCAGGGTCACTACCACGCCCCGCCGGAGCGTTGCCTGCACTGCCTCCCTGACCCTGGCGCTCAGCTCTCCCCGGCTGGTGAGCAGGCTGCCGTCGAGATCCAGGGCCACCAGATCAAAACTCAGGCCGGTTCACCTCCCTCGGCTGCAGCCGGACCAGGCCGGCTTGGGTAGTAGTTCAACCCCCCGGGGCCGATTCCTGCCCCGTGGCTCCCGAGTCGCGTGGCGGGCGGCGGGCCGAGGGCAAAAGCCTGGCGCCGGGGGGAATCCCCCGGCGCCAGGGAGGGAACGCCTGCTCTGTTCTCCGGGCCCCCCTACCGGGCCGGCCCGTAGAGCTCATCGACCACCTTCCAGAACCGGGCGTCCTCCTGCCCCAGGCTCCACAGTGCTACGCCCGCCAGCCTCTTCTCCAGGGCCAGCCTGAGCTTGCGGGAGCAGCTGTAGCTGTTCTCAAACCAGACCTGGTGCGTTATTCCGCGGGAGTCGACATAGGTGAAGTGAGCCTCCTGCTGGACGTCGTCCCATACGATGGTCGCGCCCCTGGCCTGGGCCAGCTTCACCGCCTCGTCGGCGGTCAGCGACGTGGTGCCGGCGGAAGACCAGTCGTAGCCGTAGCCGGCCAGCCCCAGCCAGAGCTTGTTGGGCGGGCAGTGGTTGAGCGCGTAAGCCAGCACCTGCTTCACCCAGGGCAGGCCCGCCACCGCGCCGGGTCCTGACCACTCGCCGTGCTGGTCGTAGGTCATCACCTGGATGCCGTCGCTGGCTGCGGCGAGGGCATCGTAGTCATAGGCAGCCGCGTAGTCGTTGGTGGACTCGTCCTCAGACCACTTGGCTACCACGGAGACCGTCACCATCTTCCCCAGAGGCTTGAGCCGAGCCGAGATCTCCTTCACCAGGGCGGTAAGGCTGGCCCGGTGCCAGGGCTTAAGCCCCTCGAAGTCGATGTTCACACCGTCGAGCCCCTCGCCCTTGACCATCGTCTCGATGTTGCGGACCAGCCGGGCCCGCACCGAGGCGGTGGTCAGCATGGCATAGGAGCTGCGGTCGCGGTTGATGAGCGCCAGAACCTTGCCGCCGGCGTCGTGCACCGCCTTCACCAGGGCTGCGTGTCCGGTCTCGCGGGGGCGCAGGGAACCGTCGCCCAGGGCGGTGTACCAGTACGGAACCACCAGGTCTATGAACTTCTTGTTGGCGTCGAGGGATGCCCAGGGCCGGGGGTCCGTGCCCCATTTGGCCCAGTAAGCCATCACCTTGGGCCGGAAGCCTGAAGGCGCGCCTGCCCCGCCGGCTGAGCCTCCCGATCCGGAGGACCCCGATCCCGAAGACCCGGACCCCGAGGAGCCCGATCCGCTTCCGGATCCCCCGGTGGCGGGGACCTTGAAGAAGCTGCAGATTCCCTCGTATATGCCCTGGGCCGCCGCCTGGCGGAAGCTGGCCTGGGTGAGCAGGTACTCCTCGCGCTGGTTGGAGAGGAAGCCCACCTCGCAGAGGACGGCGGGCATGGTGGTCCAATGGAGGACGTAGAAGGCGCCGGCCAGCACCCCTACGTCACGCAGGCCTGTCAGCTTGACCATTCCGGCCTGTATCGCCTTCGCCAAAGGATAGCTTGTCCAATCATTGGGGTAGTAGTAGGTGGTCACGCCGCCGATGCTGGGGTTCGGGTTCCAGTCGTTGTGGATGCTGATGAAGGCGTCGGCCCCCGCCTCTTCGGCTATAACCACCCTGGCCTCCAGGGTGTCGGGGTACCCTGGTAGCGTGACGTCCGCCCAGCCGTCCCGGGTCATCACCACCTCAGCCCCGGCGTTTTCCAGCAGGTTGCGCAGGTAGCGGGCGATGGCCAGATTGTTGGTGTCCTCCCGGCTGTACTGGCCCCGCGCCCCCGAGTCGCCGCCGTGACCCGGGTCGAGCACGATGGTCTTGCCGGCGAGCGGCTTGGGCGTAGCGACCGCTACTGCCGCCCGCGCCGGGACTGCCGGCGCAGCAGCGCCCGCCGGCGCGGCGCGGGCGGCCGTCGAAGCAGCGGCGGCCGGTGTGGCGGGGGCAGCAGGCGCGGTGCCCTGAGCCGGCGGCGTCTGCGGCGGCGGGACCGGGGCTGGCTGGGCCGTCCCGGACGCCGTGGCCTGCACCAGGGCGGCCAGCGTGAGCGGGCCGGCTATGCCGTCGGCCTTCAGTCCGGTGGCGGTCTGGAAGGCCGTCACCGCCTTTTGGGTGAGAGGGCCAAATACGCCGTCGGCCCTACCCGGGTCAAAGCCGAGGGCGGCGAGGCCCTGCTGCAGGCTGGCGACGGCCGGCCCTCGGCTTCCCAGGGCCAGGGCCCCTCCGGTAGGAGCCGTCGCGAGAGAAGCTGCTGTGGTTTGGGCCGCGCACAGGGCAGGAAGCCCAGCCCAGGCCACCAGGGTCAGGATGGCCAGGGCCGCGACGACGCGGCCCGGACGGAGATGCTGCCGCAATGCTTTCGCCTCCTTCTGTCTTGTGCTGCCTCCGGGGTTAGTTGACGGGTTCGGCTGAAGGAGCCACCTACCGGCGCAGGCCCGGATTCACCCCCACGGTTCGTCCCCCGTAGCCGCCGGCCACGGCATTCGGCAGAGGTAGCCGGGAGAGAAGAGTGCTGGGACGAGTTCACATAAGTAACACCTCCCTGTCCCCCATTATAAGTTGAATCCGGGCGCATGTCAGCGCCCGGATTCCCCCATAGAACGGGATTTATGTTAACCACGTCCAGGTATCCTGGACCGAAGCCCCTCGGTCATACGCTTATCCAGTGATGGACCTGGTTGGAAAGCCTGCGCGCCAAGAGGGGTTCAGGACCGGCCGCCCTGGGGGCGTCCACCCCCTGCGGCTCCGCCTGAAACCCGGAGCAGCAGCGCCGCCCTCAGTTTTCCGCCGACCCCTTCCCCGTCTCCCCGGGCGTCCACCACGTCTTCCCCTTGCCGCTCGCTAGGGCCGCAAGGTCCTTGAGGTGGCGGCTGATTATGACCAGGGCCAGGGGCACCCCCAACCACCAGCCCGGGGTGAATCCCAGCTCCCGGCCCAGGAAGTAGGGCAGAACCCCCGCCGCCAGCACGGCACCCAGGTAGGCGCTCCCTGTGGCCAGGGCCAGGCCCAGGCCGCAAAGCGTGCTCCACAGCAGGCCCGAGGGGGCGACGATCAGCAGCCCGGCTACCGTCACAGCCAGCCCCTTGCCGCCGGAAAACTGCAGGAACAGGGAGTAGTTGTGGCCCAGGGCCGCCCCCAGGCACCCCGCCAGGGGCCCGTAGACCGGCCGGCCCAGGAGCAGTCCCACCCCTACCGCCGCCGCGCCCTTGACCAGGTCGCAGAGGAGGCAGAGCGCTCCCATCCCCAGCCCCAGCGCCCGGTAGACGTTCCGCGCCCCCAGGTGGCCCGTGCCCAGGCGCCTCAGGTCCTTGCCCGACCTCAGCCGCACCAGGAGGTAGGCTGGCGAGACCGATCCGATCAGGTAGCCTGCCACCGCCGCCCCGACGTCGCCCCAGGGGCCGAAACTCAACTCCCCCCACCTCCTTCCCCGCAGGTTGCCGCCAGTCCGGGACTGGCCCTCCCTGCCGGCCCGGTCGGCTACCCCTAGCCCGCCTCCTCGGCGGGGTGAGTGAGGTGCCTTCCCTGGTATGCCCGGGGTAGAGCGCGCAGCACGTCGTTCCCCGTTCCCACCGGCACGATGCCCAGGGCCGAGCCGGTCCCCTCTCCAAGTCTCACGCCTGCTTCGGTGAGGGAGGGCGGGAATCCTGCGGCCGGCCCTCAAGGGACCCGTCCGGCGCACGGAGCGCGTCCAGGATGGTTCTCCAGTCGCAGTGCTCCTCCACCATCTTGAGCGCCGTCTCGATGCCGACCGTATCGGAGGGGCGGATCTTTCTGGACACCAGGTGGAGCCGTTCTATGGCGGTGTAGGTGTCCTCCTTGACTAGGATTACTGGCACCTGCTTTTCCTGTGCCCTGCCCACCACCCTCACGTTGGGGTACAGCCCTCCGGTGAGGATGAGCACCGAGGTGCTGGTCTCCAGTGCGGCCATGGCCACGTCGGTGCGGTCCCCCCCGGTGATCACGGCCTTGTTGGGTGCGCGCCGGAAGTACTGAAGCACACTCTCCTGGGTCATGGCCCCCACCAGGATATCCTCCACCACCCTGTCCAGGCCCTGGGCGCCGGTCAGGAGCTCGCCGCCCAGCACCTCGTAGTACTCGCCCACGGTGGGGTAGGAGATCTCGGCCCGCAGCGGAATGATGCCCAGGACCCTTATTCCCCGTCGCTCAAGGCAGGGCAGGAACACCCCGCGGCAGCGTTCCATCAGGGTGGGGGGCACGTGGTTGAAAACCGCGCCCAGCACGGGTACGCCGGCTCCACGGGCCCACTCGCTGTACATCACCACGCTGTCCAGGCTCAGGTCGCTCTCTATGCGCTGCACAATGACCACCCGGCTGCCCAGCCCCCGGGCCACGTCCACCGCGGCCAGTCCCAGGCCGGCCATGGCAAAGGGCCACGGCGCGCCGCCCACGATGACCCCGTCCATGCCCTGCGCCAGCCGCGCGTACCGCTCCCTCACCGCCTCCAGGTAGTCTCCGGGCTGCTGGCAGCGGGAGAGGTAGTGGGGACCCGGGGCGTGAAGTACCATGTCCTGCGGGGAAAGGTCCATGCCCAGCAGGGCCTTCATCAGGACCGCATCCTCGTCCTCAGCGCGGGCCGGACCCGGCGACGCGCCCACGGGCTTGAAGTAGGCCACCTTGAGCTTGAGCTCGCGGGCCTTGAGCGCCAGCCCCGCAGCCAGCGCCGTCTTGCCGCTCCCCGGGGACCCCATCAGGTAGATGCTGCCCATGCCGCCCACCTCACGATATGGTTATCTTGATGTCCAGGGCCTTTACAC
>JAIMBG010000149.1 GCA_023511555.1 Acetobacteraceae bacterium | reverse complement strand
TCTCGTGGGCTGGGAGTTGTGTATAAGAGACTGCCCTGAAGCAGTAGGACAGAGGGCCTCTGCGCGCTTTGACCTCCACGGTCGCCTCCCAGGACCGGTCGGGACGGGGCATCATGGCCAGATCCTCAACGCCCTGCCACTGATCCGTACCGTAGCCCAGGTGGAGGAACACCTGCTGCGCCCCCTTCTGGGCCAGGAGCCCGCGGTACTTGAAGGTGGCGCGCCGCCCACCCACGGGCGGGTTGGGGCTCACTGACACCCGGTCATCGTCGACGAGGAGGGCGGTGGGGCTCATGCGCTGACCCTGCGCCGCCTGCACAGCCTTTCACCCCCGTTGGCCCGGCACTTTCAACCTGGCAGTAGCATGCGCGGGAAGCCGGGCTTTTATGACGGCGGGGTAAGGTCCCGGGGGGACTGAGGCAGGGCAGCGGAGGAAGGTCCGCCGGGCCGGACGGGTTAAAGGCGCGCGGCCCGCCCGCCTACTCCTTGAGGCGGGGGTCCAGCGCGTCGCGCAGGCCGTCGCCGAACAGGTTGAGCCCCAGCACGGTGGCGGTGATCGCCAGGCCGGGGAAGGTGGCGAGATATGGGGCGGTGTAGATGTACCGCTGAGCCCGGCTCAGCATGGCGCCCCACTCGGCGGTGGGGGGCTGGACGCCCAGGCCCAGGAAGCCCAGGGCGGCCGCCTCCAGGATGGCCTCGGACGTGCCCAGGGTGGTGCGGACTATGATGGGGGCCATGATGTTGGGCAGGATGTGTCGGAATATGATCTTACCCTGGCTGCAGCCGATGGCCCGGGCGGCCTCGACGTACTCGTGCTCCTTGATGGACAGTATCGATCCCCGGACTATCCGGGCATACTGCGGCACGGTGACGATGCCGATGGCGATCATGGCGTTGGTCAGGCCCGGGCCCAGGACTGCCATGATGGAGATGGCCAGGAGGATGGCGGGGAAGGCCAGCATGATGTCCATCAGCCGCATGATGATGTTGTCCACCCAGCCGCCGACGTAGCCGGAAAGCGCCCCCAGGAACACCCCCAGCACCAGGGCGATGCCCACCGAGATCACGCCCACCTGGAGCGACATCCGCGCCCCGTATATTACCCGGCTCAGCACGTCGCGGCCGAACTCGTCCGTGCCCATCAGGTGCTCCCGGCACGGCGGCTTAAGCGACCGGGGGAAGTCGGTCTGGTTGGGCGGGTAGGGGGCGATCCACGGGGCAAACAGCGCCAGGAACACCAGTACCAGGAAGAGGACGAACCCGCTCAGGGCCAGGCGGTGGCGCTTCAGACGGCGCCAGACGATGCGCAGGCTCTCCAGGCCCCCCGTGGTCTTCTGGGTAAGGCCGGCGTCCCGGGCCGCCAGGACTGCTTCAGACTCGCCGCCCGGCTTCCCCGCCGGGACGCGCCGCCGCGCGCCCACTCTTCCTCACCTCCCGCCCCAGCCCCCGTGCCCCAACCCTCAGCGCCGGGCTTTCTGCCCTGGGCCTCAGGCGTAGTGGATGCGGGGGTCTATCCACGCGTAGACCAAGTCCACGGCCAGGTTGATGAACACGAACACCGCCGCCACCAGCAGGACGCAGCCCTGGACCAGGGGGTAGTCGGAGTTCTGGATGGCAGCCACCGCCAGGCTGCCCACCCCCGGCCAGGAGAACACCGTCTCCGTGAGCACCGCCCCGCCCAGAAGGTACCCCGTCTGCAGCCCGATCACAGTGACCACGGGGATCAGTGCGTTCTTGAGGGCGTGCTTGTATATGACCACCCGCTCGGAGAGCCCCTTGGCCCGGGCGGTGCGAACGTAGTCCTGCCTTACGACCTCCAGCATGCTGGACCGCGTCATCCGCGCGATGAGCGCCGTGGAGTAGGCGGCAAGCGCGACGGCAGGCATGATGAGGTGTTTGATGAGGTCCCACAGCACCGCCCACTTCCCCGTAAACAGCGCCTCCAGGATGTAAAACTCCGACCTGAGGCCCGTCTCCACGCCGGCCGCCAGCCTCCCCGACACCGGCAGCACGCGGAGCTCGACGGCGAACACGGAGATAAGCATCAGGCCCAGCCAGAATATGGGCATGGACACCCCCAGCAGGGCCCCCACCATGGTCGTATAGTCGGCCACGGAGTACTGCCTTACGGCGGATATGATGCCGGCCACAATGCCTACTACCACGGCCAGGGCCATAGCGGCCAGGGTGAGCTCCACGGTGTGGGGGAAGCGGGCCTTGATCTCCACGGAGACCGGGCTGTGGGTGAGCCAGGAGCGGCCCAGGTCCCCCTGGGCCAGCCGAAGCACATAGCGGCCGTACTGGACGAGTATGGGATCGTTAAGCCCCAGCTCCTCCCTCAGGGCCGCCACCGCCTCCGCGGTGGCGTGCTGGCCGAGCATGATCCGCGTGGGGTCAGCCTGCAGCGCCCCCACCAGGAAGACGCCCAAAGACACCCCCAGCAGCACCGGGACCAGCATGAGCACACGCCGTATGGTGTAGTTCAGCATGCCCGGCCTCCCCCCGTCCCCCCGCCCCCGAACGTCACGGCGGGAAGGAGGGGGAGGGGGTCGGAGCCGCCCTCCCCCTCCCCGCCGCTCAGGCGTCTACTTGTCGACGTTCCAGAGGAAGATGCTGCTGGTGGGATGTATCTTGAAGCCGGTCACGTTCTTGCGCATGGCCACCATGTCCATGGCGTGGCTGATGAACACCCAGGGCGCGTCCCTGACGATGATCTCCTGGGCCTGCTTGTACAGCGCCAGCCGCTCGTCAGCATTGCTGGTCTGCTGGGCCTTGGTCAGGAGGTCGTCCACCTGGGGGTTGGCGTAGTGTGAGTAGTTCATGCCCTCGCTCTGGCTGCCGTGCAGGAGTATATAGAGGAAGTTGTCGGGGTCGCCGTTGTCGCCCATCCAGCCTATGAGGTAGGCGTGGCCGTCCGTCCCGGCGCAGGCCGCCAGGTGCTCCTTCCAGGCCTTGGACACCAGGTTGACCTTTATGCCCACCTTGGCCAGGTCGGCCTGGATGGCCTCGCCCAGCCGTTCGCCGCCCACCGGGTTATAGCCCCGCGGGTTGGGGTAGCAGAGCAGGTCCATGGTGAACCCGTTGGGGTAGCCGGCCTCGGCCAGGAGCGCCTTGGCCCCCTCCGGGTCGTAGTCGTAGGGCTTGAGCTCGGGGACATAGCCCCAGAGGCACGGCGGGAGCGGCCCGTTGGCCAGCAGGGAGTTGCCCTGGTACAGGTGCTCCACCAGAGTCTTGCGGTCGATGGCCATGCTCACCGCCTGGCGCACCTTCTGATTGTTAAAGGGGGGCTTGAACACGCGGAAGCCCATGTAGTTGATGTTCATGCCCGGGGCCTGGATGAGCTTGACGTTGGGGTCGGCCTGGATGCGCTGCACGTCGTTGGGGTCGACGCCGTCCATCATGTCGATCTCGCCGGCGAGCAGCTCGTTGGCCCGGACGGCATTCTCCTTGGTGACCTTGAACACCAGCTTGTCAACCTTGGGCTTGCCGCCCCACCACTCCGGGTTGGCCTTAAGTACGATCTGCTGCTCCTTGTCCCACCTCTCGAAGATGAAGGGGCCGGTGCCCACCGGGTGCATGCCGTAGTCCGCCCCGTACTTCTGAATGGCGGTCGGGCTGCAGATGGGGGCGGACAGGCCCATGGCCAGGTTGAGCAGGAACGGCGCATAGGGGTACTTCAGCGTGAACCTAATGGTGTAGTCGTCGATGACCTCCACCTTATCGATCATGCCCAGGGTGAAGTCGGCGTAGGCCATGTCCGGCACACGGACGTCAGGCGCCTGGCGGTCGATGTTGAACTTCACCGCCTGGGCGTTAAACGGCGTGCCGTCATGGAACTTGACGTTCTTGCGGAGGTGGAAGGTCCACACTATCCCGTCCGGGCTCTCCCAGCTCTCGGCCAGCGCGGGCTCCACTTCGGTACTGTCGGCCTTGTACCGTACCAGGTTGTCATAGATGTTGTTGCACACCTTGGCCGACTCGCCGTCGACGATCATGGCCGGGTCCAGCGAGACGGAGTCGCTGCCCCTGGCGAACACCAGGATCTTCTCGGGCGGGGGCTTGGGTGCCTCCGCGGGCTGCTTCTTAGCGCAACCCGCCATCAGTGAGAGCACGAGCGCCGCGGCGAGCAGCGCCACCAACCACTTGGATCTCATAGTCCGGAACCCCCCCTTTTTGGCTGGAACTGTAAAACCGCCTCCGGCGCCGGAACCCCGAATCTCCTCCTGCTTCCACCCCCCGGGCAGCCAATCTCCCGCGGGGGGGCGGAGCGCCGCCACCCCGTGCCAATAGGAAAAACTTTCGGCGGCGGCAAGGAAAATCCTGCTCCGCGCCGTCTTAACAAGGACAAAGGGGAACCCGGGGAGGGGGCTGGGGTAGTGGCCCACAGGACAGAGGGGCACGGCATCATACCCCGGGGGTGGGACAAAACATGTAAACCCCCTGGAGCCTGGGGGGTTAGAGGGGCAGGCAGCCGGGCACCGGCGGCAGGGGCAGCCCGCCTGGACCGCAGGCATAGGGCCGCAGGCGACTGTCCGGCTGGCGGAGGGAGGCAACAAACGGCAGGGCGCCGGAGGTAGTCGTCATGGAGGGGCAAGGAAAGGGCCGGCGGCAGGGGCGTCTTCCGGCCCCCTCCCGCCGGCCCCTCTTCCTGCAAGCGCCTGACGGCTCAGCCCCCGCCCCAGGGTCAGCTCGCCTTGGCGGCGGGGACGGCCAGGAGCGACTCCAGCTCCACCCCTTCCAGGGTCTCCTTCTCGATCAGGCTCTCGGCGATGCGGTTGAGCTGCTCGCGGCTCTCCTGCAGAAGCTGGTAGGCCTTGGCGTAGCAGTCGTTGACTATGTGACGCACTTCCTTATCGATGGCGGCGGCCACCTCTTCACTGTAGTTGCGGTCGCGGGCCAGGTCCCGGCCCAAGAACGGCGAGTCCTGCTTGTTTCCGAAGGTGAGCGGGCCCAGCTCCTCGCTCATCCCGAACTCCGTGATCATGCGCCGGATCATCTTGGTGGCCTTCTCCAGGTCGTCGTGGGCACCGGTGCTTATTTCGGCAAACACCAGCTCCTCCGCCGCCCGGCCCGCCAGGGCCACGGTAATGCGGTCCAGAATCTCGGTCTTGGTCACCAGGTGCCGGTCCTCGATGGGGAGCTGCAGCACGTACCCCAGCGCCCCGCCGCGGGGGATGATGGAGACCTTGTGGACCGGGTCGGTGTTGGGCAGGAGGCGCGCCACCAGGGCGTGGGCCGCCTCGTGGAACGCCACGATGCGTTTCTCCTTTTCGCTAATGATCCGGCTCTTCTTCTCCGGACCGGCCAGCACCCGGTCGATGGCCTCCTCCAGTTCCTCCATGGTGATCTTCTTGCGCCGCTTGCGCGCCGCGAGAAGCGCGGCCTCGTTGACCACGTTGGCGATGTCGGCCCCGGTGAACCCCGGGGTGCGCTTGGCCAGGATGCCGAGGTCGACGTCCTCGGCCAGGGGCTTGCCCCGGGCGTGCACCTTGAAGATTTCCAGCCGGCCACGCAGGTCGGGCTTGTCGATGACGATCTGGCGGTCGAAGCGGCCCGGCCGCAGGAGCGCGGGGTCGAGCACGTCGGGCCGGTTGGTGGCCGCAATCACGATGATGCCCTCGTTCACCCCGAACC
>JAIMBG010000148.1 GCA_023511555.1 Acetobacteraceae bacterium | reverse complement strand
CCTTTTACATACGCAACATAGGGCAGTCTATCATTTCCTTCTGCAATATCTGCATACATCGCATTTGCAAGAATTTCACCACCAACATAACCCTGTTCTTTCGTGCAATTGTATAACACGATCGAAGGATTGCCGTATGTTTGTCTGTATATAAAGAATGCGTTTTTATTTATATCTGCACCTGACAATAAACAAGACTCTTGCAAAAGTGATTCAGTTGAAAAACCATTCTGCATTGTGAACTGTGCATCGTTATTTGGAAGAAGTATCATGCTTAAAAAAATTGAGATGCTAAAAATGTAAACAAAAAACTGCGAACGTCTATCCAATTTTCTTAAAAGAAAATCTTGGTTTTTATATTGTTTAAAAATTTTTACCCGGGGGCGCGGGGGGGGGGTTACCCCGGGGGCAATGGCCGGGGGGGGGGGGGGGGGTTGGAGATAAGGAAGGTGTTTCGCGCCGGCAACAGCCTGGTGGTGGCCCTGCCCCGCGACGCGCTCCGGGAGCTGGGGCTGGAGGAGGGGGCGCCGGTGGCGGTCGAGGTCGACGCCTCCAAGCGCCGCCTGGTGCTCCGGGCGGTGGAGATCGGCGAGGAGAGGGTGGGAGGGGCCGGGTTCGCGCGGCTGGTGGAGGACTTCCTGGACAAGTACGAGCGGGCGCTTAAGGAGCTGGGCCGGTGATGGACGGGACGCCGGGCTGGGATGGTGGAGCGCCGCAGCCTCTCACCGGGGAAGAGGTGCTTTTTCTTCACTACCGGCTCATCGAGCGGATGGGCGGCCGCCACGGGGTGAAGGACGTCGGACTGCTCCGGGAGGCGCTTGCCCGGCCGGCCCGGACCCTGCAGGGGCGGCCCGTCTTCGCCACCCCCTTCGAGCGGGCGGCCGTGCTGATGCATGCGCTGGCGACCGGCGAGCCGTTTGAGGATGGGAACCTGGAGACGGCCCTGGCCGCGGGGGTGCTCGCCCTGGCCCGCGAGGGGCTGGAGCTGCGGGCCGGGCCGGCCGACCTTGCCGGGGCGCTGCGCCGGGTCGCTGCCGGCAGCATGACCTTCCGCGACCTGGCGGGGTGGCTGGAGGATTGGAGCCGCCCTGCCCGGGAGGCCCGGAGCGCCGGCAGGCCCACGGGTCCGGCGGGCCGGGGCGAGGGGGGCGTACAGGCGAGAGGCGGCGGGGCCGGGAGGGGGGGCAGGGCGTGGAGGCCTACGACAGGGTCAGGGAGGCGGTCCGGTCGGGGGCGGAGCTGAGTCCCGTCTACCTGCTTTATGGGGACGCCGAGCTGCTTAAGGAGGAGCTGGTCCGGGACCTGCGCCGCCGCCTGGTGCCCGGTGACGCCGCCGCCTTCGACTACCACCCCGTACCCGGGGAGGCGCCCGAGGGCCAGGCCGACCCCCTGATCGAGGCGCTCGACGCCGCAGGCGTTCCCCCCCTGGCCGGGGAGCGGCGGCTGGTGGTGGTGGGCGAGCGCGGCTGGTTCAGCTCTGCCGCTGAGGAGCGGCCCCGGGCCGACGAGGACGGCCCCCCCGAGGAAGGCCCGGCGGGCGAAGGGTCCGGCCAGGGCGGGGCCGAGCCCCTGGAGCCGGCGCCGGGCGCCGACCGCGGCCTGGAGAGGCTGTTGGCCTACCTGGAGAGCCCCTCGCCGTTTTCCTGCCTGGTGCTGCTGTCGCGCGGGCTGGACCGGCGGCGGCGGGCCACGCAGAGGGCGCTGGCAGCCGGCAACGCCGTCCCCTGCTTCACCCCCGAGGGGCAGGAGCTGGTCCGGTGGGTCGTGGGGCGGGCCAGGGGGCTCAACAAGAGCCTTGACACCGAGGCTGCCTGGTGCCTGGTCGCGTCGGTGGGCCGCGACCTGGGGCTGCTGGCAAGAGAGGTGGAGAAGCTGGCGGCGTATGCCGGACAGTCCCCGCGGATCGACCGGGCAGCGGTGGAGCTGGTAACGCCCTGGGGAGCCCAGAACACCGTCTTCGCCATGGGCGACGCCCTGGGCGAGGGCCGGGTGGGGAGGAGCCTTGAGCTCCTGCGTGACCTGCTGGGCCGGGGACAGGCGCCGCTCCGGCTCCTGTCGATCATCGCCTGGCACTTCCGGATGCTCTACGCAGCGCGCACTCTGCTGGAGGAGGGGTGCCCCCCGGCCGAGCTGGCCCGGCGCATGGGGATAAAGCCGTTCCTGGCCAGGAAGTTCTCGCGCCAGGCGGCCGCCCTGGACAGGGTGCGGCTGGAGAGGGCGATGCTGGCGCTGCACCAGGCCGACCTGGACATCAAGACAGGCCGGCTTCCTGCCCCAGACGCCCTGGAGGTGGCGTGGCTCAGGATATCCGGCCCCGAGCCGTCCCGCAGCTCCCTGGTCTAGCCACGCTTACTGGGCCGGGCTGTGGCCTTGGCGGCCGCCTCGTTGAGCTTCTTCGCCAGCCGGGACTTTTTGCGGCGCGCGGCGTTGCGGTGTATAGCGCCCCTGGCCGCAGCCCGGTCGGCGGCGCGTACCGCCGCGCGGAACGCCTGTTCCTGCCTGCTCCCGTCCCCCTCGGCCAGAGAGGCGTCGAACGCCTTCACGGCCGACTTCAGGCGGGTGCGGACCTGCTGGTTGCGGGCGCGGCGCTGGGCCGCCTGACGGGCCCGCTTTAGAGCCGAGTTCGGCAATCCCATCACCTCCAGCCTCCTCAATTCTACCATCATTCCCCCGGTTTTGCAAACCTGTCCCCCGGCGCTGTTTCTGGCGCCACCGCATACCCCTGCGCCTGCCGGGACACGCTACCAGGGCAGGAGAACGCCCTGGAGGGAGGCGGTGTAATGGGCATCCTGGGCGTGGCGGTCCGGCTGGTGGTGTCGGCCCTGGTGCTTCTGTTCGTGGACTTCGTGGTGCCGGGGTTCGCCGTTGCCGGCTTCGGGGGCGCCCTGCTTACGGCGGTGGCTGTGGCCGCCCTGGGGTTCGTGGTCGAGACCCTGTTTGGGCGCCGCATCTCCCCCCGCAGCCGGGGGCTGGTGGGCTTTGTGACCGCGGCGGTGGTGATCTACCTGGCCCAGTTCCTGTTCCCCACCCGGGTGAGCGTGACCCTGCTCGGCGCGCTGCTGGCCGCCCTGGTGATCGGCCTCGTGGATGCGTTCGTGCCCACCCTGCTACGGTAGCGCAGGGCGGCGTGGACCTCCCTGAGGTGCCCGGCCGGGGCGGGGGGAGTCATGGTCTGGCCCACCCCTTCATAATGATTAAGGAACCGGGGTGGGAGGTGGGGGGCGATGGTGGACAGGCCGGGTCGAGGGCGGGTGCTCTCCGTGCTGGTGCTGGCCCTGGGGCTGATCCTGGCCTCGGGGCTGTTCCCCGGCCCTGATGCGCTTTGGGCCGGCCTGTCTCCGGCGCCAGCCGAAGGCGTGCCTGCGCCCCGGTCCGGCTCGCCGTCCGCCGGGCCCGGCCGGAGCAGTCCCGCGCAGGCCGCGTCCACCGTGCCTTCCGATGGAGACGAAGCGGCTGCGGCCGGCCAGGCCGGAGCCGGGCCCGCCGTCCGGCTGGCCGCGGCACCCTCAGGTTGGCTGTCCTCGCTGCGGGCACTGTTGGGCCGGGTGCTGGCGGCCGGGCTGCCGGTGCTGGGAGGCCTGGGCGGCGCGGGGTACGGCGCCCCGGACGGCCAGGCCCCCGGTGGCGGGCAGCAGGAGGAGCCGGCCCCTCCGCGGGCGGGATGGATGGCCGGCTGGTGGGTGCAACTGCTGGGGAGACGGCCCGTGGAACCGCTGAGGCTGCTGGCCCTCGGCCTTCCCGCCCTGGGCACGGCTGTGCCCCCGGGCCCGGGGGCGCCGGCGGGGGGCCCGGAGGGCCAGCCGGGGGCCTCCGGTCCCGCGCCGGCGGCAGGGGCCGCGGAACAGCAGTCTGCAGCCGGTCAGTCCCCCGCCGCGCCTCCGGCGGGCGCACTTCCGTCCGCCGGGGCTGGGGCCGGCACGGGCGCCGCCGCGCCTTCCGGGGCAGCGCCTGCGGCCGGCGGCCCTGCCGCGCCGGAGGGCGGGGATCCCCAATCCGCCGGCCCCGAGTCCCCATCCTCTGCCGGGTCGCCCCCCCCTGCGGCAGCGCCACCCGGTCCGCTGGTTGTGGTCTACCACACCCACGCACGGGAGGCATACGGAGGACCGGGGGCGGGGAAGCCCCCGAAGGAGGAGGCCGCCTACTCTGAGGACCCTGCCAAGACGGTGCTCCGTGCCGGAGCCGCGCTGGCAGAGGCGCTGTGGCGGACCCACGGCGTTCCGGCGCTCCACTGTCCCGTGATTCACGACCGCGAGGGGAGGATCGGGGCGTACCTGGAGTCGGAGGCCACGCTGAAGAGGCTGCTGGCCCAGTACCGGACCATCCGCCTGGCCCTCGACCTCCACCGCGACTCCCAGGGCCGGAAGGAGACCACCATTGAGAGAGGCGGCCGCACCCTGGCCAGGGTGATGGTGGTGCTGGGCCGGGGTAACTCCAACTGGGAGGCCAACTACTCCCTGGCGCTGCAGCTGGTCGCGCTCATGGAGGACCGCTGCCCCGGCCTGTCCCGGGGCATCTTCCCCAAGGCCGGCTCCTACAACCAGCACCTGCTCCCGGGCTCCCTCCTGCTCGAGGTGGGGGGCCCGGAGAACACGCCGGAGGAGGCGGTGGCCACCGCCCAGGTGTTGGCCGACCTCTTGGCGGAGCTGATAAACGAGCACCACCTCGCGGTCTACGGCGGTTCCAGCGCCGCCCCGGGGGCCGGAGCCCCGGCCCTGGGTCAGGCGACTGCGCCCGCCGGGCAGGGAAGCAGGGGAGCGACGCCCGCAGAGAGAACCTAGGAGGGGGCGTGGCAGCACCTGGGGGGGCCCGTCGTCCGGCGGGCCCTCGCCGGACTGAAGGGAGGGGTCTCGGGAAGGTGTACTTCGTCACCCACGTGCTAGCCGGGGCGGCCCTGGCCACCCGCTCCCCCGGGCCGGCGGCGGCCATAGCCGGGGGGCTGGGCACCCACCTGCTGCTGGACTGGGCCCCCCACCACGACTACCGCCGCCCCCTCACCGGCTTCATCGACTTCTTCGCCGGCCTGGCCCTGGTGGCGGCGCTCAGCCTGCTCAAAGGGTCGGCCCAGGTGTGGTGGGGCGCGCTCGGGGCGGGGCTACCCGACCTGGAGGTGGCCCTGTTCGGCCTGGGCCTGATTCGCAGCCGCCGGGTCCTGCCCCTCTTCCCCAGCCACCGTGGGCTGAGCCCCCACGTCAAGGTAGGCCTGCTGCCGGGGGTGCTGACCCAGGCCGCGGTGGCTGCGGTCTCGGCGTGGCTGCTGGCGACCTAGGCGTCTCGTCGCAGTCGCCGTTTTCGAGCCGGCAACGGGCAACGAGCGCCTCCCCGTGGAAGGCACGGCCCAGGGGCTGTTGTTCCCGAAGGCCTGGCTCGAAGACGGGCGTCTGCGGTTTCAGGTCATGCCCGTCGATCGCGAGGTTCCGTCTACAGTCGGCGAAGTGCGTCCTGACAGTGACCTGACGCCCCCTCCCCCTGTCGCCATGTGAGTAAAGTTTTTCGTGGGGGGCCAAGGGAGAAAGAGGGAAGAGAGGGCTCGCTCTTGAAGGGGTGTTGAGCAGGAGAAAACCCCAATGCGAGGAGGCCTCTCTTCCCATGACGGAGCTTTCAATCGAGCTGCTAGAGGATCGTTTTGACCGGGGGGAACTGACGTTTCGCGATGTAGATGTGTACATAGTGCAGGAGGTCAGGAGAAGGGTTCGACAGGAGGCAGGCAAACTCCTGGAGCGGTGGGACAAGCGTTTACTGGAGGGGCGGGACAAGGGCAGGTACAAGTACGTGGGGGTGGACAAGCGGGAGGTAGAGGGTTTTGCGGGGACGGTGAGTTTCAGCCGGCGGCGGTACCGGGACGTGGAGACGGGGCGGAGCGTGTATCTTTTGGACGAGAGGCTGAAGCTGGAGAAGTCGCGGCGGGTGAGTCCGGGGCTGGCG
>JAIMBG010000147.1 GCA_023511555.1 Acetobacteraceae bacterium | reverse complement strand
GGCCCCGGGCCCGAGGGCCTGGACCGCCTGCTCACGGTGCTGGAGACGGTCCGGGAGGAGTATGTGGAGCCGGTCGACGAGGGTAAGCTCATGCAGGGGGCGGCCAGGGGGCTGGTGGAGGCCCTGGGCGACCCTTACTCCGCGTTCATCGAGCCCTCTCAGTTCAGGGAGACCATGATCCACACCAGCGGCACCTACCAGGGAGTGGGCATCTCCGTGACTGAGGTGGGCCGCTACGTGACGGTGGTGAGCGTGTTCCGGGGGACCCCGGCGTTCGAGGCGGGGCTCCGCTCCGGAGACCGGCTGATTCGGGTAAACGGCCAGGACGTGGTGGGGACGCCCATAGACCAGGTGGTGGAGCTGATCCGGGGCCCCGAGGGCACCGAGGTCACCCTCACCCTGCTGAGGGGCGAGAACGACCAGGAGATAGTGGCCCGCCTGAAGCGCTCCAACATCCGGGTCCCCACCGTGGAGTCCCGCATGCTGGAGGGCAAGGTCGGCTACCTGGCCATCTCGCAGTTTCTGGGCACGACCTCGCGCGACGTGGGGCTCAGGCTTAAGGCGCTGGAGCAGGAGGGCATGAAAGGCCTGGTGCTGGACCTGCGCAACAACCCCGGCGGCCTGCTGGACCAGGCGGTGAAGGTGGCCCAGTACTTCGTCCCGGAGGGCCCCATCGTGTCGGTGGTGGACCGCCAGGGCGAGCAGTTCACCTACCGCTCGCAGGCCAAGGGGTTCAAGCTTCCCCTGGCAGTGCTGATCGACGGGGGCAGCGCCAGCGCCGCTGAGGTCCTGGCCGGGGCCATCCAGGACCGGGGGGTGGGCAAGCTGGTGGGGACCCGGACGTTCGGCAAGGTTGCGGTCCAGAACCTGCACCGCCTTGCCGACGGCTCCGGGCTGAGGATAACCACCGCCCGCTACTACCCGCCCTCGGGCCGCAAGCTCGACCAGGTGGGCCTTGAGCCCGACCTGGAGGTGCCGGCGTCCGAGGCGCGGGAGGCCGGCAGGGAGGGGGCGGCGCTGGCCGGGGACGCGGCCGAGAGCCCCGACCCCCAGCTCGAGGCGGCGGTGGAGCTTGTCCTCCAGGAGATAGCTGCCCGGGGCTGACGGAGCGGCGGCCGCCCTGCACCCCATGGGCAGGCCTGTGGAGCTGATGGCAGGTGGCCCCCATCGTTCCCCTGATATCCCTGTTCCTTCGGCTCATCCCCAGGGTGTTCCTGGATCCCGTCTACATGCTGGTGTTTGGGACCGTGGTGCTGCTGGCGGCCTGGCAGTACCGGCGGGCCGCGGCCACGGAACGGGCGCTGTACGGCCTGACCCAGGCGCCGGTGCTGTCCCGGGTCGCGCTGGCCACCGGGCAGGGCCTGGTGGCGGGCCTGGCCGGCAGCCTGCTGCTGGTGCTGGTGGGCGTGGGGCTGTCGGGCTCGGGCATCCGCTACCTGCTCCCGCTCGCCCTGCTGCTCATGCTGGTCAACCCGCGCTTTTTATGCTTCTCCTACGCCGGCGGGCTGCTCAGCCTGAGCCGGCTGCTGTTTGGGGCGCCCGACATCTTCGTGCCCGGCATCATGGGGCTGGCGGCGGTGCTGCACACCACCGAGAGCCTGCTCATCCTGCTGAGCGGGGCGCGCCACGCCACGCCCCTGGCCATCAGGAACCCGCACGGGCAGGCAGTGGCCGGGTTCAGCCTGCAGAAGTTCTGGCCGGTGCCCATCATCACCCTGTGGCTCACCAGCCTTCCGCCGGGCGCGGAGACGGTGCCCACGCCGAACTGGTGGCCGCTCATCCACCCGCCGGTGCCGAGCCCCGAAGAGGCGGTGTACACCCTAATTCCCGTGGCTGCCGTACTGGGCTACACCGATCTCGCCGTGACGGCGCCCCCGTTTGAAAAGTCGCGGCGCACCGCCGCGGCGCTCCTGGCCTACAGCGTCATCCTGCTGGGGCTTTCGGCGCTGGCGTCCTGGTTCAGCCCCCTGGCCTGGCTGGCGGCGCTGTTCGGGCCGCTGGGGCACGAGGCGGTGATCTGGACCGGCAGCCGCCGCGAGCTGGCGGGGCGCCCCTACTACTCGGCGCCCGTTCAGGGGGTCAGGGTGCTGGAGGTCTTCCCCGACTCCCCCGCGGCCCGCATGGGCCTGCGCCGCGACGACGTGATAGTGGGCGCGGGGGGCCGGCCCATCGGCTGCCGCGCCGACCTGGACGTGGCGCTGGCCGAGGCGCTCTATGGGCTCGAGCTCAGGGTGCGGCGGCTTCAGGGCGAGGTTACGCTGTTCAGCCGCCGACGGCCCCCCCAGGGGCGGTGGGGGTTCGTCCTGGTGCCTGGTCCCGGCGACCCCGCGGTGGTGGAGCTGAGGAGCGTGCGGCCGCTGGCGGGCCTGCTCCGCTGGCTCAACCGCCTGGCTGCCCTGCTTTCCGGCCGCCGCCCCGACGGCGGTGGCCCCGGCCCGCCCCAGGGAGGCGACGCTTGAGGGCCCTTTGCAGCCCGTCGTGGGGCCCGGGGGGCCTTGGAGGGGGCGACTGCGCGTGCTGCTTTACCGCTCCGGCCGCAGCTCCCCGCCCTTGCGGCCTCGGGCCGCAGCGGTCCTGGCCCTGGTCCTGTGCCTGGGCTGGGTCCTGGCGATGGCCCTCGTCCCCGCCCCGCCCGGGGCGGTCGGGCACCAGGGGGCAGGGCCGGGCTCCGGCGCCGCAGAGGGCGGCGAGGCCTTGCCCGGGCCCGGCCTTCCCCCACCGGGTGCCGTCCCCGGGGCGCCCGGGGCCGGCGTCCAGCCGGCGCCGGAATCGCCGGACCTGGAGCCGGCCCCCGGGGAGGAGCCCGGCGGTTCCGAGGCGGCCCCAGGAAGGGATGAGACGGTTCCAAGGTGGGGTGGGGAGGGGCCGATGCCGCCGGAGCCGGCCGGAGCCGTTCCGCGGCTTGCCCTGGTGGTGGACGACCTGGGGTGGGGGGTTCCGGGCACGGAGGAGATGCTGAGCCTCGACCCGGCGGTGACCTTGGCGTTTCTGCCCGGTTCGCCGCACGGGGTGGAGCTGGCCGAGAGGGCGGCGGCCCTGGGGCACGAGGTGCTGGTCCACATCCCCATGGAGTCGTCCCGGCCGGAGGCGGACCCGGGGCCGGGTGCCCTGAGGGTGGGCATGTCCGCCGCCGAAGTCGCCGACCTGGTCGACCGGGCGCTGGGCCGGTTCCCCCAGGCGGTGGGGGTCAACAACCACATGGGGTCTAAGGCCATGGGCGACGCCGCGCTCATGGACGCGCTCATGGCGGCGATGGAGCGGCGCGGCCTGTTCTTTCTGGACTCGGCCTCAGGCCCGGGGTCGGCGGCAGGGCCGGCCGCCGCGGCACACGGTGTACCCCTGGCCCGGAACGACCTCTTCCTGGACAATGTCCGCCAGCCCGAGGCCATCAGGGCCCGGCTCGATGAAGCCGCCGGGCTGGCGGCTCGCCGGGGCTGGGCGGTGGCCATCTGCCACCCGTCCCCGGCTGCGGCCCAGGTGCTGGCCGCCGAGCTACCCCGCCTCGCCGCCGCAGGAGTGAAGCTGGTCCCGGTGTCGGCGCTGGTCCAGGGGGCGCCGAGGCCCGCTCCGGGGCCGGCCTCCGGGGCCAGCTCCGGAAGGGCCCCTGGGGCGGGCGGGGGAGGGGCATCCTTTGGAGCGGGGGCGCCACGGCCCAAGGTGCCCTAAGGAGGTGACCCGGGCCATGTCGGCACCGGAGCGGCCCGACGACTCTCGCCCCTTTAAAGTGGTGACCGAGTTTATCCCGCGTGGGGACCAGCCCCGGGCGATTAGGGAGCTGGTGGAGGGGGTGCGCCGGGGCCTGGGCTGCCAGGTGCTGCTGGGGGTCACCGGCTCGGGAAAGACCGCCACCATGGCCTGGGTGATAGAGCAGCTACAGCGCCCCACCCTGGTGATCGCCCACAACAAGACGCTCGCGGCCCAACTGTGCAGCGAGTTCAAGGAGTTCTTCCCCCACAACGCGGTGGAGTACTTCGTGAGCTACTACGACTACTACCAGCCCGAGGCCTACATCCCCCAGACCGACACCTACATCGAAAAGGACGTGCTGGTGAACGAGGAGATCGACAAGCTGCGGCACTCGGCGACCACGGCGCTGTTCGAGCGCCGCGACGTGATCATCGTGGCCAGCGTGTCGTGCATATACGGCCTGGGCTCGCCCGAGGACTACCGCGACCTCCTGCTCTCGGTGAGGGTGGGCACGCGCCGCAGCCGCGACGACATCCTCCGAAGGCTGGTGGACATCCAGTACGAGCGCAACGACATCAACTTCGTGCGGGGCAGGTTCCGGGTGCGCGGCGACACCATCGAGGTCTTCCCCGTGTCGTCGAGCGAGCGGGCGGTGCGCATCGAGCTCGACGGCGACGTGGTGCAGCGCATCACCGAGGTCGACGTGCTCACCGGGGAGATCCTGGGGGAGCGGAACCACGTCGCGGTCTACCCCGCCTCCCACTACGTCATCACCTACGACAAGCTGGAGCGGGCGATATCCGGCATCGAGGCCGAGCTGGAGGAGCGGCTCAAGGAGCTTAGGGCCCAGGGGAAGCTGGTCGAGGCCCAGAGGCTGGAGCAGCGCACCCGCTACGACCTGGAGATGCTGAGGGAGGTGGGGTTCTGCTCCGGGATTGAGAACTACTCCCGCCACCTCACCGGGCGCCGGCCGGGCGAGCCGCCCTATACCCTGCTCGACTTCTTTCCCCAGGACTACCTCCTGTTCATCGACGAGTCCCACGTCACCCTGCCCCAGCTCCGGGGGATGTACCACGGCGACCGCACCCGCAAGGACGCCCTGGTCGAGTTCGGCTTCCGCCTGCCCTCGGCCTACGACAACCGGCCGCTCACCTTCGAGGAGTTCGAGCGGCGGATAAACCAGGTGATCTGCGTGTCCGCCACGCCGGGGCCCTACGAGCTGGAGCGGGCGGGGCAGGTGGTGGAGCAGATCGTGCGGCCCACCGGGCTGGTCGACCCGGAGGTGGAGGTGAGGCCGACCCGGGGCCAGATCGACGACCTTCTGGGGGAGATCCGCCGGCGGGTGGAAAGGCGCCAGCGGGTGCTGGTGACCACGCTCACCAAGAAGATGGCCGAGGACCTCACCGACTACCTCCGGGAGGTGGGGGTGAGGGTCCGCTACCTCCACGCCGATGTGGAGACCTTGGAGCGCATGGAGATACTGCGGGACCTCAGGCTGGGCGTGTTCGACGTGCTGGTGGGGATAAACCTGCTGAGGGAGGGGCTCGACCTCCCCGAGGTGGGGCTGGTGGCCATCCTCGACGCCGACAAGGAGGGCTACCTCCGCTCCGACGTGGCGCTCATTCAGACCATAGGCCGGGCGGCCCGCAACGTCGAGGGCCGGGTGATAATGTACGCCGACACCGTGACCCAGTCCATGCACCGGGCGATCTCCGAGACGGAGCGCCGCCGCCGCATCCAGGCGGACTACAACCGCCAGCACGGTATCACCCCGGCCTCGGTGAGGAAGGCGGTGCGTGAGGTGATCGAGGCCACCCGCGCCGTGTCGAAGCCGGCCGGATACTTCAAGGGCCGCGACCTCCGGCAGGTGCCGCGCCGCGACATCCCCGGCCTGGTGGAGCGGCTGCGCAAGGAGATGGACCCCGACGGCATGTTCCTCAACGACCACACCCGGCGGTTATTCGGCTGAGAACGCCAATGCACACAGCAAGACGGTACGGACCCCGCGACTTGAGGCTGTCCGACATCGCCGTACTCGCGGTGGCGGACGGCACGGTCAAGGTCGAGATCGCGTGGGCCGGGATCTGTGGCAGCGACCTGTCCGCCTTCGCGACGAACCCGAATCCTCCCGACGTCCCGGGCGGACAAGCGGCCGAAGTCAAGGTTCTCGTCCGCCCAGACGCGCGATGACCGATGCTCACGACCGTTCGTCCACGTCGATGTAATAGCGCTTGGTGTGCTCGAGAGTCTTCTCGAACTCGGCCAGCGCTTTCTCCACGTA
>JAIMBG010000146.1 GCA_023511555.1 Acetobacteraceae bacterium | reverse complement strand
CTGCCGGCTCAAGCGCAGCCGCGCCGGGCCGCGGCGGCGCCCCGGGCGGGGCCGCAGGCGCCCCCCGCGCTGCACGGCGCCGCCAAGCCGCCGTCTGCAGGGCCGGACGGCGGGCGGCGGCCGGAGGCGCCGGGGCCCAAATGGCGCCGCCCCCCGCAGGCCGGGCCAGCCTCCCGCGCTACCCGGCCGGCAGCGGCTCCCCCTTGAGGAAGGAAAGCTTGGAGTAGAACCCCGGGACGTAGCGCACACCCTTTTGGTCCAGGATCGACCTCACCCAGGCGGTGATCTCCTTAAGCTCCCGGAACACCTCGCCCGGATCGGGCGGAACCAGAGTGCGGCTGCGCAGGTACTCCACCTCGCACTGGGCCATGGGGAGCCGGCGCCCGGTCTCCAGCGGGCCGCCCGGCCGCCCCGGCCCCTCTTCCAGGACCCAGCTCAGGTCGAAGAAGATGCCGTAAACGTGCCCGGTGCGCTGGGACTCAAAGTTCACGTCGTAGCGCACGCGCCGGAAGGAGGGAAGCGCCCGGGGCTCCACGCCGTACGTCTCCCGGATGTAGCGGTCGAAGGGTACCGTGACGTCCACGTCCTTGTAGTGGAGCTCCCCCCGCACCAACTGGTCGGCGGCGTACCGCTTGCGCTTGATGAGGTAGCGGCCGTTGGTGCAGGGGATGAAGGAGATGTAGCCGCGCTCGGGTTCCGGCGCCACCACCTCATACACGTGGTTGAGGTAGTCCCACTGCTGGAACTCGTCCCGGTACTCCAGGATGTACCCGGGGAGCCGCCCTTGCCGGATCAGGTTGTAAAAGTCCAGGGTGAGAGACCAGATGTCGACGCCCAGCTCCAGGTTGAACTTGGTCTCGATCTCCTGGCCGCGGTGGCACCTGGTGTAATAGCACTGGTGGTTATTGAGGAACAGCGCCCCCCGGCTGTGGAGCTGCAGGGCGGCGTCCAGCCAGGCCAGCGGCTCGGCCGGGGAGAGCCCCAGCTTCGCCGCCAGGGCGGCCCCATCCCGGGCGTCGCCCTCGGGGGCCGCTCCCGCCCCGGCGCCATCCCCCCCTCTGGCGCCCCCCGCCCCAGGGGTGCGCCCTGCGACGGTGCGGCCCTCCGTCTCAAGCAACAGGAAGGGCTCAAGGCTGGTGCGGACGAAGAGGGCGTCCTGGGGAGTAAACCTCACCTGGCTGAACAGGTCCAGCCCGAAGTGGAGCCGCCACCCCGGCCCCTCCTGGCGCCAGGACGCGGCGTAGAACAGCGGCACGAACGAGTCCAGCCCGGCCCAGGCCGGGGCCCGACCGTTCTTCGCCACGCCGGCCCGAACCTCCTCCGCCAGCCTGCCGTCCCGGAACAGCCGGCCGGCCGTCACCGAGCCCCGGCGCAGCACCCGCCCGCCGTCGTCTACCCAGGTATATCGCCACGCCCTCCGCCCGGAAAACCGCAGCATAACGGTGTTGAGCCGGGAGGCGCCGGACCCCCCGGGGGGTACCTCCACCAGCAGGAATCGGTGCCCGGCCCGGTAGGGACGCACGCCGTTTATGTGGTAGATCGATCCCAGGCAGAGCAGCGCCCGCGGGACGGACCGTCCTGCGTCCCGCGGCGGCTGAAATCCAACCGGCTGGAGCCCGAAGTAGCAGGTCCCCACCGACCACGCCCCCCTCCCTCAGAAGATGGTCAGCCTGCCGTCCTCGATGAGTACCTCCGACCCGGGCGAAAACTCCACCCCGGGGCAGACGACCGCCGGTATCCCGGCCTCGCGCAGCAGTATGGCCAGATGGCACAGCAGCGAGCCCTGGGCGAAGACGAAGCCCGCCACGTAATCGAACAGCGCCGAAAGGATGGCGTAGGGCCGGGGCGCGAACACCACCGGCTTCTGCGGCATCCCCGCCACGGCCTGGATGAGGGCCGCCAACTCCGCGTGCTCCCGGGCCTCGTCGTACTTGTTCACGCTGACCGCCGGTCCAATGCTGAGCCGCCTCAGCACCTCGTCGGCGGCCAGCGACAGCGCTGGGCCCCGGGCCATTCCGGGCGAGACCACCAGTGTGCCCGGCCGGCGGGTAAAGGGCGGGGCCTCGCCCGTTCGGGAGTAGTCGACGAAGTAGGGCCGCCGCGACTCCAGCACCCACTCCAACTGCGTCCCCGGCATCTCCCGGTTGAGTGCCCGGGTGAACGCGGCTATGGTGGGAAACGCCGGGCAGAACTCCTCCAGCGCGGCAGGGCCGGCGTCGGAGCTCAGGTTCCCTCCCTCAGGGGGCCGGTCGGGGTCGGGGATGAAGATGCGCCGGCAGTCGGCGATGCCGCGGTTGATCCCGAGCAGCCCTTCGGTGGAAGCCTCTACCAGCAGGCCGCCCGACGGGTCGAGGCGGGAGATGAAGCCGTACTGGCCCCGGACGTAGTCCCGGACGATGACGGTGTGAAGCTCAAGCCCGGTGGGATCCAGCCCGAAGGTCTCCTCCAGGAAGCGCCCCACCTCGCCCTTGGGAACGATGATCTGCCGGATGTTGTTGCTTACGTCCACCACGACTTCGGGGGCCGGCGTGGCCGAAAGCCGCCGGCTCAACTCCTCCCCCCTCTGCCTGAGCCCCTGAAGGTTGAACTCCACCACGTAGGCGGCCCCGGTGTCCACCCCCATCTGGGCGGCCAGCCGGTACGCCCTGGCCCGCTTGGGTACATATACGCCGTACACGTCCCGGCACTCGCGCAGGTCGATTCGCGAGGGCAGGCCGGAGTCCAGGTAGAGCAGGCCCAGCTCCAGGCGGCCCCCCGCGGCCCCGGGGCCGCCCCGGGCCGCGCCCGGCGCCCTCGGCCCCGGCGCACCGGCGTCCGCCGACTCCGGTGCTCTCCCAGGCTCAGCCGCCTCCTGGCCTGCCGCGCCGGCGGCCGCTGCCAGAGTCGCTCGCCGGGGGCCGGTGATGTGCCGGGCCTGAAGCACGTAGAGGCGCCTCCCGTCCCAGGCCCACTCCAGGTCCACATCGCAGCCCAGGATGGCGCGAGCCCGGCTGGCGGCCCGGGCCGCCCCCGCCAGCGCCCGCGCCTCCGGGCCTTGGGGCCGGGGCCCCGCGCCCGGCCGGTAGACGCGGGGGGCGGCGGCCCCCGACACCAGGGCCTCCCCGGCGCCGGCCACGTACTCCACCACTGCGCCCCCCTGCCCGCCGGGCCCCCGGGTGAACGCCACCCCGGCCAGAACGGCAGGCACCATCTCCTGCACGATGAGGGCCAGTTCCGGCTCGGGGCTGAAGTCGTCGGCCCTGAGCCGGGCGGCTATGGCGGGGAAACTGTAGTAAGCCCGCCAGCAGCCGGCCACGGCGGCGCACACCTCGTCGAAGCCCGAAAGGTCCAGGCGCGAACGGTAGACCCCGGCGAAGCTGCGCCGGGGAGCGTCTTCGTGGGCGGCCGAGGACCGCACCGCAAACCGCCGGCCTTCAAGCCCCCCGAAGACCTCCTCCATCCTGGTCTTAAGCGCCTCCCGCCGGCTGCCGCTGAGCTCCACGCCCCGCACCACCTCCTCCAGGCGGGGCATGGACGACAGCAGGAAGCACCCCACGGTGGCCCGCAGGTCCTCAAAGAACCGCTCCAAGAAGGCCAGACGGTCCGGCCCCAGGGCCTCCCGGAACACCCCGGCGGTGACGCACACCGCCCGGGGCACGGGCAGGCGCCGGGCCAGGCGGGCCAGGTTCCAGAACTTGTTGCCCACCTGCTCCGGCCCCAGGGGACGGGCCAGGGTCACAAACCCCCCGCCCGGGGTCAAGCCGACCTCCTCCCGTCCTGGGCGTCTTTCCTCTCGAAGTCCTTGTATATCAGGGTGCTCTGGGGGCCGGAGGAGCCCTGGTACTTGCCCTCGTAGAGGCGTATGGTGCCCTGGGGCTTCCACCACATTATCTGGCCGATCTTCATGCCCGCGTAGACCCGGAGCGGGTGGATGGTGAAGAGCTGGAGCGTCCACTGCCCTATGAACCCGATGTCCCCCAGCGACGCCGAGAGGTTGATGAACAGCCCCAGCCGGGCCACCGACGAGCGGGCGGCGAAGGTGGGGGCGAAGTACCGGCTGCCCATCACCTCCATGGTGTGGCCCAGGTAGAGACGGTGCGGCTCCAGCACGAACCCCTCGGGCGGGACGGGCAGGTCCACGTACTTGTTGGGCCGCTTGGGATCGAGGGGGAACTCGTCGTACACCCTGAGAACGCTGCCCAGGCGGAAGTTGTAGCTGTTGGGGTTGCAGTTCTCCGGCAGGAACGGGTCGATGATGATCTTCCCCAGCCGGCAGTTGTGGATGATCTCGGGGCCGGTGAGTATCACCGCTGCACCCCCTCCTGCACCTGCTCGCTCTCGTCGTAGATGCGCGACGGGACCACGGTGGTGGAATGGATGTACTTGCCCGCGTATATCTGCTTGAACCCCAGCGGCTTCCAAAACGCGATCTTGCCGATGAGCATGCCCGGGTAGACGACGATGGGGTGCACCACCGTGATCTCCAGCGTCCAGGGAATGATGGCCCCGGTGTGGCCGAGCGGCGCGCTGAACTGTATCCACATCCCCATGGTGCTTACGGAGCGCCGGGCATAAAGCGTGGCGGCGTAGTAGTCGCTGCCCATGATCTCCACCGTGCTGCCCAGGTAGAACCTCCCCGGCTCAAGCACGTAGCCCGACTCGGGGATGGTAAACCGCACCTGTCGGGGCCTCTCCCGGAGCGAGTCCAGGACCGCAGCGTCATATCGGATGAAGTCGCTCGCCAGGCTGAAGCCGTACGAGTTGGGCTCCAGCCTCTCGGGCGAAAACGGCGATATCTGTATCCGCCCCCGCCTCACTTCCCTCAGGATTTCGTCCCCGGTGAGTATCATAGCAACCTCTCCAGCACCCCGCTCAGCGTACGCCGCAGCTCCTCCACGTCGTCGGTGGAGTTGTCCACCACGAAGTCGGGCTCGATGAGGTCTATCTGAGCAGTGGTGGCCGAATGTGCCTCCACGGTGAGGTCCCGGCGCATCCCCAGGCGCCTCAGCCGCACCTCCTCGCAGCACCGGACCCGGATGAACCGGAACCCGTGAGCCTTGAGCGCCCTGTAGTCGGTCTCAAAGTCCCTGAGGTCGTCGTTTATGACCACGTCGGCCTGGGTCCTTTCCAGCCGCGCCAGGAAGTGGTCCACCAGGCTGGTGGGGGAGATGCGGCGGAGCTGGGCGGCGATCATCTCCAGCAGGACCTGGTCCTGGGCGTAGTGGTCTATGGGCCGCCCGGCCAGCTCGTAGAACCGCCCCTGCAGCTCGTACAGCGGCTCGGCCAGCTTGAGCACGGCGACGCTGAGTCCCCGGGAGCGAAAGAACTCCTGGGCCAGCCGGGCCGACGTGGACTTGCCTGAGCCCGTATGCCCGAACAGCACCAGCTTGATCACTTCAGCACCGCCTCCAGAGCCCCGGGAGGGAGGGGGCCCGGCCCCTCCATCCGGTAGTAGCGGCAGGCCTTAAGCGACTCAACCAGCCGCGGCACGGGGCCCGCCAGGGCCTCGGCCACGGGCAGGGAGGGCAGGAAGGAGTGCCAGCGCGCCAGGGGGTTGTTGGCGGTCCACTCCAGGTTCTCCACCACCCGCTCCGGGTCGGGCTCGGGGAGGGGGGCGAAACGGGTATCGGGGGCCCCCAGCACGTCGGGGAAGATCACCCACCGGAGGGGCACACCCCCACGGACGCACTCGAATCCCAGAGCGCGCTGCAGCACCTCGGGCCGGAGCAGGATCTTGGTGCGGCAGGCCGGGTCGACCCTGTGGCCGAGCCCCTCGGCGGCCCGCCTCAGCGCCGGGTGCCGCATGACGGTGGCATGGCCCAGATGCGGGTAGTCAGGCCAGCCGTGCGCCAGCACCCCGGCCTCGCCGGTCTCCAGGAACACCTTGTCCCCGGACAGAAAGCGCCAGCCCGGCCTCGTCACCAGGTCCAGGAGCACGGTGGACTTTCCCGCCCCCTTGCCCCCGATGACCAGCACGGCCGCCCCCTCCCACAC
>JAIMBG010000145.1 GCA_023511555.1 Acetobacteraceae bacterium | reverse complement strand
CCTGAGCCCTTTAGTTGCTGTAGCGCCCTGGCCAGGTTGTTCACCCGGGCCACCAGAACATGCTCCACCGCCCCCGCCGAGGCCCTCGCCGCACCGGCCCCCAGGCCCGCCGCGCGCCTCTGGGGGATGACCACGCCGTGAGCCCCCGCCGCCTCGGCTACCCGCAGAAGCGCCCCCAGGTTGCCCTGGTCCTGGATGCCATCCAGCGCCAGCACCAGGGGGTCTTCGCCCCGGGACCGGGCCAGCCCCAGCACCTGGGCCAGTTCCACGTAGGGCAGGGCCTCGGCTCGGGCCGCCACGCCCTGGTGAGGGCGACCGGGGCAGAGGCGGTCAAGCTCGCGGGCGTCCACCCACTCCACCGGCACCCCCCGGCTCGAGGCCAGCCTCAGGAGGGCGTCCACCGCCGGCCCTCTAGCGCCCCGGGCCAAAACCACCCTCTCCACCCGGCGCCCGGCCTTGAGCACCTCCAGCACCGGGTTACGCCCCGGAACCCACCTCAGGGCGTCCATCCCCACCCCCGCCTCCTTGCCGCGGCCCCCCCGCCGCTCCGGCCCGCCTGAGCTCGTCGAGGCGACCGCAAGAGAAGCGCCCCTCGGGGCAGACACCCTCCTTGAGGCAAGGGGGACCGGCCCGGGCCATCAGCGCGGGCGCCACCCGCGAGGCCTCCCTGACCATAAGGTGCACGAGGCGCCTTATTTCCCATTGGGCCCGGCGGCACAGCCTCTGACTGGCCACCAGCAGAAGCTCCCGGGCGTTGAGCGTCAGGAACAGTGAGGTGGTGACCGCCTGAGGCAGGCAGTAGCGGGCGTCCTCCCTGCGAACCCCCAGCTCCACCAGCCGCCGGTAGCAGTCTATGGCGGACCGGACCTGGGCCGAGAACAGCTCCCGCGCCCCCGGCACCCTGAGCAGCGAGGGCGGCTCCACATAGCTGGAGGGGCCAACGGGGACCTGCCTCTGGCTCTCCACGGAGTAGGACGCCAGGCGGTGGCGGGTGAGCTGGGCCAGGGTGACCCGGCTCACATCGCTCACCGCAAAGGTGAAGACGGCGTGCTCCAGGGGGGAGAGGTGCCCCGAGTCCAGAAGCCGGGATATCAGCCGGGACGCCGCCGCCGGGTCGCCGCCGAAGGGGAGCGAGCCCAGATCCAGGTGGGAGTAGCAGGTCCGGGCAGCCCTGGCGACGACCAGCTCCGGGGCGGGGGTGTGAGCCACCAGCCTGACTTTCATGCTCCGACCCCCCTCTCGCCGGGGCCCGGCAGGGGGCCCACCACCGCCACGGCCCAGGCGCAGATGCCCTTCCCCTCGCCCAGCGGCCCCAGCCCCTCGCTGGTCGTGGCCTTGACGCTCACCTGCCCCGGTGAGAGGCCGAGGCACCCGGCAAGCCGGGAGCGCATGCGGGCCAGGTAGGGCTTGAGATAGGGCGACTCAGCCACCACTACCGCGTCGACCTGGAGGGGCGCGAACCCTGCCCCCGCCAGCAGCGCCCGCACCCGCTCGAGAAGCTCGCAGCCGGCCACGCCCTCCCAGGCAGGGTCGGAAGCCGGGAAGTGCCCGCCTATGTCGCCCAGCGCGGCCGCCCCCAGCAGCGCGTCGCATATGGCATGGCAGAGGACGTCGCCATCGGAGTGACCCATGAGTCCCAAATCGTGCGGCACCTCCTCGCCGCCCAGCCTCAGCGGCCGCCCCGGGACCAGGGGGTGCACGTCGTAGCCCAGGCCCACCCGATGGCCAAAAGGGCCGAATCCGGGCCCGGCCGGCCCGCCGGCGCCGGGGCGGGACCTCAGCAGCGCCGCCGCCGCTTCCAGGTCTTCGGGGGTGGTGACCTTGAGGTTCTCCGGCCGGCCGGGGACCAGCACCACGTCCGCCCCCGCGGCCTCCACCAGGGCGCAGTCGTCCGTGGCCTCCAGCCCGGCCTCGGCGGCGCGCCGGTGCGCCTCGCGCAGGAGCGGGAGCAGGAAGGCCTGGGGGGTCTGGACCTGGAACAACCCGGAGCGGTCCAGGGTCTCCAGCACCCGGCCGCCGGGATCGGCCCGCTTCACGGTGTCGGAGAGGGGCACGGCCGCTGCCGCCGCGCCGTGGCTGCGGGCCGCCTCCAGCACCCGCGACACCAGGCCGGCGGTGGCCAGCGGCCTCGCGCCGTCGTGGACGACCACCAGGCCTTCCGCGTCCGGGATCGCCTCGAGCCCGCGGGCCACGGAACCCTGGCGGGTGCCGGCCCCCGCCACCACCGCCCGGACCTTGGAAAAGCCGCAGGGCTCCACCACCTGGGAGCGGTAGAGCCCTTCCTCCCCGGGAGGGACCACGAGCACGACCGACGACACGCCGCTGCACGCCTGGAGCGCGGATAGCGACCAGCCCGCCACGGGGCGCCCCAGCAGGGGCAGAAGGCACTTGCTGCCCAGTCCGCCCATGCGGGTCGACGAGCCGGCCGCCGGCACCACCGCCCAGGCCCCGGCCTCACTGAGCATCAGGCCCACCGCCCTAGACAGCTTTTTCCACGGACTTGGGCCGGGCGAAGATCATGCGGCCGGCCGCCGTCTGCAGCACGCTGGTGACCAGCACCCCGATGGTCTCGCCGATGTGGCGCTTTCCCCCGTCCACCACTATCATGGTGCCGTCGTCCAGATAGGCGACCCCCTGTCCCAGCTCCCTGCCGTCCCGGATGATGTGGACGGTCATCTCCTCCCCGGGGAGCACCGCGGGCTTGAGCGCGTTGGCAAGCTCGTTGATGTTCAGCACGGGCACGCCGTGAAGCTGAGCCACCTTGTTGAGGTTGTAGTCGTTGGTGATGATCTTGGCCTCCAGAGCCTTGGCCACCCTGACCAGCCGGGAGTCGACCTCCCCCTCCGGGACCTGCAGGTCCACGATCTGGACGGGGATCTCCAGCTCCTTCTGGATGCGATTCAGCACGTCCAGCCCCCTCCGGCCGCGGTTGCGCCTGAGCAGGTCGGAGGAGTCGGCGATGCGACGCAGCTCCTCGAGAACGAACGAGGGGATCACGATGGGCCCCTCGATGAAGCCGCTCTTACAGACATCAGCGATGCGGCCGTCGATGATCACGCTGGTGTCGAGCACCTTTGGCTGCAAGCCCGCGGGCGCTCCCCTGGACCCCGGCTGCCGGGAAAAGCGCCGCGGCAGGGCAGAGAAGAAGCAGACCAGCTCCTCGCGCTTCCTCACCCCCACGCTCAGGCCCAGGTAGCCCAGCACCACGCTGGCGACGATGGGAAGCGCCCGCCCGACCAGGGGAAGGTAGGAGAGGGTGGAGCCCAGCAGGCTGGCTATGAGCAGCCCCACGATGAGCCCCAGGGCTCCCGCCGCCACGTCGGGCAGGGGCAGGCGCAGCACCCTGCCCTCCAGCCAGCGGAGAAAGCGCCAGACAAGCCCCAGGATCCACGGGAGCCCGAACAGGCCCGCCAGGCCCCCGAGCGCGGTGCACAGCACCAGCAGGCTCATCCCCTGGACCTGGGAGGGATCAAAGCCGAGGAGGCTGTAAGGGCGCAGGGTGAGGTAAGTACCGACGAGTCCGGTCAGCAGGCCGGCCAGCGCCAGAATGCGCTGGACCGCGCGGTTGAACACCAAACACCGACCTCCTTCGCGCCGTCGCGGCCGGCCCGCGGGCGGGTAGATCCGCCGCCGGCCCCATAAAGGGCGAAGCCCAGCGTCGCCGGCCTCGCCGTTCATCTCCACCATGCCGCGGCCGGGCAGGCAGCCCGGCCGGCCTAGGCCAACATGCTGTCGAGCAGCGAGTTGGCCTCTTCCTCCTTGATCCCCTGGGCCAGAACCAGCTCGCTGACCAGTATCTGGCGGGCATTGTCCAGCATCTTCCGCTCGCCGGTGCTCAACCCCTTCTCCTTGTCTCGGATGGCCAGGTTGCGCACCACCTCGGCCACCTCGAAAATGTCCCCGCTGCGGATCTTCTCCAGGTTGGCCCGGTAGCGGCGGTTCCAGTTGGACGACATCTTGGTCTTCTGGGAACGGAGGATTTCGAACACCCTCTGCACCTGGTCCCCGTCAATGACCCCCCGCAAGCCCACCCCTTCGACGTTGCCGGTGGGAATCATGACCTTCATGTCGCCGATGGGAAGTTTCATGACGTAGTACGTTTGTCTTCGTCCGAGTATCTCCTTTTCCTCAATGGCTTCGATAACACCGGCCCCGTGCATCGGGTAGACCACCTTGTCGCCCACGTTGAACATTTACCTACCTCCCCAGGCTCCTCGCAAATTCCCTGTATACAGGATAGCATACCCCGGGGGGGCTGTCAAGGCCAGCCAGTCCGCGATTCTCCTGGACTCTACGCCCCCGCCGCATTGACAAGGGGGCGGCCCCGAAAGTATAATGAGAGCGGGAGCGAAACTTGCGGCAAGGGGTGACCGGGGTGAAGGATCTCCTGTGCGACCAGTTCCAGGACATCGTCAATGAGTGCCTGGTGCGGCACCGGAGCGTCCTCGACGTGCTCACCAAGCTTCAGGAGGCAGACGCCCGCATCGGCCGGGCCGTGTCGAAGGCGGTCACCGGCTGCGGCTGCATAAGTATCGGCGCCTCCCGCCAGCGCGTCCCCCCCGGCATTTCGCTAAAGGAGCTCAAGGAGCACATGGCCTCCCACGTCGAAGGGAAGCTCTGCGAGCACTGCCAGGAGGCCATAGAGGCCGAGATCGGAAACCTGCTGTTCTACCTGGCGGCGGTGTGCAACCTTTTCGACCTAAACCTGTACGACGTGCTGCTCAAGGAGCAGAAGAAGCTGGCCGCCCTGGGGGTATTCAACTTCTCGTAGCGGCCGCCGCCGGGGCGCTCATGCCCGTCGCTCCAGCATCACCTGTTCCCTGAGCCTCCTCAGCCCCTCCTGTACCGCCCGCGCCCGGGCCTCGCCGATGCCCTCCACCTGGTCCAGCTCGTCGAGCGAGCTCCTCAGTATCCTCTGCAGGTTGCCGAACCTCGCCACCAGGTTGTCGACCACCTGCACCGGCAGCCGGGGAATGCGCCGCAGCAGCCGGTAGCCGCGGGGCACAAGCGGCCGGTCCAGGACGGCCAGCGAGCCGGTGAACCCCAGGATGCGGGCCAGGTCCAGGTAGTTGCTGAGGTCCTCTGCCGCATACTGCACCAGCTCGCGGCGCACTTCGGACTCGGAGCGGTCGGCCCCGGGCTGGGCGTAGTCCCGCACCACCAGCACCACCTGGTCCTCCACCTTCTCCATGAGCTCGTCGAGCTGGATGCTCACCAGGCGGCCCTCGGTGCCCAGCTCGCCGATGTACCGCTGAATCTCCCCCTCGATGCTCAGCACCATCCCCGCCCGGTGGAGCACCCCCACGGCGTCGGAAAGCGTCACCAGATCGTCGAACTCCAGCGCCGAAAGCTGGGACAGAGCCTGATCGAGGACGGCGCGGTAGCGGCTGAGCGTCTGGATGGCCTGGTTGGCCTTGGTAAGGATGAAGCCGATGTCCCTCAGCACGTACTTGAACGAGCCCTGGTAGAGCGTGATCACACTGCGCCTCTGGGAGATGGCTATGACCAGTTGCCCCGTCTGCAGGGCCACCCTCTCTGCCGTGCGGTGCCGTATGCCGGTCTCTTTGGAGGGAATGGAGGTGTCGGGCACCAGTTGCACGTTGGCGTGCAGAATCCGCTTTGAGTCCTGGGTAAGGATTATGGCCCCGTCCATCTTGGCCAGCTCGTACAGGTACGAAGGCATAAGCTCCGTGTCTACCCGGAAACCGCCGTCCACCAGAGAAAGAACCTCTGGCCCGTCCCCCACTACGATGAGCGCTCCGGTGCGCGCCCGCACTATGTGGTCCAGGCCTTCCCGCAGCAGAGTGCCCGGCGCCACGGTTTGAAGGGTCCTTAAGAACTTGTCGTCCAGCGGCTCCTCCAGGCCTGGGGCCATCATGCCCGTTCACCCCCCACCCCCCCCCGGGGCCCCCGCCCCCCCCCCCGCGGGGGCGCCGCGTGGCTAGCCCCCCCCCCCCCCCCGGCCCCCCCCCCCCGCCCCCCGCGGCCCCCCCCCCC